>JBGSPI010000007.1:0-37309 GCA_041738715.1 Chamaesiphon sp.
AGGTTATTATCGGCACCAAATCCAGTTGGGTTAGAAATACTAAACCCAGGTGATACTCTAGGAATGTAGGTGTTGAACTTGTCAGGTGTTGGTACCTGATTATTGATATTTCTTAACTGTTCTTGTAACTCTTGCGTTTCAGAACTAGAAGGGGTTGTTGGTGCCAAACTCGGCACTTCTGCTGGTGCAGGTGGCGGTGGTGGAGCTTGGGCGATGCTACTATCAGAAATTATGTCAGCCAATGGAGCGATCGCATCATCGTTACTGGCTACTCTACCCAAATTAGCTGCTGGACCAGTTGTCGTTGTCTCTTCAGTAAGGGTTCCTCCTGCACTAGCGTGGCTAGCTGCTGCACCGACTAGGGACAGCGTCCAACAGCAGCAAACATACCACAATAATTTCTTCATGATTGAAATTTCCCGAAATATAAAGATATTAGGCGTAGACTTTCTTGATCTGACTCTGAGATCGCTCGACTTTATCAGCAAAAATGCTGAGAACAAATAAATTGATGTGTGACTTACATATATAAATACTAACACGACCGTCTTTATGAGCCTCAGCCATATTGCTCATTTCGACATTTGAGGTTGTATTTTATCTATCCAGTGCAGATTCCATCGTAGTTCTCAATCTATCAGGATTAGAGTGAATTACTTAATGGAGCATTATGTCAAACAACCTCAGTACTCATAGCGGTAGACCAGATCGAGCATAATCGATATGACTCCTACTAGCAAACGGTTTGAGCGAGTAGAACTTTCGGAAAGATCTAGGATTTGGTTGAATTAAATACTTCGGTAAAAACACTTATAGTATCAGACCCCAAATTTTTTTATCGATTTGATTCTATCCTCACTGACAACAGAATGTAAAGCAATATTGATGGGGTAGATTATATATAATTGAATCGGCAGTAAGTGAGATGGTGAATAGTTAAATCCTGCCGGAAAAAACCGACTGAAATCGGTTGCAAATTGTTCCAAGTCGATCGGTAATCTTAATTGGTAGACAAAAGCTAGCCACTCTGTGAAATTTGAAGTGATAGTTGTTTTCTGAGCTTGAGAGTTGGTAATTGCCGAAAGGAACCATGCGAACACTAGTGGTTGCGATCGAATTTATCAACCTTGAGATCGAAGGATCTGGTCAGCAATGAGATAATAATAGATCTAGAGACGATCCGAACAACTTACCAACAATGCCGACAGCGACCACATCCTCCAATATCACTGCCTTTCCACTGACTGCTGTGGTCGGACAAGAGGCGATCAAAATAGCTTTACTCCTAGCTGCTGTCGATCCAACTTTGGGGGGAGTGGCGATCGCTGGCGGACGTGGCACAGCTAAATCCGTAATGGCACGAGCAATTCATGCACTATTGCCACCGATCGAAGTGGCGGTCGGCGGGGTGAGTAATTGTGACCCAAATCAGCCTAATGAGTGGGATGATCGCTTAATTGAGACCCAAGGCTCAGAGTCAAATCTGGAAGTACAGACTACGGTAATTCCGGCTCCATTTATCCAGATTCCCTTGGGAACGACAGAAGACCGTTTATTGGGTTCGGTAGACTTGGATCAATCAATTGTGGCAGGCTCGGCCGTATTTCAACCAGGATTGCTCGCCCAAGCCCATCGCGGTGTTCTCTACATCGATGAAATCAATCTTTTAGACGACCAAATTGCTAACCTCCTGTTGAGCGTGTTAACCGACGGGCGCAATCAGATCGAACGAGAGGGAATTAGCTTCCAACACCCCTGTAAACCCTTGCTGATTGCCACATACAATCCCGAAGAAGGTTCATTAAGAGAGCATTTGCTTGATCGAATTGCCATTTCACTTTCGGCTGATGGAGTGCTGGAAATCGACCAGCGAGTCGAGGCTGTGGGTCAATCGATCGCCTATAGTATTTCGCCGCAGAAATTTCTGGAGCAGTACAACGAAGAAGTTGATAATCTTAAAACCCAAATCTTGCTGGCGCGAGAATGGCTAAAGGATGTCCAGATTAGCCGGGAGCAAATTGCCTACCTCGTGACTGAAGCCCTTCGGGGTGGGGTAATGGGACATCGCGCCGAATTATTTGCCGTGCGAGTGGCAAAAGCCGCCGCCGCACTAGAAGGTCGGACAAATGTTAATGCTGAGGACTTGCGCCGTGCAGTGGAATTAGTGATCGTACCGCGTGCGACAGTAATTCAGACTCCCCCAGACGAAAATCCACCGCCACCACCCCCACCGCCGCAAGATCAATCCGAGCAGGAGCAAGATCAGCAGCAAGAGGAGGATGATCGGGAAGATAATGAGCCGGAAAATGAAGACCAACCAGAGGAACCACCCAACATTCCTGAAGAATTTGTCTTTGATATTGAAGGCGTGATCTTGGATGATACAGTGTTGTATTTTGCCCAAACTGCCCAACAAAAACAGGGTAAATCTGGCAGTCGCAGCCTAGTATTTTCCGAGGATCGGGGGAGATACGTTAAACCGATTATACCCAAGGGGAAAGTTCGGAGAGTTGCCGTAGATGCGACGCTCAGAGCGGCGGCACCCTATCAAAAATCCCGCCGCGAACGTCAACCCGATCGCCAGGTAATTGTCGAACAAGGAGACATTCGGGGTAAGAAATTAGCCCGTCGATCGGGTGCTTTAGTGATATTTGTGGTGGATGCTTCTGGTTCGATGGCTCTCAATCGAATGCAGTCAGCCAAGGGAGCCGTAATGCGACTATTGACGGAAGCTTACCAAAATCGCGATCAAGTTTCCTTAATTCCGTTCCGAGGCGAACAGGCTGAAGTATTACTGCCACCGACAAGATCGATTGCCATGGCAAAACGCCGCCTCGAACGTCTTCCCTGCGGTGGTGGTTCGCCCCTAGCACATGGGTTGACTCAAGCAGTGCGAGTGGGTGTCAATGCTCAAAGTTCGGGGGATGTGGGACAAGTGGTGATTGTGGCGATTACCGACGGACGGGGGAATGTTCCCCTCGCACGTTCTTTAGGTGAGACCATACCGCCGGATGAGAAACCAGATATTAAAGCCGAACTGCTCGATATCGCCAGTCGAATTAGTGGTTTGGGCATTAAATTACTGGTGATCGATACAGAGAATAAATATATTTCGACGGGTTTTGCTAAAGAGTTAGCTAAACAAGCTAATGGAAAATATCATCACCTGCCGAAAGCAACAGAACAAGCGATCGCCGCTACAGCTATGGGTGCCATTAGTGATATGCGCTAAGATCCTGCCTGTTCAACAGGCACGTCACTCTCCATCCACTCGTTCCAATTGCCAGAGAATCTGATTGCCCTCGCGGCGGACTCTAGAGACAATCCAATTTCGCCATGCCCATCTGTCACCCCGACTGGTGACAGCACTGGCATTGATATCCATCAGATCGGCCAGTTCAGAGCTAGTAATTAGATAACCATTTTTAGCGATTTCATCGGTGATGCGCAGAGTATCGATCAGGTGATGAAGATGGGCAATTCGGACTTCCCGGGGCACATGTTCGGTACTATCTGGATGGATGTGATTTTCTTCTAACATGGGGGCAATAATTGGCGAATCGGTTGGAGAGAAACGAGCTTCTGCACAATCTGTAGCGAGCGGCGGTGCAAGAGATTTCGCTGATGCTTCCATTGTATAGTTTTGGCGCAGTTGTGGTGGTCGGCCACTGGAAAACCCTCTGGCGATCGTATCACAGCGTTCGTTCCCCACGTTCCCAGAATGTCCTCGGACATGTTGCCAGGAGACAGGGGACTTAATTTTTAACTGAACTTGAGTATTGAGTCGATCGAGTTTTTCCCATAAGTCCTGGTTGAGAACATCTTTACCCGCAGCCGTTTTCCAACCTTTTTTCTTCCAGCCCTTAACCCATTGAGTAATGCCTTTAATCAAATATTCACTATCGGTGTGTATTACACAGGGACCAGTTTGACTAATCTCAGTAAAAAATTCCAAAGCGGAAATCGCTGCTTGCATCTCCATCCGATTATTGGTTGTTGCGGCAGCGTAACCACCGAATTCATGGCAGCTACCATCCTCAAAGTAGGCAACTGCACCCCAACCGCCAGGTCCTGGATTGCCCGAACAAGCACCATCTGTATATAGATTGGTAATTCTGCTCATATACTATTTTACTTTTAGATTGTCATGTAGTTTTATTAGTTTCGCTGCACTAATCGATTTCGTCGCTGCTGTTGTGGCGGCAAGAAATTGCCACCACCATAACGGATGGTGGCAGGCAATCCTGCCACACCGTAGGTGAATGACTAGATACCACGCTCGATCGATTTAGCCGTTTCGGGCACAGTATCTTCGGTAGCGGGACTAGGTTCAACCCAAGGGTCTTCAGGCTTATGTTCCAATTTTCGGGATGGTGGTGGTGGCGGCGTTGGTTGCTCGCGGTGATTTTCCACTGGTACTGGTGACGGCGCGTTTTCCTCAGCGGTAGCACTCAAATCTCCACTAATTGGTTGCACCTGCTGTTGCATTTGGGCAATCACGGCACCAATGATGACTTGGGGATCGGTGGTTTCGATCCCAAATTGTGCTGCTAGTTCTGCTACCAAACTAGGATCTTTATGCAGCATCGCTGCAAACTCTTCGAGGGTAATTTCGCGGGTTTCTATGGTCGGATCTTCTTCTGTTGCCTGAGCTTGAAAGGAGCGTTGTGGTTGCTGAGGTGGTGGATTGTCGTCAATGAGTAGTTCGGGTGGTACTTCGGGAAAGTCGATATATCTATTGTCTGCGGTAAAAGATCGATCTACACTGAGTAGCTCTGCATCCGATGAGCTAAATTCCATGATGGGGAGAAATTCTTCCATCGGGAATTCTTCAGCCTGTCGATTGAGTAATTTAAAAGCGTACTCTCCAGCTAAATCACCAACTTCGCCGCAGTCGAGTTGACTTAATTGCACCATCCTGCCAGCTAGTTCATAATTGGGTACGGGTGAGTCTAGTAAATTCTGCCCAAATCGATCGAGCCATTCTAGCCACTCTGACTTACGAATCCGGTGTCTAATTTTGTTAAAAAAGCCGATTGCCCGTGGTTGCTGCCAGCCATGAGCGACCCCTTCGAGCAATTGCATAAATAGATACTCGCGATCGGTATCATCAAGCGGCGGTAGTGGCACAGATTGCAGTCGATCTCGCGATCTACTCGGACCATGCCCAACTAATTTGCGAAACCACCTCACTAATGATTGCCAAATTTTTTTTAACATTTACTGTGTCCTTGATGCACAATTTAGGTACATTCGATCTAGAGTATCTTAGAAGGTGACGCTAGGTTAAGTCTCCACTAGAGAATCCATCCGATCGTCTCGATCTCCTTCTATTTATCCCGCAGATGGCATATATACCTCTACATCATAAATATAGACCACAAACTTTTGCCGGTCTCGTCGGTCAAGAGGCGATCGCGACAACCCTAACTAATGCCCTCCGGCTCCAAAAGATCGCCCCTGCCTACCTATTTACAGGACCACGGGGAACTGGCAAAACTTCGAGCGCACGAATTTTTGCTAAGTCTCTTAATTGTATGGCGAGTTCGGTACCAACGGCGCAACCTTGTGGTCAGTGTGAGGTATGTAAGTCGATCGCTTCGGGTTCAGCCCTAGACATCATCGAGATTGATGCAGCGAGCAATACTGGTGTAGACAATATCCGCGAAATCATCGAACGTGCTCAATATGCACCAGTTCAGTGTCGTTATAAGGTGTATATTATCGACGAATGCCACATGCTTACGACAGCCGCGTTCAACTCTCTGTTGAAAACACTAGAAGAACCGCCGCCACATGTAGTATTTGTTTTGGCGACCACCGATCCCCAACGAGTTTTACCCACAATTATCTCGCGCTGTCAACGGTTTGACTATCGGCGAATTCCCCTAGCGGCAATGGTGAGGCATCTGACATATATCTCTCAAACCGAGCAGATTGATATTCCCCCGGCATCGATTCAGCTGATCTCGCAAATTGCCCAAGGCGGTTTACGAGATGCGGAGAGTTTGCTCGATCAACTCAGTTTACTCAGTGGTGATATTACACCTGATCGCGTGTGGGATTTGATTGGCTCGGTGCCAGAGCAAGATCTCCTCGGCATTTTACAATCGATCTCCACTAACGATCCCGAAAGTTTACTTGATCGCACCCGTAGTCTCCTCGAACGGGGTAAGGAACCTCTCACAGTCCTCCAAAATCTAGCTGGTTGCTATCGAGATCTACTCATCGCCAAAACAGCCCCTCAGCGTCCAGATTTAGTCGCCCTCACCAGTGAAACCTGGACACAACTCTGCCAGATTGCCGCAGCTTGGCAAATTAACTGGATTTTAGCTGGACAACAACATCTTAAAGATAGTGAAGTCCAAATCAAACAAACAACTCAACCGCGACTCTGGCTAGAAATCACCCTATTAGGTTTACTCACACTCACAACTCAACAACAGCCAGTTAGCCCCATTATCCCATTAGCTCCCAGTCCTCCATCAGCCCCGCAGCGAAATCCACCAGCAAATCAGCCCCTATCTCTTCCGGCGATCGAACAAGATCATCCAGCCCCACCCGCAAATTCACCCCCAGCAGCTACGATCACAACAGTAGCCTCGGATGACCTCAAGACTACCTGGGAACAAGTCTTACAGCAGCTTCTGCCTGCCTCTAAAGACTTATTTAAAGGCTTCGGCACATTGATCGCGATTACCGCCGAACAAGCCATTGTGGCGATGAAGTCTCCAACCATGCAGCAAATTGCCATGGGCAAGGTACCCGAACTCGCAAAGGTGTTGAGTACTATGTTTGGTCGATCGATCTCTGTCAAATTGGAAGTACTGGGCAAAAGTCAACCCCAAGTGGCTGTCTCCTCAGCCGCTATGCCAGTAGCACTACCAGCAGTATCGCCCTCGCCGCCAACTGCCACACCACAAATTCCACTGCCGACGACATACCTAACCGATGAGCAAGAATTAGAGCCGGAAGATCGGTTAGAGCCGATCTCTGCGGCACTTGTCCAAAATCTACCCGTAGAACAGCCACCATTCGCAATAACGCCACCAGTGGTGCGCGAAGTCTCGCCGCTGGAAGAGCGAGTGGATCTCGATCTTGTCGAACTCGATCCGCCGATGGACTTTGCCGAACCACCAGAATCGCTGGATCTAGAACGGGCAATTCAGATCAGCACAGTGGAACCCGATGAAGCAGCAATCGATCCCGAACTGGAGATGGCGACGGAGAACATCGTCAAGGTCTTTAATGGTGAAATTATCGATCGCGGTCACGATTTATATGCAAAGATCCTCGGTGAATCATAATTTGTAAATTGATAATTGTGAATTGATAATATATGTCTCAAAAATTTAATATTGGTACCACAGTCAAAATTTCTATGTTACCTGCATATCTCAAAACAGCCGATCCGATGCCGATGTTGCGCCCGCCAAATATCCTTGAGCTTGGGGCAATTGGGTTGATTACCGATCGCCAACCAGGTAATTATTGGGTAGTAAAATTTGACCGAGGTTCTTTCTTACTGGAAGATCGATATCTGGAAGTAGCGGATAGCTAATGCTGGGCGATCGTATACACAAAAATTAGTGTTACTTATCAATCTCATAAGTTATTCTAAAGGTAAGGATTGATAATTAATGAGGTAGAGATATGACACAGACATTCAATGGCGGAAATAGCAGCAGATTGTCTGGGGACAAAGTTCTGCCACAGCGATGGCAACTTCTGGCTATGGGTAGTCTAGGTTTCTGGATTAGTGGAAGTTTAATTTTAGATTTCGCTGTGATGCCGACCTTGTGGGCAACAGGGATGATGGAGAGCAGTGGGTTTGCCTCGGCAGGTTATAGTATTTTCTGGATTTTTAATCGGGTTGAGTTGTTATGTGCGGCGGCGGCACTAAGTAGTATTTTAGCCTTGGGCAATATCGATCGTGTTAGTGTCTATGCAGAGCGAAAGATGTTGGTTGGAATGGCAATGTTAGTCGCGATCGCCTTGAGCTATACTTTTATCCTCACGCCTTACATGAGTAGTTTGGGACTGGATTTAGATATATTGACAACAACAAAATCGATCCCATCTGAGATGAATCAAATGCACTCGATTTACTGGGTATTAGAAGCAAGTAAATTAGGCATTGCGACGATGTTGTTAGCTATGTGCAATCGCTCTGTTTTCAAAGGATTTGAGGATTAGGTATGTGTCGGGTTTGCTGTTGCTGAGTGGGTTCTTTACTCAACTTATCCCCAACAAAAACCCCCTCGCCAACGCGAGGGGGTTTTTTCTCTCTAGTTTTGCTTATATCTACGCTGAAACTCTCCACTGGTAGGCATTTCAACCGAAAAAGCAAGTTCTCGATTAGCAGGGTCGTACTGGCTAGTCGAAAACCTGCTTCGCCGATCAGATTGGGTAGGATGGTTACTGCGGTTGCTGATTTTTAGCTTCTAAGTTTTCCAGACGACTCTTCAACTCTTGGTTGGTTTTCTTAACTTCCTCTAACTCCTCGCGTAACTCCTTGACTGCTCGATCCGCACCGATTTTCTTTTGAACTTTTTGAACGCCTTCATCCGCCATCCGCTTGACTCGTCCATCAGGACTTTGACTAGCTAAACCTTGTAACACACCGATCGCTTTAGCGGTTTCCATTTGACTCAAGGCATTGACTACCGCTACTTGAGTCAGGAAAAAAGAGTCCCGGGCAAGTTCGGCTAATTTGTCAATAATAACAGTCAGATTTGCTTCGGATTGACCACTAGAAATCGCTCCAAGGGCACGAATTGACGGCAAACGTAAAGATTGAGGGATACCTGGTTCAACGTATGTAAGGATGGTGTTAAGGGCTGTGGGGGAATCGGTCATTTTGCTCAAACCACCGATCGCGCCACCACGGACGACTTCATTCCAGCCGGAGCGGGTATTGAGGACATCGGTGAGCAGACTAATTACTTCGTCCTGCTTGTCTTTGAGGCTGGCGTTAGTCATACCGCCAAGGGTGCGACAGGCGGCAGCTTCGACATAGTAACTAGGATCGCCTGACTCGACCAACTGTTTAGTAGCAGCGTAGGTTTCGGGAGTCTTAATATTGGCTAATTCCTCAATGATTGCCCGCCGCACAAAGGCATTTTCATCGCCGATGTTGGCGACTAGAGCGGCGACGGCTTGGTCTAATTTAATCGTCGCTAGTTGTTTGGCAGCTTCCAGTCGGACAGCCCAGAATTTTTCAGTAGCAAGACAGTCGGCTAGAGCTTTAACGGCTGGGAGGTTGCCTTTTTTGGCGATCGCTTCTGCTGCATAAATCCGCGAAATTGGGTCGGGATCTGACTTGAGTTGAGTGATGAGTTCTGGGAGTGGATATTCTAGGCTGACGGTTTTTAAATAGTGATTACCGACATCAAAGCTGATGAAATCTGGTTTAGTTTCCAGGGGGAAATAGAGAACTTGTTCTTTTTGATAGACCCGGATCTTAGTGATTTTGACATCAACTATCCCATCTTTTAGATAACCAAAACCAATCGGTATTCTGAGATCAAATAGATCATTTTCGAGAGTATGAATACCCGCTTTTGCTTGAGTTTGTTTCACGGTGAGTTGGGCGAGGTTACTATCACTATCCCAACCGTAGGAGATTTCATACTCAGGATGTCCACCCCGATAGACATATTGATCGAACAGGAAAGCTAAATTTCGTCCGGTGGATTTATCGATCGCGCGCAAGAGATCGATCGTTTCCACCGTTTTATGTGCATGATCGTTAACAAAAGTATGAATGAATCGATCAAACAATTCATCACCTAACTCTGCTCGAATCATGTGGTAAACACAAGCACCCTTTTCGTATAAATGGCGATCGTATAATTCGATCGCTTCTCGATAGATGTTTGTAACAATCGGTCGTCGATATCGATCTCTATCTTCCGATAGATAGCTGCGCGCTTCACCTAATAAATAATAAGCTGCCGCATCTCGATCGTACTCAAATTCAGTCCATAAGACCTCACAATAAGAAGCCATTCCTTCCTTGATCCAAGCGTGCGACCAATGTTTGATGACAATTAAATCTCCAAACCATTGATGTGCCAATTCATGGGCAACCAAACTCTCAGTATGAAAGTTATCTAAAGATGCTCGTTCATCCAGCAAACATCTATCAGTTAATAATGTTGTCGAAGTATTTTCCATGCCACCAAAGATGAAATCATCGACACAAACTTGGGCATATTTGGGAAAAGGATAAGGATAGCCAAACTTCTGGCTAAAGAACTCAATCATCTTGGGTGTTTTACCCATACTGAGTCTTGCTTGTTCTTCTCGACCTTTTTCGACATAGTAGGTGACAGGCTTACCATTCCAACTGTCCGCAATTTCGCTAAACCTGCCCACCGCTAAAGTCATTAAGTAAGTGGGATGAATCTCTTTTTGTAACCATTGATAAACCCGATATTCACCATAAACCGTCTGTTCGACTAATTCCCCATTAGAAATAGCCATAAAATCGTGTGGTACCTGCACCCGAATTGCCGAAGTGGCTAATTGTCCGGGATAGTCAAAACAGGGGAACCAAAACCGTGAATCCTCATCTTCACCCTGAGTCCATACCTGTGTTGGTTTATCAGGATAATGTTCGTCAGGCTGAATAAAATATAAACCTCGTTGCGGCTGATCTACCCCATAGTCGATCGTAATATCTAACACTTTCCCTGCCACCACATCGACCTTGACTGGAATATGCAGTAATTCGCCGTCATAATCAAACTGATGATTAGTACCATCAATTCGGACTCGATAAATATCTAGATTTACCGCATCTAGAGTAAAAGAGTCAATTCCACTCCGCACTGGATTGAGCCGAATCGCACAACTACCCGTAAAACGCTGCTTAGGCAGATCCAGCGTCAAATCTAGACTAATATGCTCGACTTGCCCAGGTCTGTCGGGATTATAATGAGGGCGTGAACCGGGGAGTTGGAATGATTTGTGTCCGTTGCTCTCATCAAGATAGCTGTAAGGCATAATAGAATCTGCACTCTTTTTGGATATCTAAGGCTATACCTTAAATTATGACGCTGAAAGACTTAGAATCCCAATTACTAGCCTTGACTCCCGCTGAAAAAGAGCAGGTCATTCAATTATTGACTCACAGCTTGGTGAGTCCACAGCCGACAATTCCCCAACCGCCAGAAATCAGTAATGGCGAAGCACGAATCGCCAATACCCAAATTGCCATCTGGGAGCTAGTTAATGCCCAGGATCTCGGCTGTAGCGATCGAGATTTGCTGCAAATGTATCCCCAACTGACCGAGAGCGATCTCGCCACTGCGTGGGATTATGCTGAAGCTCATCCTGAAGAGATTATGCTGGCTCTACAAGCGATCGATGAATAATTCCTGGGTTCTAATCCTGTTCATTCAAACCTCGCAAACCAAGAACTGCCAAATTTTATCTAAACTGAAATAATTTCCCGTCGCTGGGTCTGGCGCATTGATGCCACGATCTCATCACAGTAAGTATGAAAAGTATGATGCCGATCGATCGAAGCATGGCGATGGGGTAAATCGATTTTCAGTTCCTTTTGCACCCGCCCTGGACGGTTGCCGAGGACAAAAATTCGATCGGACAAAAAGACCGCTTCTTTCACATCATGGGTAATCATAAATACCGTCACCTTCGTGCGTTCCCATAGCTCTAACATAAATTGGTGCATGATTTCTTTGGTATGAATATCCAGCGCGCCAAAGGGTTCGTCCATCAAAAGCATTTTAGGTTCAGAAACCAGGGATCTGGCGATCGCGACCCGTTGTTTCATCCCGCCAGATAACTCTCTGGGTAAGGCTTGAGCAAAGTTTTCTAGCCCGACAATTTGGAGATAATGACTCGCTCGTTCCCGCCGTTCCCGTTTGGATACGCCTTGAAGTTTGAGTCCAAATTCCGTATTTTGCTGAACATTCATCCAGGGATAGAGAGTGTAGTGTTGAAATACCATCCCACGATCGGGGCCTGGACTTGTCACCCGATTACCCTCGATCCGAACTTCTCCCGATGACGGTCGATCTAGTCCGGCGATTTGGCGCAGCAGCGTCGATTTACCCGAACCGGATGCCCCCACCGCACAGACGAACTCACCTGCTTGAATGGAAAGATTAATATCGTCGAGGACGACAAGTTTACCTGTTTGAGTGGAGAAATGCTTGGAGAGTCGATCGATTTGGAGGAACATGAGGTTAGGAGTTAGGGGGTAGAGGGTAGGGGAAAGGGGAAAGGGGAAAGGGGAAAGGGGATAGCTTTTGGTCTTGGTTATATTTCTTGTCTAACCCCTAATCACTACCCCTTAACTTATGTAGACCAGCGACAGATGATGCGGATGGCGGATTGGAAGAGTAAGTCGAGGATTAGCCCGATGATGCCGATAACGATGAGTCCGACGAAAATTTCATCGGTGCGGAGAAAGCGTCCGGCGACGCTAATTCTGCGCCCTAGTCCCTCTGTGGCTGCCACTAGTTCGGCGACGATGACTAATTGCCAAGCTGCTGCCAGGTTGATCCGACAGGCATCGAGGATGCCAGGAATAACGTGGGGGAAGATGACGCGCAGGAGGGTTTGGAACCGATTGCCGCCCAGCATATAGGTAGCTTCGATCAGATCCTTCGAGACAAATTTCACGGTATCCATCACCATCAGGGCATTAAAGAAAAACGTCCCAGCTAAAATCAGAGTCACTTTAGGTTCTTCGCCGATGCCTTGATAGATAATCAGGAGGGGGATAAAAGCCGGGGCGGGCATGTAGCGGATCAGTCCGAACAAAGGTTCTAATAGAGCGCGAATGCTAGCAAAACTGCCCATGAGAATGCCGATGGGAATGGCAAACAACATCGAGAGCGAAAACCCCACTCCCACGCGCCACAGGCTAGCGATCGTGTCTTGCCAGAGTTCGCCAGATGCCCCCATGCGGATGGCTGCTGTCCAAACTTGACTGGGTGCAGGCAGAAACTTAGCATCGATCGAGCCAAATTGTGTTACCAACCACCACAACAGCAGCGGCAACGCGATCGAAACGAATGTTAATCCTAGACTCAGTGGTTTCGGAATGTCCTCTGCCAATCGCCAAAAAACAGTGGGACTGAGAGTAGTAGTAGGTTTAAATGGGGGCGGCGATTCGCGCATAAACTCCAGGGGTTAACATCTGTGATTCCGGCAGTTTCTATAACTATAATCAGAGGTTAAAATCACCATCCTAACAACCCAATTATTAATTGTTAATTATTAATTATTAATTAATTTAAGGCTTTTTCATTTTGGCAGCGTAAGCTTTGACAAAGCGATCATCGAATAATTTGGTTAAGTCTGGTTTGGTTTTTGCCATACCAATTTCGGTGAGAAATTCACTCATTTTCTCCGCTGCAAAGGGGAGCGAACTCATATCATTGCCCGGTTGAAATGCTTTGAGGTTTTCTTCGATCGTGAAAATCTTGGTACCACCAGCATATTCTTGATATTCAGCCGGAGTCACACCGCCGCGTTTTGACATAATCGCTATCGATCCGGCTGGATCTGTCTTGAGTAGATCCAAGGTGGCAAACCAGCTATCCACGATCGCTTGGACTTTTTCTGGATGAGCGGTGAGAAATTTCCTACTGACAACTAAATGATCGGAAATCGACCCAGGGAAATCTTTGGAACTAAAAATTTCTTTACTACCTTTGAGTTTGAGTGCCTGAGTAGTAAATGGGGCGAAGACAGCAACTGCATCCACTTTTCCGGCGACAAAGGCGGCGGCTGCTTTACCTGTTTCAAGGGGGACAAATTGGATATCTTTAGCAGTTAATCCTTGCTTTTTGAGTCCTTGAAGTAGGAGGAAATGATCGACAGTACCTTCTTCAGCCGCAACTTTCTTACCTTTGAGATCGGCAATCGAATTAATCCCACTACGGGCGATCACTTTATCATTACCAGTCGAGTTATCATTAACTAACACCACAACTTGATCCGCGCCACCAGCAACCGAACTAATTGTATCGCCTAATGTCTGACTATTGGCATCAATTTGTCCGGCAGAAAGGGTGCTAATTGATTCTAAATATCCATCAAACCACTTCAAATCTACAGCGACTTTATTAGCCTCAAAGATCTTTTTTTCGAGTGCAACTTGCCACGGAAACCACCCCGGCCACGCGCTAAATCCTAACTTGACACTGGTTTCTGTCGGTGCAGATCCGGTAGGTGTCGGTTCTGATTGCTTGACCCCTGGATTACTACAACTGCCAATCGGCATCGCCATAGCAAATAGGAATAAAGTCACAAGTAGCGATCGCCTGTTCATAGCACTTCCTCAACAATTGAATCTAGAGATTTGGGATAAATAAGATCGAGCGATCTCTGTGACAATTCACAGTTTAAACTACTCAAAAGCCCGAGAGAAACTTGTGCAGATTTCAACTGCCTAGAGTTCCTCCCGGGCTTTTCTCCCGCCGTGTAGCCAGCGATCGTCAAAGACAAATCCGCTGACCCGTCTCTCTCGGACCAGCATCGGACAAAGATGTTTATCTTCTTTGTCGATCGGAACCCTAGAGACTGAAAATTAATTTTTAGAATTACTGATATTCAAGTAATGCATTGCCATTAAAGTATCAAGGAACACCGAGCATAACTGTATCTTTGACTACTTTTTGAATTAATTCAACCAAAAGTTTTAATTACATAACAGTAGATTGTCATGACTACAAAAAGCAATCAATTGCGATCGCAAAAATAATTTGGAGGGGTTGATTTCGATGGCGGTTCTCATTTAAGATGGGCGGAAAGCAATTTCAAACAATTAAATAAGCAAGGGAAGCTTCTAGGGTTCCGGTGACTGGGCTAAACATTCGTCACGGCTGGTCCAAGAGAAGCAGTTGGGGGGTTAATATCGCCCAACCACACGGCGGGAGAAAAGCCCGGGAGAACCATACAGATGATAGAGTTAGCCAAATTTGTTAACTTGATTTCTGTTGGCACTCCTGGGCTATTTTGGTAGCAATCGATCGCGTATTTTGATGTAGAACACTGAGGAGAACTTTATGAGTGCAACGCTTTCCACCGATCCTGGTTTAACTGATATTTCCCCTGTCCCCTCAACACCCGCAGATGCGATCGATCCCACCCTCATTTGCCTTCAGGAAAAGCTCCCTGGTGGTGCTTATTGGCATGGTGTGATTAAACGGGGCAAAACCCTTCGGATTCAAGATTTAGCAGGTTCTCAGGGGGTCTCGATTGTCTGTTACAATGCCGATAATCCGATCGAACGGCTAAATGTCGCAGATACCGCCAAGATTCAGTTCAATGCCTTTTTGGGTAAGGGTAAGGTGATGTATTCAGACATGGGGCGGATTCTGTTTTCCATTACCGAAGATACCTCTGGATGTCACGATCTGATCTGTGGTTGCAGTAATGCCGCCAGTAATGCAAAAAAGTATGGCGAAGGTGATTATAATAATTCTCGCAATAACTTCCTTAAAGCTTTAGGGAAACGGGGATTGACACGTAAAGACTTGATGCCCAATCTCAACTTATTCAGTCGGGTGATGGTGTCGCCAGATGGAGATTTAAGTTATTCAACCGAAAGCGAGAAGCCTGGTAGTTTTGTAGACTTACGGGCAGAAATGAATGTTTTGATAGTAATTTCTAACTGTCCTCATGTTTTACATCCAAGTACTGCATATCAGCCAAAACCGATTCAATTAACAATTTGGAATTCCCCTGCGTTTGGGGATGACGATCTCTGTCGAACTGCTAATCCTGAAGCAATCCGAGGATTTATTAATACTGATGCGTTGTTCGCTCAAGATTAAATTTCATGACAGATCGACGGATTTGGTAATAGCGATCGAGACTTATTGCCGGGGCGGGCGGGTTTTGTTCTAAATCTTCAGTTCTAATTATATTTAGTTACATAAACTCGCCCCTAAAGATCCAATTGATTATTCGCCGACAACAGAGCAAATAAATCACTCGATCGATTCTAATTTACGAAATATTTAGAGAGATAACGATTATGACTTTAACTACAACAATTGCGACAATTGATCGATCCTTATTGACTCCCGAAACAGCAATTTATGACGAAGTAATTCCCGCCCGTCAACCTTGGTCGCGAACGATCGAAAAGGGGCAGATTTTACGCATTATCGATCTGCAAGGCAATCAAGCTGTCGATACATTATTCTACCGCGCCGACGATGCCTCCGAGCGTTACAGCGCGCCAGATACGATTGTTCGTCAAGGAAATATTTTCATCACCACAGGCACCGAAATCATGTCTAATGAAGGCAATGTGATGATGACCGTAATTGCCGATGAATGCGGAAGGCACGATACAGTCGGCGGTGCTTGCAGTATGGAAAGCAATTCCGTCCGGTATGGATTACACAAAAAGCATTTACATGCCTGCGTGGAAAACTATCTGTTGGAATTAAGTAAATACGAGATGAACAAACGCGATCTCGTCAGTAATATCAACTTTTATATGAACGTCCCCGTCAGTGCCGACGGCACCCTAGAAATCGTCGATGGTATTTCGGAAGCTGGCAAAATCGTCGAACTACGCGCCGAAATGGATGTGATGGTCTTAATCTCCAACTGTCCACAGGTAAATAATCCGTGCAACGCCTATAATCCCACCCCGATTCGATTGATGGTTTGGGACAAGCCAAACCATGCGTAGGTTGAGTTGAACGAATAACAATATTAACCGCAATATTTGTGGGTGTTGGGTTGAGGCACGAAACACAACCTACAAGTCTACCTATCTTGAAGCTTGGCAGCAGGTAATCTCCACACCTTCGCTGCGGATATTGAGGATCTGGTTTACCTCGTTTGAAGTCAGGTTTACCTCTCGCAGGGTGATTGACTTTAATCGAGAGGCGACTGGCGACTTAAAGAACAAAATATAATCCTCTAAACTTGTTGTCTGCTTCTGCCAATCATCAAGGTAGTACTGTCGGAAGTCTGTAAACACAAGCTTTTGGAGGTTTGGGAATCGTAAGCAGGCTGAGAGATTGCGAATGAAATCCATACAATCAAATCCTGCATCCACATCCAATAACTGTAATGGATGTTGACAGCCGTGAAAGAAGTTAACATTCGGGGGTACTGGAGTCACTAATTCTTTCAAGAACGGTGCCTTATCTAGCAACCTTGCTAACACACCAGCTTCATACCAATCGTCACCGGATTGGGGCGAAGTCAAAATCTTGTAACCATCCTCTCCATGACCTTGCGCGAGTGACAAACGAATTAGGTTCGGAAACGGCTGCTTCCCATCGACCAGTGGGTCAATGTTGTAATCGTAAGTGCCGTTGGCAGCTAAGGTTGCTTCGGTCAGGTAGGTCAACGACCGCAATCTGGGTGCAACATCGGGGTGAGTCAGAAGTTGGAATAGATCTTGAAGAATGTTTACAGTAGCTCGTTTGTTGAACCACAATTCATACTCGCCTTGATATTCGACATTTAGTAATCCATTGGCTTCAACCAATGTCAAGCGATGGTACCAAGGGTGGTTTGCCTCGAAGCCATGTTCCTGATTCTTCTTGTTAATTACCGCTTGCAGCGGTGCGAACAGATTGGAGAGTGTTTCCAAGATTTTATCTTTCGTCCATCGGTATACAAGTTCTAAGCTATATTACTATACAAAAACTTTCAATTATGCTCGATCGAATCCTCATTGCCAATCGCGGTGAAATCGCCTGTAGAATCATCCGTACCCTCGATCGCTTAAACATCCAATCGATCGCGGTATATTCCGAGATCGATCGTTATGCACCGCATGTAAATATGGCGACTGAATCTTTCTGCATTGGCAAAGCCACCGCCGCCGAAAGTTACTTACAAGCCAATCGCATCTTACAAATCGCCCAAGAACATCGCATCCAAGCCATCCATCCTGGTTATGGCTTCCTGAGTGAGAATGCTGCCTTTGCGACAGCTTGTGAAGCTGCTGGAATTGCCTTTATCGGCCCCACACCAGCACAAATCCAACAATTTGGACTCAAGCATACCGCTCGATCGATCGCGGCTGAAAATGGGATTCCGATGTTGATGGGCAGCGATTTACTTCAGAGTCTATCTCAGGCAGAAATGATCGCCTCCCAAATTGGCTATCCCGTCATGCTCAAAAGTACGGCTGGCGGTGGGGGAATTGGGATGGAAATCTGTCGCGATGCTGATAGTTTAGCCGCTGCATTCGAGCAAGTCGATCGATTGAGTAAGCAGAATTTTAGTCAGGGCGGAATTTTTCTGGAGCGTTATCTCGATCGCGCTAGACATATTGAAGTCCAAATTTTTGGTGATGGTAATGGGAATGTAGTTGCCTTGGGGGAACGGGATTGTTCGCTGCAACGGCGGAATCAAAAGGTAGTGGAAGAAACGCCAGCTCCAGGCATCGATGATAACTTACGATCTCAACTATATGCAGCCGCCGTCAAATTGGGTCGATCTGTCAACTATCGATCGGCTGGTACGGTAGAATTTATTTTTGATGTCGATCGCCAGCAATTTTACTTCCTCGAAGTCAACACCCGCCTGCAAGTCGAACATGGCGTAACTGAGTCGGTGTATCAAATTGACCTAGTAGAATGGATGATTCGGCTCGCCGCTGGCGATCGCACGTTCTTTGATGCCAAACTCCCATCCCCACAAGGACACTCGATTCAAGTCCGCATCTATGCCGAAAATCCGGGTAAGAATTTTCAACCCAATTCGGGCATCTTAACTCAGGTTAACTTTCCCGACGGGGTACGTTGTGATACTTGGATCGAGACAGGGGGTGAAGTTACCCCTTACTATGACCCCTTGCTGGCTAAACTGATAGTCTGGGGCGAAGATCGCCCAACGGCGATCGCCAATATGCAGGCTGCCCTCGATCGCACTCAAATCGCCGGAATCGAAACTAATCTCGATTATCTGCGCCAAATCCTGACGGATGCTAGTTTTAACCACGGTACAGTTAGCACCCAATTTCTCTCAACCTTCCAGTATCAGCCCCACACCGTCGATGTCCTAGCTCCTGGCGCATTCACGATGATTCAGGATTACCCCGGACGGCTAGGCTACTGGCATGTCGGTGTACCACCATCGGGGCCGATGGACGATCTGGCATTTCGCTGGGCGAATAGATTGCTCGGCAATCCTGAATCAGCCGCAGGGCTGGAATGTACGGTGACAGGGCCGACATTACGATTTAATGTTGAAACTGTCATTTGTCTGACTGGGGCACCGATGGTGGCGATTTTAGACGGTGTAGCGGTACCATTTTGGGAGACTATCCCGGTGAAAGCGGGTGCAGTGTTGGAGATGGGGGCGATTCAGGGGAATGGGACGCGATCGTATTTAGCCGTGCAGGATGGCTTCGATGTCCCCGATTATTTAGGTAGCAAATCGACATTTACCCTGGGTAAATTTGGTGGGCATTGCGGACGGACGCTGCAATTGGGCGATGTCTTGAAATTATTTCCAATCTCTGGATCTGTTCGACCACAGCAATTATCGCCTGAATTAATCCCCCAATACCCCACCCATTGGACGATCGGCGTACTAGCTGGCCCCCATGTGGCACCGGACTTTTTCACGCCAGCCGATATTGAGATGCTATTCGCGACAGATTGGGAAGTGCATTATAATTCTGCCCGCACTGGAGTCCGGCTAATTGGCCCTAAACCAGAATGGGCGAGAACCGACGGCGGTGAAGCTGGGCTACATCCATCTAATATTCACGATAATGCCTATGCGATCGGCACATTGGATTTTACGGGAGATATGCCGATTATTCTCGGCCCCGATGGGCCTAGTCTAGGCGGTTTTGTCTGTCCAGCCACCATCGTCTTAGCCGAACTTTGGAAAATCGGTCAACTCACACCAGGGAATACCGTCCGCTTTCAGCCTTTAACCTGGGCAGAATCTCTGCAACGGGAACAGATCCAGGGGTGGGGACTGGGGGACGGGGGGACGGGGGGACTGGGGGACGGGGGGACTGGCAGTTCGACTACGCTCACTGACCGGGGACTTGGGGAAATAGCAGATCGTACTTTAGATCGGCAAAGCTCTACTCGTTATGATGATGCAATTCTGCATGAAATCCCCAACACATCCGAGCGAGTCGCTGTCAAATACCGTCGATCGGGTGACAATAATGTCTTAGTGGAATATGGCGACCTAATTCTCGATCTCAATCTCCGGTTTCAAGTTCATGCCCTGATGACTTGGCTGATCGAGCATCCCTTACCAGGGATTATCGATCTTACCCCAGGGATTCGATCGCTTCAAGTCCATTACGATCGCCAGATTTTACCCCTCGACGATTTACTGACAATATTAATCGCCGCCGAGTCCGAATTACCCGACATCGACGCGATGGAAGTACCGACGCGCATCGTCCATCTTCCCCTCTCCTGGGATGACGACTCCACCCAACTGGCGATCGATAAATACATGCGATCGGTTAATCCCAGAGCACCCTGGTGTCCCAGTAATATCGAATTTATCCGACGGATCAATGGACTAGACAGCATCGAACAGGTACGCGAGATCGTCTTTAATGCCAGCTATTTAGTCTTAGGCTTGGGCGATGTCTACTTAGGTGCGCCCGTAGCTACCCCCGTCGATCCGCGCCATCGGCTCGTGACGACCAAATATAACCCCGCCCGCACCTGGACTCCCGAAAATGCCGTCGGCATCGGTGGGGCTTATCTGTGTGTCTATGGCATGGAAGGGCCAGGTGGATATCAGTTTGTGGGACGCACGGTGCAAATGTGGAATACCCATCGGCAAACGGCAGATTTTCCGGCGGGACAACCCTGGCTGCTACGCTTTTTCGACCAAATCCGCTTCTATCCCGTTACCCCAGAGGAACTACTCCAACACCGCGCCGATTTTCTCCAAGGTAAGTTCAAACTCAACATCGAATCAACTACCTTTAATCTGCGCCAATATCATGAATTTCTCCAATCGATTCAGCCAGAAGCGATCGCCTTCAAAACTAATCAACAAGCTGCTTTTGAAGCCGAACGAGATCGCTGGGCGGCAGATAATTTACTTGTAGATTCCAGTGATGTGACTGTAGATCTAGCTGCTGACAGTGAATACATATTGCCGCCGAATAGTCAAGGAGTACTGGCACATTTACCCGCCAATGTTTGGCAAGTAGTCGTAGAACAGGGTAGTACTGTAGTTGCCGGAGACCGATTGATCATCCTCGAATCCATGAAAATGGAAATCACGATCGCCGCTCCCATCTCCGGTACTATCATCGAAATCCTCTGTACCCCAGGTCAAATGGTCACTGCGGGACAAATGTTAATTGTAATCCAAGAATAACTCTGATGGAATCAACTGTAGAACTAGCCGTCAATGGTACCCTGATGCGGGGTTTAGAACTTAATGGCAACTTATTAGCTGTCGGCGCAACCTTTAGCCGTGAAACTGCCACCGAACCAGCTTATCGGATTTGGTCGATCGCCGATCGACATCCGGCGATGATCAAAGTTACCACGGGCGGTGTCGCGATCGCCGTAGAAGTCTGGTCAGTGCCCGTTAGTGGCGTGAGTAAATTACTACTATCGGAGCCGCCAGGACTCTGTATTGGTAAGGTGACGTTAATTGATCGAACAGAAGTTTTAGGCGTATTGGGCGAACCTTTTCTGTGTGAAGGACAACCAGAAATCACCGCTTGGGGTGGCTGGCGAGCATATTGCGATCGAGCTAAAATTTGATATAATTAGTTCATCAGTTTTACTTTGCTATCATCATCAGTACCTAAATATGCTGAACGATCGCCCATCAACTGTTGGCAGATTACCAGTGCTTTATCGACATGGAGACGTGCTCATCCAAAGGATCGCTCGACTCCCAAATCAGGCGCAACCGGAAGTTGGCGCGACTCTTGCCCACGGTGAGGTAACTGGGCACAGTCACCGCTTTGCTCAACCTGAAAACATCCAATTATGGGCACAAGGGCGCGATACATTTCTGGAAGTTAAGTCACCCAGCGCAGCATTAATTCACGAAGAACATCACCAGATCAATCTACCCCAAGGGTTTTACCGCTTTTGGAAACAGCGAGAATATCGACCGGATGCGTATGTTGAGGTGGCTGACTAATGCGGCAATTAATGTCCAATGGGCGGGTACCGAAACGGGTGAGCCACCGGATTAATTTTTTGCCGCAAGCTGTGACTGGACAAGAAATTCTCCAAACTGAGAATGTCGAGATCCGCCGCGTGTTAATCGAGCAGTTGGGCTATGAGACATTTTTAACTCAGGTTGGCGGTGTAATTCGCGATCGAGATCTGGATCGCGGTGGCGAACGTCAACTGATCTGCATCGCTTTCGAGGATGATGAACCGCTGATGTTGTTGAAAGTGATCTGTCCCTCGACAGGACATCTGCATGTATTGCGGGTGCCTCCCTACATGCGGACTTGCCATCAAGCAGCCGCTTGGATCGCGGGATTTGAGAATCCCGATGAATATCATCCCGCGATCGAAGCCTAGTAATCGGAGAATTAGGCAACAGGTAAAAGCTGATTTCCTATATAGTACTACAGCTACTCACAAACTGAATTAGTCGGTTGAACTGGCAACTCCGGTGGCTAGACAGCGGATGGCTTCGAGCAAACCTCTAGCTTTGTTGAGGGTTTCTTCATATTCCGTCACGGGATTGGAATCGGCGACTAAACCTGCCCCCGCTTGTACGGAGACAATCCGTTCGCCGTTGCCATCAGGACGAACAATCATTGTCCGCAGGGTAATCGCTGTATTAAGTTGACCTTCAAAATCATAGTAGCCATAGACACCAGAATAAGCATTTCGCCGGCAGTTTTCCAGTTCATGGATGATTTCGAGGGCACGAATTTTTGGTGCGCCGCTGACGGTACCAGCCGGGAAGCAGGCTTTGAGTAAATCCCAGGCTGTTTTGTCGGGGGCAAGTTGCCCGACGACATTACTGACAATGTGCATTACATGAGAATAACGCTCGATCGTCATTAGTTCATCTACGACTACTGTGCCACTGCTACAGACGCGCCCGAGGTCATTTCGTCCCAAATCGACTAACATCACATGTTCGGCGACTTCTTTGGGATCTGCGAGTAATTCTTGGGCTAGAGCTTCGTCTTCGGCGGGTGTTTGTCCGCGACGGCGGGTACCAGCGATCGGGCGGAGTGTCGCTTTCAGTGTACCATCTCGATCGCGATCGGCTTTGACCATCACTTCCGGGCTAGAACCAATGATCTGCCAATCGCCGAAGTTGAGATATGCCATGTAGGGCGAAGGATTGACTAATCGCAGCGATCGATACAAGTCAAATGGTCTACCACCATACTTTGTAGATAATCGTTGGGAAATTACAACTTGGAAAATATCGCCTGCTGTAATATGTGCTTTGGCTGTTTCCACATGGGCGCAAAATTCAGCTTTGGAGGTGCTGCTGGTATATTCTGGTGGCAGTTCGGTCAGGGGTGCGCTCGGCTGGGGGGGAGTCCATTCGAGGAACTGGGGAGTTATTGGCTGTTGGAGCTTATCCACTAGAGTTTTAACTCGATCGGCAGCGATCTGATAGGCTAGTTCGAGATTACCATTGCTTGCCTGGAGATCGGCATAGGCGATCGCCCAAATTTTGCGTTTGACTTGATCGAAGACAATCAGATGATCTACCTGCATCCACAAGCCATCGGGAACGTCCTCAGCGGTGGCTGGATGGATGGGGACTCTCGGTTCGATCCATTTAATCAATTCGTAGCCCCAGAAGCCAAATAAGCCGCCGATACCGCCTGGGAGTTGGGGTAATTTGACAGGTTGATAAGGTTTTAAACAGTCTGACAGAATCTTAAATGGATCGCCGATAAATGTTTGAACCGAACCATCTCGGTGTGTTTGAGTGGTTTGTTCGCCTCTATTCTCCAGCACCCATAAGGGATTACTACCTAGTAGGCTATAACGTCCGACGGTTTCGCCACCTTCGACCGATTCCAGCAAAAAGCTATGGGGTTGACCTGCACACACTTTATACCATGCTGATACGGGTGTGTCTAAGTCGGCAACCCATTCTTGATAGACGGGAATAAAGTTACCCTGGCTGGCGAGTTGACTAAATCGATCGAAACTAGGGAAAATCATTTAGGATTGCGATGGAGTGTTAACTATCAATTATCAATTATCAATTAATTTAGGCGTTTCCTAATGCTAATCCAGCCACCAACATGCCTAAAACTAAAAAAGGTTGGGCACTGGCTTGATATTTGACATCATTTTCCAGAGGGTTTCGGAGGAAATACATGTCTTGAAAAGTAATTTGGGGAATAATTAAAAGCAATAAAATGGCAGCGTAAATATTTTGATGAATTGTCATCAAATAGACAGCAATTCCAGCTTGAAAAATATCAATCATCAGGACACAGATCCAGGCAGATTTGGTAATCCCAAACATCACAGGCAGAGACTTTAGTCCAAACTGCCGATCGCCTTCCACACTTTTAAAATCATTAACGATCGCAATCCCTAAACCTGCCAAACTATAAAATAAAGTTAGGGCAACAATTGTCCAATTCAAAGTACCAAATAAGGCATGACCAGCCCACCAAGGTAAGGCGATATAACTTGCACCCAAAGCATAAGTACCCAACCAACCATTTTGTTTTAATTTCAGTGGTGGGGCTGAATAAATGTACGCCACAAAAGCACCACCGATCGCCAAACACGTCATAATTGGGAAATCATGATTAGCGGCTCGATCGAGAATATAGGCAGTCCCAATTCCTCCAGCCAGTAGTAGAAAAATCTGGACAACTACTTGAGCACCAGAAATTGCCCCTGAAGGAATTGGCCGATAAGGCTCATTGACAGCATCAATCTCGCGATCGTACCACTCATTGACCACCTGAGTATAGCCAGTCAAAAATGGCCCCGACATCAGCATACACAATGCCGCCTTGAGGACATTTTCGATCGACCATACGTATTCACCTGAAGAAGCTGCCCCACAGACAACACCCCACATTAGCGGAATCCAGGTAATTGGTTTCATCAATTGCAGCCGAATTTTCCAAATCGACGCAGCCTCTGTTGAAGCTCCTTTCATCCCCAATATCTGTCGAGTTTTGGCACTCTTATCAACTGACGGCTCAACAGGTAACTCACTCATACATCAACCCTAAAATAATTCACTATCCACTAGAAAAACTTGAGCAACATTGTACTTAAACCTGTGAGTAAATCGACAAAATTACCATTCCCCGTGCCACCTGACTTAGTAGGTTGGCTGGCGAGTTGGATCTTTTGGAGCAGTGCTTGGGCTGTTTGGACCCCAGGACGATTGGCTTGAGCAAAAAAGAGTCTTTCTGCTGCCATGGCATCTTTGATGGCACCACGATCATCTTGGAGGCGGAATTTAGCCATTGCTCGACCGAGATATGCTCCGGGAAACTCAGGTTTAAGGGCGATTGCCTGATTGTAACGTTCTACAGCACTGGCAAAATCATTTTTCTGCCATTCCGCAAAACCCCACTTGTAAAAATCTTCGGCTGTTCCCAAATTAGTTGCCATCCCGATGGCACCCTGGAGAAAAGCAGCACGAACATCTACACCGTCAAGATTAGCATTGGACAGATACGCAGATCGCAGATCGGTACCGTTTAAATTTGCCCCACGTAAGTCAGCACCAGTTAAGTTTGCACCAAATAGTGATGCTCCAGCGAGATTTGCTCCACGTAAATCTGCTCCCATTAAATTTGTGCGACTGAGATTGGCACCAACTAGATTAGCTTGATTGAGTTTAGCACCAGATAGATCGTTCATGACCAGTCCCACGCCACTCAAATCACATTTTTCACAATTCTTGGTGGATAGTAGCTGTTTCGTATGAGTCAGATTTTCCGCTCCAGCAGTCGCTGCAAAGCTAGCCAATAATAAGATCGTCGTTGCAATGGGGGTGAGTTTCATCGGGGTATTTGGGGAGTTGGGGGACTGGGGGACGGGGGGACTGGGGGACTAGGGGACTGGGGGATTGTCAACTGCTTGCCCTGAGCTTGTCGAAGGGTCAACTTTCAACTTTCAACTGTTCCCTTTCCCCTACTCCCCGATTCCGTCTGACGGTGGGATGACTTGGGCTTGTTCCCAGGCTTGATTAGCTGCCTCGATTTGACTGAATAAGTCAGTAGAGTGACGGGGTGGTTTGTCTAACAATCGATCGATCTGATATTTCGACCTAATTGCGGCTAGTTCAGCGGGAGAAAGTCTGGGTTCATTCCATTCAAAATCAGCCGCAGTGTATACTGGTAGCCGAGATCCAAGTTGTTCGATCGGAATATCTGGCAACCGTACTAGTAAGTATTCCCGCACGCGGCGGATATCTGCAAATCTTTGTTCGATCTCGTTAAGGATGCCGACAAATTGACTGGGATGATGAGTAGTAATGGCTACACGCACTTCGATATCATCGAGGGGAATTCCTAAACTATCCGCTTTGGTCAAGAGTTCTGGCGGAATTTGATCGAGGACGGGGGGATCGATTGCCGCAGACAGTTCGGCGAGGGATCTGCGGATGATTTCGACATTAGTAGCAACAGTTTCCCGCAGCGGCTGTTCGGTGATTGGTATTGCCGCTAATTGTGTCAAACTTTGAGTAGCTGATGCCAGCAACTCGATCGCATTATTCAAATGATTGTTGGTCATCAGATGTAGGAGAAAATGAATTAGATGGCGATCAATTGTACCAACTGCATGGAATTGATTCTTCAAGAGTTCCCAGCTTTTCAGCAATCATGGGATGAGCATTTAGCTTCGTGGAGTCCACTCATCACCCGCCCAATTGCTCTAGATATTGCTGAATTTGCTGACTTTGCCCTAGAACTGATTCAGACAGGAACCAATGGGGAACTTGATCGACTAGCGACCATCATCGAACAGATATTGGGGGAAGGCGATGCGGTTGTCAATTATACTTTTCGGATGATCTTTCTCAAACACATCGCCAAACACAGTAATAAGAACGGAGTCCCCATCGATCGATTGACCTCCAAGCTGCAACCGATAACATTATACTACTGTCGCGCCCTGGACATCTTTTGGGGCGACAATATTCCACTAGTAATTCCTGACAAGGAATCAGCGACGGACGATGGGAGATAAGAGTTGGGAGACTATCCACTATTCCCCATCCCCTATTCCCTAACTACCCCCCACTAACCGGCGGAATCAGCACAATTTCATCTCGATCGCACATAGTAGTATCAGGATCGACAAATTCCAGATTGATGCCAAATCGGGTTACATCACGCCATTGAGCTAATTCTGGTCTAGTTGATGTCAATCGATCTAATACAGCTTTGACGGGCGTATTTGGGGGGAATTGGAGCGACATTTTCTCCATCCCGAAGGTTTCTTGATAGACAGCAAAGAGTTGAATAGTAATCGTAATTGCTGAGTTCGGATCGGTAGTCATGGGGGGAGGGGAGAACCTAATACTGAATAACCTAAAAAATCTTGGTCGGGAGTAGATTGGTGCCAATAGCCTAATCTTAGTTAATCTAGATTATCCGATAAATCCTAGTCGGCGTTGAGTGATCAGAAAAAGTCCCCAACATGCCAAAGCAAGTCAGGGACGAATCATCAGGGTGCATCTACCACTCCTATATCCATACGTGGACGAGTCAAATCGGGATAAAATCGATCGGTATTTTGTTCGATCGCTTCAAATAATGCCTGAAAATTGCCTTGTCCGAACCCCCGTGCGCGATCGCGTCGCTCGATTACTTCAAAAAAGAAAGTCGGTTCGTTAAATATCGGTTGAGTAAAAGTTTGCATGAGGAGAGCATCAGGTCGATCTCGATCCCAATCTACCAAAATTTGGAGCCGTTCGAGGGTTTGCCACTCATCATCGGTGAGCGATACCATCCCACTACGCCTAGCTCTCATCTTCAGTTCGATGTAATAACTCTCGGGTACTTTTAAAAATGATATACCTTGCTGCTGCATTCGATCAACAGTCTGGAAAATTTGATCGGATTGAAGGGCAATATGTTGAATCCCCGCACCTCGATTAAAATCTAAAAACTCTTGGATTTGTGAATTTGATGAAGTCGGTTGATTGATATTAAATTGAATTTCTCCATCATCACTAGTGAGAGCTTTACTTGCCAATCCAGATCGATTAGTTTGAATCTTAAATACCTGTTGAACTTGAAAATCGAATAGCTGTTCATACCAATTTGTCACTCGATCCAAATCGCCACCAGGCACATTGAGAACGAGATGATCGATACCTGTAATTAGCTCTGGTGAATGGATCTTAACTTGATCGGGTAAAGATTGAACAATTGTATGATCGATCGATCCCCAGCCTCTAATCTTGACCCATGCAGATCGATCGACATCAGTTGAAGTTGCTAAAACTTTCACTCCTAATCGATCGATCTTTTGCCTAATTTCAGCTAGATTCCTGACCCTAAATGCGATATTTTGGACACCTGGTGGATGAAGTTTAAGATAATCAGCAACAGGACTAGCTAAATTGAGGGGTGACGAAATATCGATCGATAGGTGAGAGTTACCCACCTGATAGCTACTAGTATGAGCATCAGACCGATCGCCCAAATATTTTAAACCCAACTGGTCGATCGACCAATCCCGCATTTGTTCGGCATTTTCGACATAAAAGTGAATTCGATCGATTTTCATGACACTCCCTAAATCTAACTGAACTAATCGAGAGCCAAATTCTTACATCTAAACCCTGGGCGGGTTTTCAACCCAACTTCTAGCTGTTTTCCGGTCAATTGTATAAACCCGCCCCTACCACACCAACTCACTTCGTCGCCGCAATCAGCCCAAACCGAATCAATCCCCGCTGATAACCCCCACTCATCAATCTCAAGGAAATTGCTGCTTCCATTGTCTTCCAACCAGCTTTGAACAGACCAATTACAGCTTGGGGCGTAATCGCCGAATCAATCACCACATCCCAGAATGGAGCAACTGCGGTAGACCAGTCATCCACCTCTAAATCTTGAAAACCGCATTCCTCAACAATCTTGGTATAGTCTGGCAGCGAGACAACAAAGGGTAAACAGTAAACTCGATAAATATCCTGCAAATGTTTCTGCTCATCTGCCGTTAGTGGAGTGACAGCATTTGTCGGGCGATGACACCAAGTTGCCAGAATCAATTTGCCACCTGGCTTAAGCACTCGGTAACATTCTTGCAAAAACTTCACCTTGTCAGGCATGTGTTCGCCACTTTCCAACGACCACACCAAATCAAAACTATTGTCAGCAAAAGCCATGTCGAGGGCATTAGCCACCTGAAAATTAGTTTTCGCCGTCAAACCTGCTGCTTGCGCCCGCTCTTTTGCCCGATTCGCTTGCACCGGGGAAAGTGTAATCCCAGTCACTCGGGCACCAAATTTCTGTGCCAAGTAAAGGCTGCTGCCGCCAATCCCACAACCAACATCGAGAATATCTTGGGGTTGTGTTTGATTAGCTTTAGCCCAACTTAGTAGTTCTTCAATCAGATCTATTTGTGCTTGACGACGATCTAGCTTGCGCCTGCCATCTTTGCCATAATAGCCATGGTGCATGTGTTCACCCCAGATTGATTCCCACAAATTACTAGAAGCATCATAAAATTCCTTGATTTCTTGGTACAGTTGTTGGGTCATATGGGGGCTGTGCGATCGATAGTTGTCTCCTACATTCTAGCGAAGTTGTCATCTGTGAGTCAGAACCAGCATCAATACTCAAATTTACTAGAGATTCCCCAATCTCTCCCGTTACCACAAGCGATCTTTCTCGATGCTGTCGGGACATTGTTTGGTGTCCGCGATAGTGTAGGTCAGATATATAGTGAGATGGCGGGTAAACATGGGGTGAATTGTGCGCCGGAAAAACTGAACAAGTATTTCTACGCAGCTTTTCAAAATTCTCCACCATGTATTTTTCCCGATTTAGCGACGGTAGATATTCCTGATGCCGAATATCAATGGTGGCGGGAAATCAATCGGCAAACATTTATTGCGGCTGGGGTATGGTTAGACTTTGAGGATTTTGATGCCTTTTTTCAAGAGTTATATCAATATTTCACCACACCAGCAGCTTGGATAGTTTATCCTGATGTGGTTCCGGCTCTGTCTCGGTGGCAACAAGCTGGAGTAAAGTTAGGTGTATTGTCCAATTTTGATTCTCGCTTATATACTGTGTTGAAAGTGCTGGACTTACAGCAGTATTTCTCAACAGTCACTATTTCTACAGAAGTCAGTGCGGCGAAACCTCAAACCGCAATTTTTACCGCTGCTTTGAATAAATACCAATGTCTGCCTGATTCAGCATGGCATATTGGCGATAGCTTGGAGGACGACTATCTCGGTGCCGGGAATGCCGGCATGACAGCTATTTGGCTCAATCGGTACAGCTAACTCTACCCTCAAAGCCGCATTTTGCTCTAACCTAGATGATAAGTTAGTGGCTGCCACATTTAGTTGCCGATCGCCAGTACACTAGGGCTACAAAAGTCTTGGGATTCAAACTTATTAGTTCGATCGAATTCTTCCATAATCTTAGGAGTTAATCAAAGTGAGTAGCGTTACCGTCATTAATGACGCACAATTTGAGAGCGAAGTTTTACAAGCAGATCTACCTGTATTAGTCTACCTGTGGGCTGCTTGGTGTGGGCCATGTCGATTGGTATCGCCTTCGATCGATTGGATTGCTAACAATTATAGCGATCGAGTTAAGGTCGTCAAAATGGAAATAGATCCCAATCCCGAAACTGTTAAAACCTATAAGGTAGAGGGTGTTCCGGCGATTCGATTATTCAAAGGTAATGATGTTGTTCATGCCTGGGAAGGTGCAATTACCAAGGATAAGTTGATCTCGATGCTCGATAGCAATCTTTAGAGAAGGGAAAAGGGAAAAGGGAAAAGGGGAAAGGGGAAAGGGAAAAGCAATAGTCCCCCCGTCCTCCCGTCCCCCAGTCCCCCAATCCCCCCGTTCCCTGATAATTATGCGTCTTGCCCAACGACTCCAGCCATTAGAAATGAATGTATTTGCTGATATGGATCGGGCGAAGGGACGAGCGAGGGGACTCGGACGAGAAATAATCGATCTATCACTAGGCTCCTCAGATTTACCCACGTCACCCCAGATCATTGCGGCGATTCAGTCGGCTTTAACCGATCCGAGTACTCACGGTTATCTGCTGTTTAATGGCACACGGTTATTTCGAGAAGCCGTCGCCAATTGGTATACCAACAAGTATGGAATATCGGTAGATCCAGAAACGGAGGTATTGCCCCTAATTGGTTCCCAGGAGGGCACAGCACATTTACCGCTAGCGGTGCTGGAGCCAGGTGATGTCGCCTTGCTGATGGATCCAGGCTATCCATCTCATGCTGGTGGTGTGTATTTAGCGGGGGGTGAAATTCACCCGATGCCCTTACTAGCCGAGAATGGATTCTTGCCTGTATTGAGTGATATTCCGCCGCAAACCCTGGCGAAAGCTCGATTGATGGTTTTGAGTTATCCGCACAATCCCACTACCGCGATCGCCCCGTTAGCCTTCTTTGAGGAAGCGGTAGCTTTTTGTCAGCAACACGATATTGTCTTGGTTCACGATTTTCCCTATGGGGATATGGTGTTTAGCGATCTGCAAGTCCCCTCGATCTTTCAGGCGGACAGAGACAAGAGCGTGGCGATCGAGTTTTTTACGATGTCCAAGTCCTATAATATGGGCGGTTTCCGAATTGGATATGCGATCGGTAATCGGCAATTAATTCAAGCATTACGCCAAATTAAGGCGGTAGTGGATTTTAATCAGTATTTAGGTATTTTAAACGGGGCAATCGCCGCACTGACTGGAGACCAAACTTGTGTCCGAACCACTGCTGATACTTTTAAACAACGCCGCGACACGTTTATTCAGGCGTTAGATCGGATCGGTTGGCAGGTACCCACGCCAGCAGCGACGATGTATATTTGGGCAAAATTACCAGAAAAATGGGCAAATAATTCGATCGAATTCTGTACTGAATTAGTTGCCCAAACTGGGGTAGCAGCAGCCCCTGGGGTTGGGTTCGGCAGGTGTGGGGAAGGTTATGTCAGGTTTGCTTTGGTACATGAACCCGCGACATTACAGTTGGCTGTCGATCGAATTGCCAAGTTTATCTGAGCGAAGATAGTCTACCAGCAGACATTAACTTTGCCGTCTGGCTTCGATTAGCGAACTTAGCGTTGCTAACAGATCTGGTTCAGTATAAGGCTTAGAAAAGTAGGCAGAAGCTCCCAAATTCATCGCCAACTGTCGATGTTTATCACCACTCCGGGAAGTGAGCATCATGATGGGCAATTCTTCAAAAGTCTCATCCGATCGCAGGGCTTCCAGTACGCCATAGCCATCGAGACGGGGCATTTCCATATCGCAAATCGCTGCTTGGACAACCAAACCACCATAGAGTTTTTCCACGGCTTCTTGACCATCTTTGGCTTGTTCGACTTGATAACCCTCTCGTTCTAGCATTACCGCCAAATAACGACGAACATTGATCGAGTCATCAATTACCAAAACTGTGTCGGGTTGTGTTCGATCGACTGTAATCGGCGGCAATTCATCGGTTGTGTGGACTCCATCGGCAAGCTTGGTGGACATCCAGCCAGCTAACTGAATCAAATCGATCAGGGGGACGACCCGACCATCACCTAAAATAATCGACTGTCCAAAACCTGGAGTCAAAGGCATTAAACTATCGATCGAGCGGCGAGTTACTTCTTGTTCGCCCCAATACCGATCGATCCTAAAGGCGATCGATAATCGATCTTCACCAACAACTAATACTGTCGGTTTGGCAATAGTTGCCGTTCCTGGTAATTCCATCGATCGATGGCTCCGTCCAAAGGCAATGCCTTGTTCTAATCCGATCAAGGGAATAACTTGTGATTGCCAAGCGATATTTTGACCATCGGCAGTTAATAATTCAGGTTGGAAGCTAATAATTTCTTTGACGCTATCTACCGCAACGGCAAAGACAAATCCCGCCCGTTCTAGCAACATGACCCGAATAATTGAGAGAGTAAATGGCACCCGCATCACAAAGGTGGTGCCCACTCCAGCTTGGGTTTTGACGCGAATATTGCCACGAATTTGCTCGATATTTGTCCGCACAATATCCATGCCCACGCCACGTCCAGACAGTTCAGTCAGACTAGTGGCGGTACTGAAACCTGGCTCAAAGATTGTGTCAAGCAATTGGGCTTCCGTCATATTCGAGATGGCTGCTGTGGGTAAACCCATCTGTTGCAACCGATGACGAATGCGATCGAGTCTAATCCCCCCACCATCATCGCTAATTGCGATCACTGTTTCACCACTGCGCTGACTAGCTTCGATGATAATTGTCCCCTGTGAGGGTTTACCAGCCGCCAGTCGAGTTGCCGGATCTTCAATCCCATGATCGAAAGCATTTCGCAGCAAATGGATGAGTGGATCGCTGAGGTTATCAGAAATAGATCGATCGATCCCGGTATTTTCGCCAACGATCTTGAGGGTGACGGATTTGCCAAACTGTACCGACAGATCGCGGATTAAGCGCGGAAAACGTTTGACAACATCCCCAAAGGGAATCATCTGTGTGCGGGTAACATTGCTTTGGAGGGTGCGCGTAGTTTGGTGGAGACTCCGCACCGATTGGGTCATTTCCTGGAGACTGGTTTCAATGTCGGTGGTTACTTCTTGCAACTGGACGATTGTTTCAATTTGATCCTGGGATACTAGGTGCAGATCGCTATAGCGATCCATTTCTAGTAAGTCAAACTCGGCGATCGAATTATTGACAGAGGCTGGACTATCTGCGTTAGTTGGAATTAACCCTTCAGTAGAGGCTCGATCGTACCATTGACGGAGTTCTTTGTTGGACAACTCCAACTGTTGCATCCGTTTCCGCAGTAGAGCGGTATAGTTGTGAATTTCGCTCAGTCGTAAGTCGATCGCATTTCGTTCTAAAATCAACTTACCAAAGACGTTATTAAATTGTTGTAGGTACTCAACTGGTACGCGGACAGTTTGACGGTTAGTTGCGGTCGTGGGTGGTGGTGTGACAGTCGCTTGGGGGACTGTGGCGATCGACGGCGCGATCTGACTTGATCCCTGGAGTAAATCTGGCATGTCCAAAGATGCCAACTCCCCGAGTAATTCTAGCGATGGTTGAGGGGAAGAGGCAAAATCAGTGAAATCAGCTTGCGGCTCGATCTCTGTCCAGTTGCTAGTAAGTGTAGGCGTTGAGTCGGAAATCTCCAACGCAGCTAACTCATCGAACAACTCTGTCGGTAACGAAACTGCCCCAAATCCGCTGATGAATTCTGCCTCGTCATCGAAATCTACATTAGCAAACTCAGATTGCAACAGGGATAAATCCATCGATGCCATGTCGATCGCTCCTTCCAGCCCAGCAAGATCTGGATTAAAGCGATCTGCGGATCGGTAATCTTCGCCATTAAGTGCTGATGTTCCAGCAAGAGACAGATCTGGCAGTCGATCGGCTATGTTCACAAACGATGACATATCGATCGATCCCTCCAGCCCGGTAAGATCTGGATTGAACCGATCTGCTGGGAACTCTCCATCCTTAAGTCCCAGTGTGTCAGCAAGAGACAGATCTGGCAATCGATCGGGTATTTTTTCAAATCTACCCAATAGAACTACCGAGTGAGATCTGCGCCAAATCTTGAGGGCTTGACGAGCCAGTGGCATGGCACGGGTGAGAGGACAACTCTGACTCTGGCTTTTAACTGACGTACATAGATCGATAAACCGATCCAACTTCGCCATCTGCCCAAAGTCGCTCAATTGATCTGCCGTCACTACCAATTCTGCTAATAGTTCGACAGGTGCTAATGTTGCAATTTGACCCTCTAAAAAATCTAACGCTTCTTTAACACCACTTTCAAACAATAAAATGGCTGGGTTAACATCCCCCTCCTGGGATAACAAGGCATCTTCATCTTCAGGACGCAATTCACCTAAATGGTGGTGTAATCGATCGACAATCGGTTGGGACTGAGTTGAGAACCACGTCTGATCGATTAATTGTCCTCGTCGGTGGAGATCGATCGCTTGACGGAGACAATCAACCCCTTGCAATAAGAGGGTTTCTACCTCTAGATCGACAGACTGGGAATGGTAGCGCACCCTCAAGATTTTGAAAAAATCTTCCAACTGATGCGCTACATGACTGAGCGCAGCAAACCCCATCATCGCAGCACCCCCTTTGATCGAGTGCGCGGCACGTAAAGCATTGTCAAGTGCTTGAGCATCGGCAATCGTATTGGCTAAACCAAGGACTGTAGACTCAATTCGATCGCAACAATCTTCCGCTTCATCCAAAAATTTGAGGGGGATTTGTTTATCGTTATCCATCACATTTATCGGGTAGCTGTTAGGTTTTATACTTGGAATTGGGCGACTTTTTCTTCGAGTTTTTTCGCTACCTGTGAGGTTGCCTGCATGGATGAAGCCATCCGGCTGGAGACGAGCGAACGCTCTTCCGAATCTGCGGTTACTTGCTGCATTAGTTGAGTTACAGTCTTGGCGGTTTCGGCTTGGGCAACTGTAGCTGTGGAAATTGAACTCATCAGGATGTTAATTTCCTGAGAGCTTTGCAGCACTTGGTTTAATTTTTGCTTGGTCATTTCAACTAAGCGGGTACCATCGACTACTTGGGCTGTACCCAGTTCCATTACTTCAGCTACATCCTTGGTTTCTGCTTGAATTGCCGCGACAATCTGGGCGATCTCCCGAGTTGCCGAAGCTGATTGTTCGGCCAATGCACCCACCTGCTCGGCAACCACGGTAAAGCCTTGACCTTGTTCCCCTGCCCGACTCGCCTCTACACTGGCATTAATCGCCAACAGGTTGGTTTTGAGGGCAATTTCTTCGATCAGGGTGACTACCTGGGAAATTTTCTGGGAAGATTCGCCCAGTCGCTTCATTTTTTTCGCCGATTCGCCAACAGTCGTCCGCAGATTGAGAATACTATTGACTGTTTGAGCCATCGCTTCAGTCCCTTCTTGGGCGACAGAATAGGCATTATTAGCGATCGCTGATGCTTGGTTGGCGTTGGTTGCGACAGATTGAATCGAGTCGGTCATTTGCTCGAATGAATTGAATGTACCGCGAATTTCGGCGGCTTCTTCAACGGCTTTAGTTGAGAGTTCGCGAATGTTTTGTTCGTTAGATTCGAGGGAAACACTCACCTGACCCGTACCTTGTTTTACTTCGATCGCAATATCTCTGAGGCTATCGATTACCGCATTGAATAAGTCAGCAACTGTACTCAATTCCATCGAGTCCAGACTGGCTCGCACCGTCAAGTCTCCATTAGTTGCGCCTTCAATTTCGTTCACCAAGTTGAGAATTTCTGCTTCCAATGTTTCCCGTTGTTGCCGTTGTTGTTCGGTTTCGCGCTGGCGGGCTTCCAGGTTGGCATCGATGTTTTGAGCCATTTTATTCAAGTTGTGCGCCAGAATCCCTACCTCATCTTTCCGCTCATTTTCCTCCAGTCGTACACCAGATTGACCGGAGGCAATGCGATCGGCAAATTCTGTCAATCGCCGAATTGGCCCAGAAATAGATCTATGCAAGGGAGTTAAGAGTAAAATAGCCACCACTAATACCCCACCACCGATCGCATAACCTAATAAGGTAATTTTTTGCAGATCCTGAGTGACTTGGGTTTGTGGCTCACCCACATAGGAAATCCCGACTGGTTTAGCTGTGTTGGGATCGAGTTGTCGCCGATGGTCGTACAGGGGACCATACCCGGTTACGTAATCGATCCCCACAATATTCGCATCGCCCAAGAACACCGCGCCTTGATTCAACACTCGATCGGCAACAGCTTTAGATACTTTCGTCCCAATTGCCCTGGTTGTTTTGTCAGCGTAGGGCACGTTGGTACTCACTCGCCAATCTTGAGCAAATAGAGTGGCAGTGGAAACACCTGTCTCACTCTTTAGTCGATCGACAAGCTCATAGTTGCGGTTAACTAGAGTGCCCACGATGGCAGCACCGACTTGTTTACCATTCACCGAAATCGGTTGAACCGACATCAAGACAAAACCGATTTGACCTTCATCAATATCGAAGGTACCGGCTGGATAAGGCTTTTTCCTGACGGGGCGACAGGTAGCCTAAAAACCAAACAGGGAGATGATTCTAGGCAAGTTGCCTAAAAAAAGATAGGGTAAGAAAGCTTCTTACCCAAAAACAATAAAATGTTACCAGAATTGTATCATGCCCATTTGTCAGAA
>JBGSPI010000009.1:0-18573 GCA_041738715.1 Chamaesiphon sp.
TTCTGACAAATGGGCATGATACAATTCTGGTAACATTTTATTGTTTTTGGGTAAGAAGCTTTCTTACCCTATCTTTTTTTAGGCAACTTGCCTAGAATCATCTCCCTGTTTGGTTTTTAGGCTACCTGTCGCCCCGTCAGCCTAGGTGCAGCAGTTAAACAAACAGGATTAGCTAGAAGATTGACCCAGTTTATTGTCAGTCGAGTTACAACGGTTGAAAGTTTATTTTGGTTGATGACGCTGCTGATTGTACCGTTGTCGTTTTTGATTCCGTCCACATCCGGTCGAGCCGTTGTCATGTTACCGATCTTTCGGAGTGTGACGGGGGAACTACGGGATGCCAAAATTACCCGTGCATTGGGATTGCTGATTCCTGCGGTGATTTTGGTTTCGACGATCGTTTCTCTCGTTGGTGCTGGATCGCATTTAATTGCCAATGAGTTATTGATGGAGATGGTCGAGCAACATATTTCCTTTGGACAATGGGCGATCTATGGTTTGCCCTTTGGGATTGTGGCTAGTTTACTCACTTGTGGAGTCGTAATCCAGTTGTTTCTCGATCGTCGCCAACGTCGGCAAATAATTCAGCTAGATATTGATGCGGCGGCGATGACTCCTTGGACAAGAGCAGAATGGGTAACATTAGTCATCTTGATCGGCATGTTAATCCTGTGGTTAACAGAGAGCATTCATGGCATCGAATTGGCAACTGTAGCGATCGGTGGTGGGGTGTTACTGGCGATGCCCAAATTTGGTGTTCTCAGTTGGAAAGACGCGCTCAATTCAGTGTCCTGGGATCTAATTCTATTCGTCAGTTCGGCTCTGGTTCTGGGTAAGTCTCTAGTTGAGTCAGGCGCGGCAAAGTGGATGATCGATCGCACCTTCCAGTTGAGTGGGATTGGCAGTCATGGATCGCCAGTCATAATTCTCATCCTCCTAACGGTCATTGCCCTCACATCCCATCTCTATATGACTTCCCATGCCGCTCGTGCTGTGGCATTAGTCCCCGCCCTGATTTCACTAGCGACAACTTTAGATCTCAACCCTGTTGCGGTGATGTTTATTGGCACTCTGGGGATGGATTATTGCTTAACGATGCCTGTCTGCTCCAAGGCGTTACTCGTCTATCAGGATGGTGATAATCAAGCATTTTTAGCCAAAGATCTGTTCCGTCTCAGTTCAGTGATGTTGCCACTGCATTTAGGATTAGTGATTCTTTTCTACCAGACTTATTGGCGATGGGTCGGACTAAGTTTCTAGTAATTTTTAAACAGCAAATTTAGGAGAATCAATGATGAGCTTGAATGTACTGATTGCCCCCTCTGGTTTTAAAGAAAGTTTAGGTGCGGATGAAGTAGCTGATTGTATTGAAGCAGGGATTTTGCGCGTCCTGCCAGATGCCAAGATTCGCAAAGTACCATTAGTTGATGGCGGGGAAGGTTTTACCAAAGCATTAGTTGCGGCAACAGGTGGCACCATCCATGAAATTACGGTGATGGGGCCAGTTGGTCAACCTGTCGCATCACATTTTGGATTTTTGGGCGGTACATCGACCAAAACTGCTGTCTTGGAAATGTCGGCGGCGGCGGGTCTGCGGTTAGTACCGCCGGAAGTGCGCGATCCACAGCTTACTACTACCTATGGTGTCGGTCAGTTGATTAGAGCAGCTTTAGATCTGGGAGCCGAACGGATTTTGGTTGGGTGTGGGGATTCGGGCACCAATGATGGTGGGGCGGGGATGGCGCAGGCTCTGGGAGTAGAATTACTCGATGCGGAGGATCGACAGATCGGTCTGGGCGGTGGCGAATTGCATCAATTGGCACGGATTAATCTAGACAATCGCGATCCTCGAATCGATCGAGTCCAAATTGATGTGGCGTGCAATTGGCAGAATCTGCTCTGTGGGGCTAATGGCGTGGCGCGAGTGTTTGGCCCTCAAAAGGGCGCAACACCAGCAATGGTCGAATCCTTAGCCGCAGCCCTCGATCGCTATGCCGAGGTGATCCAGCGAGATCTCCATCTGGATGTGCGAGAAACGCCTGGAAGTGGTGCTTCTGGCGGTTTGGGGACGGGGTTATCAGCATTACTCGGGGCAACTCTATATCCGCGCTATGACATTGTGATGGAGTATTTAGAACTTGATCGATGGTTGCCAGAGAGCGATCTCGTGATTACTGCGGAGGGCTGTATTGATTTCCAAACGCCACGGGGGAAGATTCCGGTCGAAGTTGCTAAACGTGCTAAACGGCATAATTTACCCGTAATTGCCCTAGCTGGTAGTATCGGTCAAGATGCTGATGTGAATATCGATCATGGCATTGATGCTTTTACCACTATTTTGGAAATGCCGTGCCAATTAGCAGAGGCGATCGCCCAAGCACCGATGCTAGTCACAAATGCCACTGAGCGGATGATGCGCATGGTGATCTTAGGTTTTAGTCTACCGCGCAGTTATCGTGGCTTGTTACACCTCCAGCAAGACGATCGTGGAGCGGCGATTAGTCAACTTTCACAATTTGCTCGATCTCCGGCGGCGCGATCGCATGGGTAGCAACAGCGTAAATGTGGCTCCCTGTTCCAGTTGACTCGACAATAGTACCTGTCCATGATGGGCTTCGGCGATCGCTTTGACAATCGACAAACCCAAGCCAGAACCGTCAGATTTACGGCGATTTCGCTTTGATCTGGCAAACCGCAGAAAGATTTGCTCCTGCTCTTCGACGGCGATTCCTTCGCCGCTATCTTTCACCCACAACCGCAACCATCGACCATCATTATTAGAACCGATGGCGATTTCTGCACCGCAGTCAGTGTGTTGAACAGCATTTTGGGCAAGATTCATCATTGCTTGAATAATCCGCTGTCGATCGATCGAGATCTGCCCTTGTCCGACTGTGGCTAATCGCCAATAGCGATCTCCTAAAGCTTCTGCTCTAGAGAATAAGTCCTCCGTTAAGGTGGCAATATCGACCTGTTCTGGTTGCAAAAAATCTAGTCGCTCGGACTTCGCTAATAAAATCAAATCATTAACCAGACGATTCATTCGATCGAGTTCATCCATCACTAACTCAATCGTGGCGGCGCGTTCTGCCGGATCATCACCCATCAATTCTAAATGTCCAGACACGATCGTAATCGGTGTGCGTAATTCATGCCCAGCATCATTAATAAATTTACGTTGGGTGTCAAAAGCCGACTCCAGCCGATCCATCATCTCATTGAAGGTGCGAGTCAAATCAGCGATTTCCCCATTGCCGACTGCCGGAATTCTGGCGGCTAGATCGCTTTCACCAATTTGATGCGCAGTCACGGCGAGCGCGCGTAAGGGCAATAGCACACGACCGGATAACCACCAAGCTAAAATTAACACAAAGATTGACAGCAGCCCAATCACTCGAAACACAATCCCCAGAGTTTCTAGTGCTTCCTCTTGCTCTCCTTCAACGGTGTGAGCAGCGACTAGCAGCCCCAGCACTCTACTCTCGAATTTAATGGGTTTAATAATATACAAAACACTATCGATCTCATTATCGACTAGTTCTGGTTCGCCCGGTGTTACTTCCTCGATTTTCCGCCATTGTTGGATCATCGCGCCATTTGGCTGCAAAATTTCGGGTAAAGCTCTAGGGCTAGATTTGTAAAACTTGCCGTTAATAATCGCAATTAAAAAAGTATCATCTTCTGGGACTCGACGATTAAAATAAACTTCAAATATTGTTTCTACTTCCCATTCTGTTTGCGGTGTCGAGGTAAATGGCGATCTGCCATTTGCAACCGATCTGGCGATCTCTAATCGATCTTCTGCGGTCAACTCTCCCCGTAACAATTGCCCAAAATCGGCGATGTCTTCTTCCAAATCTTCGCGCACTCGCTCATCAACACTGGCAAAAATTTGTTGTTTCATCAGTGGTAATCCTAAGATGATGAAACCGAGCATCAGAGCAACATAATAGAGCAAAATTCTGGTTCGGGCTTCTCCCCACCAAGCTATCCACTTGGGCAAAATTGAGCTAACTATCGAACTTGGCTTAATTTTCATCATCATTCTCGATCTTCACTCGATCGAGCTTGCTAAATAAGTGACCCTAATTACTAGACTTCGTAATCTGACTCAATAACATCAACGAACCAAGCATACCGATAAAATGAGCAGTAATCGTGTGCGTATTTGCCAGCACGATAAAAATATCCAGTGGTTGGATAATTTTACTCAAAGCATCAGGACTATAGACAGCAAAAGGTTGGGCGAGAGAAAGTGACTTACCTAAAAGTGTTCCGGCGATCGATTCTGCACCCAACACACTCAATCCCATCCCTGTCAGACTAGCCATAATCCCCCACCGAATTGTCTTGATTGTCTCGATTTTTTTGGGACGGAGATCGGGATTTTTCAGCTTACGGGCGATCGTCACATAGCGAAATGACCAAAAGGTGCTGCCATACAATACCAATAAGCCCCCAATCGCAAATAGCAAACTTCCCCCAGTGCCCGGATTACTTGCGCCGGTACTGGCGAAGGGAATCGCAAATAGAAAAATCAGTGTTGAGACAACCGCTAAAACCAGTTGTAGCCAAAACCCCACCCAACCGATCCGTCGCAGTTGAGCAGCGATTTTTTTGACGGTTTGCGGCGTGTTGCCATTGATTCCCGAATCTGACATAAATTTATTTAAGGAATTGATAAGAAATTAGAATAATTATCCCAGAGCGTAAATTGGATGAGTTAAGCTAGAAAATAAGTATCTATAAATCTGTTGCACAATTTCGATTGTATATTTGACTGATATTATACTCAGCACCACAATTTAAAGAATCGTGCCTCGTTAGATTTGGGCATGGATCTAGATTCGGACATTGCCACCGAAAAGTTGGCACAGAAGCGGGAATATAATAGATATTTTTCATTATTATATGTTGCGCGACAGATTAATCCCGCTATGTCCAGAAATTGTTTCTCCATCTTATTTTGACATATTTCTTCAAATGCGTTTAGCTGGAGAGGTTTTTTCTATAAGCTCAGTATAAATTGATTTACCAACATCAAAGATGGGAAAGCGTATGAATTTTGATGATATCTACTGCTTTTTTCGCAATCCGCCGCCTCTTTACCTCAATCAAGAGTTGGCAGTTTGCTATATTCTCGATATTCTACTTCAGGGCGATTCTTACGGTACAGAATTGATTGCCAGGTTGGAGCGTGAATCCTCCACTTATCGACTCTCGGATACCGTCTTGTATAGTGCCATTAAATTTCTAGAAGGGAGCGGCACCATTGTTGGATATTGGAAGAAAGTCGAGGGACGGGGTCGTCCGCGCCGGATGTATCGGATCGAACCTGATTGGTTGACTAAAGCCAGGGAGCTTGCCTATTTCTGGAATCAATATGCCCATGCTCAAGCTCCGCCGGAAACATCTACAGCATCAGCTAATCGAGCTTGACAGGCAGACGATTGGGGGTGAAAACATAGAGAATAGACAATTGTTCCTGTTTAACTGTTAGGGATTGCTACCAATCCGCTAGCCTCTACCCCCATTTCCCGATCTCTATGGCTGCTAAACAAGTATTAATCTGGTATCGCAACGATCTGCGTTTGCACGACCATGAGCCGCTGATCCAGGCGATCCGCGAGGGTGCTACTGTCATGCCGATCTATTGCTTTGACGATCGACATTTTGGTCAAACTCGCTGTGGCTTTGCCAAGACGGGGGCATTTCGATCGCAGTTTCTCCTAGAGAGTGTAGCTGACTTACGCGAGTCCTGGCGATCGCGTGGCAGCGATTTGATAATTCGCCGAGGATTACCAGAAGTTATTTTGCCTGAACTAGTTAGGCAATTGGGGATTACCCACGTATACTACCATCGCGAAGTTACCAGCGAAGAAATTGCGGTCGAGACCGCCCTCGGACAAGCCTTAGAACACCTCAATGTCAGTTATCAAACCTTTTGGGGTCACACACTCTATCGACTTCAGGATTTGCCCTTTAGTCTGCTCCATCTCCCAGAACTATTTACCAAATTTCGCAAAATTGTCGAACAAGAGTGTGGCGTAGCCACAGCCCTCGTTGCACCCGCAAGTCTGCCACCACTACCAGTAGATCTCGACCCGGGTAAGCTACCCAGTCTCGCTGATTTGGGCTTAGAACCAGCCCCCTTCGATCCGCGCGGGGTCTTAGCCTTTTCCGGCGGTGAAAGGGCCGGAATCGCCAGAATAGAGGAGTATTTCTGGACAAAAGATCGCTTACGGGTGTACAAGGAAACGCGAAATGGGATGCTGGGGGCAAATTATTCTTCTAAATTTTCCCCTTGGTTGGCATTGGGCTGTCTCTCGCCACGGTATATTTACGCCCAAGTGCGAAAATATGAAGCTGAACGAATTGAAAATGATTCGACCTATTGGTTGATTTTTGAGTTATTGTGGCGGGATTATTTTCGATTCATCTGTGCGAAACACGGTAATAAAATCTTTAGGCCAGCAGGATTACAAGGGGTAGATCTATCCTGGAAGGAGGATTGGGATCGGTTCGATTTATGGCGTGAAGGTCGAACGGGTTTTCCCTTGGTAGATGCAAATATGCGTGAGTTAGCAGCAACCGGATTTATGTCCAATCGCGGCCGACAAAATGTGGCGAGTTTCCTAACCAAAAATTTAGGGATCGATTGGCGGATGGGTGCGGAATGGTTTGAGTCGGTATTAATTGATTACGATGTTTGTAGCAATTGGGGGAATTGGAATTATACTGCTGGCGTGGGGAATGATGCACGCGGGTTCCGGTTTTTTAATATTACGAAACAGGCGCAAGATTACGATCGAGAGGGTAAATATGTTAAGCATTGGTTGCCGGAATTAGCTCAAATTCCAGCGGCAAAAGTCCATGAACCCTGGCGGCTGTTACCAGTAGAACAAGAACGCTTTGGGGTGAAGATTGGAGTTGATTATCCACCACCAGTAGTAAATTTATTTGATTCGGCTCGAACACATGAGCTAATTTATAATATGGCGATGAAGATTGTCAGCGATCGCTAGCGATCCCCTGCCACTAAGAGTGCTGGCAATAATACTTATCAGAACGTTTGCAAATCTATCTTTTGGTAGATGAGTTTGTACGGAAATCTCGATATGCTTGAAGTATTCAAAGAAACTGTTAGGAAATTAGCCAAACAGTAAACTCTTAAACTTCAGGAATAAAAAAATGTTAGGACAACGTGCTGTCGGGATATTTACAGATTATTCAACACTTGAAACTGCCTTACACGATTTAAAAAATAGTCAATTTTTAATGGATCGAGTTTCGATTGTTGGTCGCGATATTAATAGTCAGGTTGAATCTAGCGGAGCCAATACCAGCACGATGATGAATGTTGGCAACCTGGATACTGATGAAAATACCGCCGAGAAAGGAGCCAAAACCGGAGCCGTCACAGGTACTGCCATCGGTGGTATCACTGGTTTATTAGTTGGATTGGGGGCGATTGCCATCCCTGGAGTCGGCCCTGTGATGCTTGCTGGGGCTGCGGCAACAGCGATCGCGTCTGCTCTGTCCGGCAGCGCGATTGGTGCGGCGGCAGGCAGCTTGGCGGGTGGATTGCTCGGTTTAGGTATCCCCGAAGATCGTGCTCAAGTCTATAGCGATCGAGTTGCTCAAGGCGATTATCTAGTGATGGTAGAAGGTTCCGCCGCAGATATCACGCTGGCTGAGTCAATCTTCAGTCGATATGGCATTCATGAATGGTATGTCTACGATTTCCATAGTGACTCGGCAGACATCGCAACACCTGTTACCACTCATTACTTATAGATCGCCAGAATTTTGGATTTAAATCAAAATTCAAATAGGGTTTTTAGCCACTTTTTTAAATTTAATCCAAAATTCCCCATTAATTTCATCTCCATAATTGCAATTTAAAGAGGGCAAAATGAATAGCACAACCAAAATTAGTTTCAGTAAACTCTTACCTGTGGGCATCTTATTAATGGCAAGCATCTCAGCTTGTAGCTCCGTTAAAACAGCCGCTGATGCTCCCAATTCAACTGATACTAGTGGGACTGTTTCTACCACCGAAAATGCTCAGTCAACCAAAGATGATGCTCAAAGCGAAACACGCAAAAAGCAACTAGAAGCGGATATCAGAGCGAGAGAGCAGCGCAATCAGATGACCGGTAATTCCCTCAACCGGGCTGACTCAGATCTGGCTAGTGAAGTACGTAGTAAACTAGAAGCTAATATTCCAATTGGCAAACTCGCTGTCTCTGCTAAAAATGCCGAATTGACCGTATCTGGAGTAGTTAAAACCCAGGATCAGTTGAACAAAATTAAGCCATTAGCAATGGAAATCAAGGGTGTCAAAAGTGTGATCGTCAAAGCAGACGTGATTCCTTAGAACTACTAGTACATCTCATATTTCATTAATTGACAGGGCAAAGTGCCATTGTAAACAGTTGTGCGTTGGGCAGAACGTAACCCGATCGATTTTGCCAATTCCTTATTACCGCTGAGGACATACGCCGTCCAACCCTTAAAGCGGTTTTTGAGAATATCGCCCAAGAGTTTATAAAAAGCTCCCAAATCTTCATTGCGACCCAACCGTTCACCATAGGGTGGATTACACAGTAAGATGCCGCGATCTGCGGGAGCTTCGACATCGGCTAGTTCGCGTTGCGCAAATTGAATATAGCTACCAACGCCGGATTTGAGGGCGTTGGCTTGTGCTTGTTTGATCACATCATAGTTGCGATCGCTGCCAATAATCTTGGTCTGGATCTCTTTTTTCTCACCAGCTTCTGCCGCCTTGAGGAGTCGATCGAACAAGTCTGGATCGAAGTCTAACCAGCGTTCAAAGCCAAAGCTTTCCCGAAAAACACCTGGGGCGATATTGAGTGCTTGCATCGCCGCTTCTAGGGGCAATGTCCCCGAACCACAGAGTGGATCGACAAAGGCTAGTTCTGGAGTCCAGCCGGACATTTTGACCAAAGCAGATGCTAGTGACTCTTTGAGCGGTGCATCGCCGACAGCAGAGCGATAGCCGCGCCGATGGAGACTACTACCAGAGCTATCGAGACTAACGCTAGAGAGATCTCGATCGATATGGATATTGATCCGCACATCGGGGTCGGCAATATCGACATTTGAGCGGCTACCAAATTGTTTGGTTTGCTGGGTCGTAATGGCGCGTTTTGCCTGGACTGCGGTAAAGTGACTATGATTTAACTGTTCATTTTTGCCGGTCACAGTCACCGCCATGGTTAACTCTGGCGTGAGGTATTCCCCCCAGTCGATCCGCTGGAGACTTTCATAGAGTTCGTTACCATCGCTGCTCGGTAAATCGCCAAGTTTCACCAATACTCGAAATGGCAGTCGCGCCCACAAATTGACACGGTACAATAATTCTCGATCGCCTTGAAAAGACACACCACAAAAGCCCTGAGTGACATTCTGCGCCCCTAATTCGGTTAGTTCTTGTGCGGCTAATTCTTCCAGTCCTCTGGCGACTGTCGCAAAATATTGTCTATAGAACTTGTCATCAACCATAAAAATCAAGGGGCACATTATTACTACCCCTTTATCCTATTACAATATATTTATAATCTCGTTCTAGACTAGACCTCTTGCCTTGATTCGCATTGTCAAATTTGCTCGAACAGATGCGGATTTTTAAGTGGTTGCTTGTTCCCATTCAGCCCGAACTTCTCGATCGCATCAAAATCGTACTTAATTCTCATCCAGACACTCATCGAGAGACTAGCCGATCTTGATCGACTTGGCAAGCCGCTCTCTCATCAGGACTCCCCGCAACACCAATTAATTCAGCTACCCGAATTGCGGAGGTAATTGCACCTTCATGCAATCCATCACACAGATAAGCCCCGGCGTGGTAGGTATGATATTCACCATTAGTTCTAACTACTTCATCGCGGTAGCGGAAAGCGTCAACTGTATAGAGCGGTGTATGGTGTTCCTGGGTATGAATAATGTGATCTGGATCGATCGAGTCTTGCAGATGAAAGGCTAAACTATAGGGCTGGGGTGAGTTAATGCCACATAGTTGATTGAGATAGGCATTGTAACCCCAACCACTAGGGGTTTCAAAGAAATCAAATTCAGTGATTTGTCGGATTCCATATCGATCGTACATCGATCGATCGGTATGCAGAACTGTTGTGGCATAATTCGGTTTCCATGCTGCAAACCGTCTGATCTCATCATCGGTAGGATCGGCGAGTAACTCTAACACTCGATCGGGTGGTGTGGCAAATACCACTTTATCAAATAATTCCGGCACTCGATCGGCTAACTGAATCTGTACACCGCCATCAAATGTACGCAGGATGCTGGTAATTTGAGCATTCAGCACCACGTGCCCCCGAAACCGTGCCAGAATTTTCTCGATATAGGAATACACCCCACCTTTGACTCTCACCCATTCTGTCATCACATAATCACGCAAGGCGGGAATTGCTAATTCTGCGGGAAAATCATCAATTAGCTCGAACGGCATGGAGTAACTATACATTGTCAACAATTTGATCCAGTCATTTCGAGCGGATTTGCCACGTAAATAATCGGATAATGGTCGATCGTAAAGCTGTTGAGTCTTGGCAAACCGTAGTTTTAATCGGAGTAATATCGATTGAGCATAGATGCTATCTAACCGGAGATATTCAAGCCATCCGCGCAACCCTGAAAAGTTTTTCCGAATCGTGGTAGCGGAGAGTAAATGACTACCATCTTGAAAGAATAACGCCGAACCGAGATCGACGGGTTCTAGTTCTACGCCTAATTCTTGCATTAATGCCAGAAAATTGTGGAACTTGAGCGTAAATTCTAGCACTCCGGCTTCGAGGAATAAACCAGAATTTGGCGAATCGGTAATCACATTCTGATTGAGTGTCCGAATATGTCCGCCCAAAATTGGTTGATTTTCAAATACTGTGACTTGATGCCCATTCTTGTCTAGCAGATATGCTGTTACCATCCCACTAGATCCACCGCCAATTACCGCTATTTTCATATTCTTTATTCCGGTAAGGTTAGCTCAATTTTGCAGGAGATGCTAATCGAGAATTGCATCTCCTGATAATCTTTGATACAAGAGTGCCCCCGTCCAAAATGTTGGTGCAAAGCCAGGATAGCCAGATGAAGCATTACAGAAATAGAAATTTTCTAAAGATGTTTCGTGATTTAGTCTCCCCAGTCCCATATTTTTGGGCGTGAGACTAGAACCGTAGGAATTTCCTTCGGGACACCAACAGAAATCTTCATTAGTTGTCGGACTACCTGTAATATTGAAAACTAAGTGTTTGCGTAAGTCAGGGATATAGTTTTTTTCCACCACGTCAAGAATCGACTCAAAAATCTCAGTTTTTTTCTGTCTATAAGCTTTTGGATCGGTAGTTTTGAGTTTTTTAAAGTAGTCGTAGTTAGCAACAGTTAAGAACTCAATAATTTGACAATCTTCAGGACAGTCTCGGTCGGCTGTTGTCAGTAATGTGGGCGTGGTGATCGCAAAACTCGGATTGGAAAAATCATTGAGCCGATACATCCGATCGAAAGCATGATTTAAGTCTACATCGCTGCTATGAAAGGTATTCCACTTTCCAAACCCATATTCGCGCAAGTCCAAATCTTTGACTACACAATAAGCCATATAGTTGGAAGGAGAATACTCATAGTCAAGCTTTCGTTGTACCGTTGGCGAAAACTTTTCCCACCCGATGATTTGAGCGGCTTTTTTGGGATCGATATTACAAATGACCGTATTTGCTGTGAATTCATGAGTCTGTTTCGTTTTCAGATCTTGTGCCCGAACGCCAGTAACCGTTTTATTGTTGAGAATAAAATCAGTCACTTCATGATTTAATAAAACTTCCCCACCACCAGCTTCGATCGCTTTAACTAAACCATTGATTACTTGCTCGAAATGATGAGTGGGATAAAAAGCCCCTTTTTGATAACTGGTAAATAATACTACCCACGCATAAAAAGAAAGTCTATCTGGTGGTAATAAAAAGTCTGGCCATTGGAGGGCTAATAGTGTCTGTGCCGCTTGGGGTAATTTAAACTTATCGAAGACATCTTGCAGGGTACTATTGAGATATCGGAGTGTCTTCATCACTGCCCCAAAATTACTCAATACTTGGGCAGGTTGAATGGGTGGGGCTAAGATTTTAAGGGTATTACTGACAGTTTGAACCTCATCAATAAACCGATCGATTCGATCGGTAGCTTCTGGAAAGAGGAACCCCAATCTGCGGCTCAATTCCTCACCTGATGAGGGAATTGCTAAACTATAACCGGGCATGTGCATGTGGTCAAATCCATCAGGATCGTAACGCTCAAAAGTGATATCTCGATCCAGATTGAGTTTTTTTAGCACTCGGTTAACGGTTTGACCTTCACCACAATCCCAGACATAATGCAATTGAGCATTAAACTGATATTTTTTCGCCATCGTAAAAGTATGACCAAAACCACCTGGATATTCATGTGCTTCCAAAACCTGTACTTTTTTACCAGATTTTGCCATCAAAGATCCAAATACCAATGCCGACAAGCCACTGCCTACGATTAGATAATCTGTTTGCATGATATTTTCGGGGATAGAAGGATAGGGTATAGGCTTGAGAAAAAAGAGAAAATGATTGCTTAAAATTATCTGATCCTATTCTTTAATTCTCACGCTAATTTTTGTGGACGATCGATTTATTTACATATCTTCAAGGTTTATTAGTAATGTTAAAATCTATTTTGTAAATTCTGATTTTCCTCACAACTTCCTCATATTTTCTTGATAAGATCGGGGGGTATGTTGCGCGCGTTGCGACAATCATTGAATGAATAGAAGATTTCGAGATCGGGCTGAAGCTGGACAACAGCTTGCCCAACAACTTTTAGCCTACGATCGTCATCCACAAGCAATTGTCTTGGGATTACCACGCGGGGGTGTACCTGTTGCCCACCCAATCGCCAAAACACTCCAATTACCCCTAGATATCTGCCTCGTCCATAAATTAGGGGTGCCTGGTGAACCAGAAGTAGCGATGGGGGCGATCGATCTATCTGGGCATCGATGGTTAAATCAGCAGATTATTTCAATACTACATATTGCCGCAGATCGGATTGATCGCGTTGCTGAAGATGAGTTGCGCGAGTTACAAAGACGCGATCTGGTCTATCGGGGGAATCGTCCGCCCGTTAATTTATCTGGGCAAATTGTCATCTTAGTCGATGATGGATTAGCCACTGGAGCCACGATCCGCTCGGCGATTGAATTGATCCAACCACAACAACCAGCCAAAATTATTGTAGCTGTGCCAGTTGCTTTCGATCGTGCTGTTGATGAGTTGCTCGATCTTGTTGATTTATTTGTATGCTTGATGATGCCAAAACCCTTCTACGCGATCGGTTCTTGGTATGAAGATTTTTCACAGACTACCGATGCCGAAGTCTGTGAGTTATTAAATACATCTGCCGATTGGCATTAAATAACCGCCACTTGGCTGTATACTGAGAACAGTTATCGTGTTCTAGCACCATGCCAACTATTACCTCAACAGCCGATTTAGTCCGCTATGATGCGATCTTGGCGATCTCCAAACAATTCAAGTTAGATAGCACAGAGATCCAGCGACTATTCGATATTTCTCGGCGCACTCAGTTTCGATATGAAAAAGAAAATCCAGTTCTCAAACCAGCGATTCTTGACAGACTGCATCGATTGCAACGTATTTATCAACAAGCATTTGAGTTATTTGAGGACAAAAATGTTGCCATAGAATGGCTGACAACTCCGAAGCAAAATCTCGGCAATCTTACACCTTTATCTCAATTGGCTACTGATGCTGGCACGAAACAAGTAGAAACTATCCTCTACCGTGCTGAATATGGGATTTTTGGTTGATGCAAGTCTGGCGAATTTGTAAACAAAAGCATCTGGCAACAGCCTTCGATGGCTGGGGTGGATTGTATGCCGACGGGCGGTGGACTCCACAAGGTTATCCAGTTGTTTATACAGCAGAAAGCCTTGCATTAGCTAGTTTAGAGGTGTTTGTTCATCTAGAGAGCGATCGAGTCCCAATGAGCGCAATTAGGGGAAATTTGAGTGATACTTTAGCAGTAACGACTGTAAAGATTGCTGATTTACCAACAGATTGGCAAGAGTTGACTGCTTATCCAATTCTCCAGCAAATCGGCCGCAATTGGCTGACTAAAAATCTAACACCAATTCTTAAAGTACCTTCAGCGATTATTCCAGTAGAATTTAATTATCTACTGAATCCTCAACATCCAGACTTACAAGTAGAATTAGATCTACCCCTTGAGTTTAGGTTCGATCACCGGATGTGGAAAATTAACACGAATCCCACCTAGAGATATGCAGCTTTTCATCGATACTAATATTCTGCTATCTTTCTATTCACTCAACCAGGAAGATTTATCGGAACTCAGGAAACTGAGCGATTTGATTGCCCAACAACATATCACGCTCTTACTTACCGATCAAATTATCGACGAATTCAATCGTAACCGCGAACAACGGATTGATGGGGCGATCAAATCCCTCCGTACACAAGCGTTTAACTCACAATTTCCCCAATTGTGTGAAGACTATCCCGAAATCGATCTAGTGCGCGAAGCAATTAAGCATTATGAACAAGCCCACATCGCTTTGAATACTCGGATTATTTCAGATATAAAATCTAAAAATCTCAAAGCCGATCGAATCATTCAATCTTTTTTTTGTTTAGGCAAGAAACTGTCGGCAAATCATCAAATTCTCGATCAAGCGCGATGCCGAATGGCGGTTGGTAATCCACCTGGCAAGAATAATTCTTTAGGTGATGCGATTAACTGGGAGTGCCTATTAGCAGAAATCCCTGCTGGCATAGACTTGTTTTTTGTCACGGGGGACAAAGACTATTGTTCTGCACTAAATGAAGATGAATTCAGTGATTTTTTACAAACTGAGTGGTATAATAGAAAGCAGACGCATATTCATTTTTACAAGCGGCTGTCTAGTTTCTGTAAAGAACAATTCCCAGAAATAGCCCTAGCAAGTATTCGGGACAAAGAATTTTTAATCAGAGATTTAGTGAATAGTCAATCGATCGAAGATACGCAAAAAACGATCGCTAAATTAACTTATTACACAGAATTTACGGCAATTCAAGTAAATACGATCGTCGCTGCGGCGATTTCCAATCGTCAAATAGTTTGGTCGATCGAAAACGATCTCGTCAAAACTTTCCTATCCTCACTAGTCATCAATCATATCCAGTATCTCGATCGCGATACTCTAACTAGTATTCAAAAATTATTAGATCTTCCAGACACAGAATAGAGGCGTTGCTGAATCCAGGTATGAAAGCGTAGGGGACAGGGGGACGGGGGGACTAGGGGACTGGGGGATCTATGGGTTTCAAAAACAGCAAATCATACATCAATTCAGCAACGCCAGAATAGAAATACTTAATCGACATCCCCAGATCTGGAAGTGTCACCACCAGTAAATCGAGATTTATGTCCGGTAGTGTAGGAAACTTTTCACCTGCCCCAAAATAGCTACAATTAGTACTCAGACTTACTCAACTATCGCCAAAGTAAGTTTTGCGGATTTAGACGGTACTATTAAATGGGGGAAAATTGTCAGTGTTTAACCTGTCAATTTTGCCCTCATGCCATTTTGTTGGAGACTGACTGATGCAAACACAAGACACTCAAACACAGCCAGACAAGGATCTGCACGAATCGAACGTGACAAGTTTGAAACAAAACTTTCTGGATAAGCTGTTTTACGTACAAGGAAAATTTCCAGCACTAGCCAGCACGAATGATTATTACATGGCATTGTCCTATGCTGTGCGCGATCGATTGTTGCAGCGATGGATTAATACAGCAGAAACTTATACCAACTCTGGCGCGCGGACAGTTTGCTATCTCTCAGCCGAGTTTCTGATGGGGCCACACCTGGGTAACAATTTGATCAATTTGGGCATTTATGACCAGGTAGAACAAGCAATGACAGAACTAGGGTTAAACCTAGATGAGTTATTAGAGCAGGAAGAAGAACCAGGTTTAGGCAATGGCGGCTTAGGACGTTTAGCTGCTTGTTACTTAGATTCCTTAGCAACTTTAGAAATTCCGTCGATTGGCTATGGGATTCGGTATGAATTTGGGATTTTCGAGCAGGATATCCGCGATGGTTGGCAAGTAGAACGGACTGATAAATGGTTGCGATTTGGGAACCCGTGGGAAATCCCCCGTCCAGAATGGGCGGTAGAAGTTAAATTAGGTGGACATGTCGAGCACTACACTGATGATGCTGGGCGATATCGAGTCCGCTGGATTCCCTATGAAGTGGTCAAGGGCGTACCCTACGATACACCGATTTTAGGATACAAAACCAATACCGCTAATACATTACGCTTATGGACAGCAGAAGCTCCAGAGTCTTTTGACTTTGCCGCATTCAATTCTGGCGATTATCTGGGCGCAGTAGCGAAAAAGATGGTGTCCGAAAACGTCTCCAAAGTGCTGTACCCGAATGATGACGGTTCCCAAGGCAAAAAATTAAGACTTACCCAGCAAATATTTTTTGTCTCTTGTTCACTCCAAGACATGATTCGGATTATGAAAGTCCAGAATCTGCCCTTGGCGAGATTTCACGAAAAATTTGCGATCCAGCTTAATGATACCCACCCAGCAATCTCGATCGCCGAATTGATGCGGTTATTATTAGACGAGCATCAGATTAATTGGGATCAGGCGTGGTCGATTACTCAGAGTACCTTTGCCTATACCAACCATACCCTCTTACCGGAGGCTTTGGAAAAATGGCCAATTTCTTTATTTGGTGCTTTACTACCCAGACATCTGGAAATTATCTATGAAATTAACCACCGGTTCATCGATGATGTGCGGATGAAATTTCCTGAAGATCCCGATAGACTCAGCCGGATGTCCCTGATTGATGAATCGGGCGAGAAGTATGTACGGATGGCTCATCTGGCTTGTGTTGGCAGTCATGCGATTAATGGTGTAGCTGCTTTACATACCGAACTGCTCCAACAAGATGTATTGCGCGACTTTTATGAGTTGTATCCACACAAATTTAGTAATCGGACGAATGGTGTTACCCCGCGCCGCTTTATTGTGTTGAGTAACCCTCGCCTAACCGATCTAATTTCGAGTAAGATTGGCGATCGCTGGATTACTCATTTAGACGACTTAAAACAACTAGAAGTTTATGCTGATGACTTGGAGTTTCATCAGTTATGGCAACAAATTAAGTTCGGACTCAAGAAAGATTTGGCGACAAATATTTTTGCTGAATACGGTGTGACTGTCGATCCCAATTCACTATTTGATATTCAAGCTAAACGCTTTCATGAATACAAACGTCAGCATCTAAACGTGCTGCATATTATTACCCTCTATAACCGGATCAAAGCTAATCCTGATATCGAGATTACCCCACGGACATTCCTGTTTGGCGGCAAAGCTGCGCCCGGTTACTACATGGCAAAATTGATTATTAAACTAATCAATTCTGTTGCTGATATTGTCAATCGCGATCCAGATGTGCGCGATCGATTGAAGGTAGTATTCTTAAAAGATTACAGTGTCAAATTTGCCCAAAAAGTCTATCCAGCGGCTGATCTATCCGAACAGATTTCTACAGCGGGGAAAGAAGCTTCTGGTACGGGTAATATGAAATTTGCGCTGAATGGAGCGATGACCATCGGTACACTCGATGGGGCAAATGTGGAAATTCGCGATGAAGTAGGGGCAGAAAACTTCTTTCTATTTGGATTAACTGCCGAACAAGTTTATCAAATGCGCGATCGCGGCTACAATCCTCGCAGTTATTATGAGACAAATTTAGAACTCAAGCTGACAATCGATCGAATTTCCTCCGGCTTTTTCTCCCATGGTAATCCGGATTTGTTCAAACCAATCACCGATTTGTTATTGAACCACGATCCATATTTCTTGTTAGCTGATTATCAATCTTATATTGATTGCCAGCAAGAAGTCAGTCAGGCATATCTCGATCGCGAACATTGGACGCGGATGTCTATTCTAAATGTCGCGCGGATGGGTAAATTCTCCTCCGATCGATCTGTAGCTGAATATTGTCAAGAAATTTGGCATGTTAATCCAGTCAAAGTCAAATTACAAGAATCCATGCAGGAAAACCTCGTCAAATATGGTTTAGGTAATGATTAAATTGCTCACATGAGCTTAGAGGAAAGGGGAAATGGGAAAGAGAAAAATTCTCCCATCTCCCATCTCCTTTTGCGTTAATAGTTAATTGCCCGATATTGCGATCGCAATATCCTCACGAGTAGCCCCAAGTGCTAATAACGCTTTAATCAATAGATCGATCAACACTGACGGATCGCTTTTAGCCACTCGTGATTGACTAGAATTAATATTACAGCGGTTTGCGGGTTTATGAGGGACAATAGCAACAGTGTGCAAACCAATTACGAAGGTGAACAGGATTGATTAAATCTATCGCTATTGCAATCAAAGCATCCACCATCATAGAGTTGGTAGGTGAAAACTGTCGGA
>JBGSPI010000034.1:0-47769 GCA_041738715.1 Chamaesiphon sp.
GGCTTCTTCTGGGCTGATTAATTGAATTCGCTCTTTTTCGCTCAAGGTTTGAACCTGTCTTTTCTCCAGTTTTCCTTACACTACTTGCTCTTGACCCATCTTGCTCCAATCTTCCACTTTTTTTAAGCCTGAGTAGTTACAGCAATTCTTTGATAAAATCCAAAAATAATACTGAAAGTACTTAATAAAATGGTCGTCAAAATACCGATCCATAAAATTGGAATACAGATCCGATTTGCTTGAATTGGATCTTGCAATCCCATATAAAAAGAACCGCGCCGACCAATTGCTTGAACGAATCCGCTACTTGTAATTAAACTCGCCATTGTAACGATCGTAAATAAATAATTTAGATCTGGTGGTAAAAAATCGTTACTAGAATCAGTCGGCCAATAATCAAGGATTAATTGAATAATAAATGGAATAGTATAAATAAAGCTATGAGAGAATTGAGTGATAAAAATCTCCAATTCTTCGCGAAATTTTGAAGTTAATTCGATTGGTTGTTGATTGACTATCTCCGATCGAGGGAATTCATTTCGCTGGGCATAAATGAACTGACTTAGAACGAATGCATTCGGACAACTAAACTCTGATTGGATCATCCGATCTGTATAGCCTAAAGCTTCAAGAATGGCCACAATTTCCCACACATCACAGACATTGGGATAGTTGGTATAAATTGATTCGATTAAGTTTTGGAGGGGATGATTAATTGGATTACTCCTTGATGAATTAGGCGGAAAAGGGGAAAGGGTAAGAGTTGATTAATAAATTCTCAATCATCAACTCTCTCGAACAAAGGCAGATATTTTTGATTGTCGAATTAACTGGAGATAAGTATGTAAGTAGGTTCGAGTACATCTTTGTTGTGTAAATAAATCTAGTGCTCGTTGACGAGCTTGGTTACCAATTTGATCGCGTTGAGCCGGTGAAAGACTGAGTAATTGAAGAATAGATTCAGCCAATGCTTGGGGGTTATTTGCGGGGACTAACACTCCAGTGTTATCCAGTGCTTCTCCCACACCACCTACATCAGTAGAAACGATCGTTGATCCACACAGCATCGCTTCGATGATTGCATAGGGAAATCCTTCTGAAATGCTCGACATCGCTACAACATCAGCTTCTCCATAGGCTTGCCAAGGTTCATTCGTAAAACCCTTAAAACTAACAGTATTTTCTAACCTATATTCTTGAACTTTTGCCTGACAGCGGGCAAAATAATCTAGATCGGTGGGTTTACCATATAGACGAAATTCTACATTGGGTAAACAGTCTCGAACGATAGCTGCGGCTTCAATCAGCGTTATTTGTCCTTTGAGGGCAAAGATCAGACCCATATTTACTACCACCGGATGGTGATTTGGTGGGTGAATTTGTGGACTAAATTTGTCAGGATCTGCACCATTATAAATAATTTTAATTTTTTCTAATGGTACATCCCACCATGTTTCCCAGCGTGTATTGTAAGCACATACTGGTGAGATAATATCTGCATAGTGATAATTTAATTTAACTACTGCACTCGCCAGATAATGGAGAAAGCGACGCACAAACAGCGAAGGAATCGCCGTGCGGAGATTGAGATATTGCTCCCGAATATTGATGCCATGTTCAGTGAGTAGAAATGGGATATGGTACTTAATCCGACCGACTACTCCTGGTAGACCACAATAACTAGCGGCTGAGGAGTGAATTAAATCTACTGGTGGAATTGGTACCTGAAGTGGAATCAAAAAACGATATAATAGTCTGAGAGCTTCGGTAATTTCTCCGACAGTAATGCGATCGGGTTTGATGAATATTTGCCATGATGTCGTCGCGAGTTTTTGAAAACACTTCCATACCTCCAAGGAAACCATTGTTTTGTGATAGTCATAACGGAGGAAATACTCGTGAATAGCGACAATTGTTTGACCGAGGGTGTGAATATTACTCCGATCCGGGGAAAGTATCCCGATCAGTAATTGCTCGAATAAGGGGATGAATCTTCGATCGACTGTCGTTCCAGTCGTGGCAATTTTACTCTTTAACGCACGGGAAAAAGGAAACCGCCAACCATACTCGATCGGGTCTTCCATGCCCCATAGTGGAACTTTCAGGACTTGACTGACATGGGCAGATACAGGATATTGTTGTTGAAGATAGGGATTTGCCACGATCGCCAGAATTTTGAAATCAACCTCTGACATTTGATGAGTGAGTGCATGACACCAAGTACTCACACCACCACCAACAAAGGGATATGTACCTTCAGTTGTCATTAGGATGCGCGGCTTCATTACTTTAGAAAATACACTGTCCCTAACTGTCCGATCAGCGAAGTGGGTTTGGGGTTGGTGAATTCGATTTCAATCCGTTGGGTTACTCCCTGACCCAGCCCCTCCGACTGAGAATCCCCAGCCGCCGCCGTTGTGGGGCTAATGTGATGGATTGAACCTGTTAGCTCTTGACTAGCAATCCCCGACCCCACTTTGACTATTGCCCGTTGGTTGGATTTTAGCAGTGTAACCTGTTCTGTTGCTAGATCTAATCCAATCTTGAGCTTGTGGAGATTGGCAAGACTGAACAATTTATTCCCGGTGAATACTTGAGTCCCCTGTGAAATTGGTAACTCGATGATGGTTCCGGCAATCGGTGCAGTAACATCGATTCTCGTTGGTTCGAGAACTGCCGTTGGAGTTGATGGTAACTTATGCTGAGGGGCAGATTTCTGCCGTTGAAGTTGTTGCAATCTGATCGAAATCTGCTGGTAATCAGACTGGGCAGCTTGCAACCCAGCTTGAAGTTGTTGCAGTTGTCCCGCTTGCTCTTTGAGGGCAAGTTGCTGCTGAAGTCGGACTGCTTGAGCTTGGGCGGCTTGCTGGTTGGTTCTCGCTGCTGCTGCGGCGATTGCACTGGTATAGTCTGCGATCGCGATATCCAGATCGGATTTAGCTACAGTCATTTCTTTTTCGGCTTGCTCGACTCGTTCCTGGGCAATTGCTCCTTCACTTTGATATTGAGCCAGTCGCTGATAAGTTGCCAAGCTGCGATCGTAGATAGCTTGGGCACGGGCGATAGCGGCACGTTTTTGGGGTAAGGGTGAGGGCGATGGTTGATCTGAGATTGCCACTCGCAGATTAGCATCGGCTAGTTGCGCCCGCAACGGTGCAAGATTACGCTGATAATTGGCGATCGCTAGTTGACTGTTAGTGACACGCAGGGCGGCAGCTTGTTGTTCGCCCAAAAGAATTTGCTGTTGCTGGATTACTTGTTGCTGCTGTTGATTTGCCTGTTGGATCGCTGCTTGTTGCTGTTGGATTTCCTGTTGTTGTTGCTGTTGAATTTTGGCTTGATTAACTCGTTCGGCATCAACATTCCGAATTGTTAATAATCGATCGCCGGGATTAACTTTTTGCCCAAGTTTGGCGTGGATTTCACTGACAAATCCAGGGCTGGTTGCATTGATCGCAATTGGTTGGATCGGTTCAATTTTTCCCGTAAAAGGTAGTTCGTGTAAACGATTTGATTGTTCCGATTGATTTGGCGTAGCGGAAGGTTTATGCAAGCCTTGACGGAGAAAATACAAGGACGATGTCAGTCCCAGCCCAGCGATCGCCAGAGCCACAGCTTGATACCAACCGACAGATTTCTGGCTCGTTTGGGCACTGACATCAACGACTAATTCTGATGGCTGATTGAAATCTGGATTGGCAACAACTGAACTATTATGGGCAGATTTGACCAGATTTAGTCCGGTTAATTCCATTCCTGGTGGAAAATTTCCCCGATTCGGCATGGTTGCAAATGGTCGATCGGCTGGATCTACCGATCTGTTACCTGCGTTTGGATGGGGAATAAATTTCTCAAATAAGCCAGGGGCAATTTGCATATAGCCCCGATTGACAAACCGAATTGCATCGCGAATTTCTTCAGCGGGGGCACCTTTGAGAATATAACCATTTGCCCCAGAATAAATCGACCTGGCAACATACTCATCGCTATCATAGCTACTGAGAACTAAAACTTTCGTTTTGAGCGAACTGTGGGCAATAATTTTGGTCGCAAGAATGCCATCGATATCTGGCATTTCCATGTCCATCAGCACGACATCAGGTTGAAGTAACTTCACCTGTTCGATCGCGTCATAGCCATTGTCTACCATGCCCACAATATCAAAATCTGGCTCTGTCTCCAGTAGGGACTTAAGCCGTTCTCGAATACTCTTCTGGTCGTCTACCAGGAGAATGCGAATCATGTCCAACCCTTTAGATTTATGATGCTGACCACTGACCTCAATTATTGTCTATTGAATATTATACGATCGGTTTGAGTCCCTCAAATTGTTGCCAACACAGAAATAAACCCCGTGGGACATGGAAACAGCCCTTCCATTTACCACCTTTAAGATTTAATAATACTTCACCTTGACGGTTGATATAGCCAAACCATTCACCTTGTTCGGGATCGGCAAAGTGTGCCCAGGTATATTCATGCACGCGCTGATACCATGCCCAACAGGCTGGATTACCAGTAAGTCGATAACCCATAGATAGAGCGACAAGAGTTTCGACATGCACCCACCACAATTTTTGATCCCATTCTAATTGTTGGGGCGGATGACCATCTGCGTCCAGAAAATAATATAGTCCTCCATACTTTTGATCCCAGGCAAAGTTGAGAATATTGAGCACTACATCTACTGCTCGATTAATTGTCGCCGGATCCTGCTGGCGTTGAGCGATATCCATCATAAACCACATTGCTTCGATCCCATGTCCAGGATTGATCAGCCGTCCCTCAAAGCAATCTATGTGGCTGCCATCCGGGGCAACATGTTCATACATTAATCCGCGCTCTGGATCGAGAAAGTCTGTCATCACTTCCCGTACTGTCAGATCCAGCACTCGGTCGAGTTCTGCCGCTGGTAGTAACCAGGCCATTTCCAGTGTTAAATTTGCTAAGATCATCGGCACAGCCAATGATTTCAGAGATCGAGTGCCGGGATACGTTTTATTATATTTACCCTTGGGGTTGTCCTGCCGCCGCAAGACATTTTGATAGGCTTGCATCGCTACCTCTTGTGCCCAAGATGCTCCAGTCGCACGGGCGTACTGACTAAACGCCATCGCAGCGAAACAATCAGAGAAAATATTATAGGGCTGAATTAGGGGATTGCCCGCTCGATCGAGTGAAAAATACCAATTTCCCTCAGCATCCCGCCCGTGTTTTGCTAGAAACTTTGCCCCGTGGTCGGCAATTTTTAGCCACTCGCTCCGCTGTTCTAACTGATTGTACAACATCGAAAAAGTCCAGACTTGGCGATTTTGTAACCAAACAAATTTATCAGTATCATAGACCTGTCCAGATCGATCGAGACAAGTAAAATAACCGCCACCTGACCAATCGATCGAATTTTTTTCCCAAAATGGCAAAACATTATTTAGTAATGTATCTTGGTAGAGACGTGCTAACTCTGGAAAAGTATATAAGTCAGACATTAGGTTAATTCAAATCGGTGAAAATCTGATGTTAACAAATTTCACTGAAGGTGAAGACACTATTTCCAAATTATTTTTTAGATCTGTTCAAGCGTAAATCTGTTGGATTGAGATCTGCTTTGAATGGCTATATTCTACAACTCGATCGCTCTGTTAAATTGAATGGTCATCGCGGTTCAAAGTACGGCAAATTTCATCTCATCTTCCCATAACACCGAGCAGTAATAAAATAGGGATGAAAGACTTCTAAAAAGTTGGCTTGAAGGGTGCGGAAGAATCGATCGATCGTTTGTGGATCGTCTAAATGAAAGGGAAATTCTAAGTTTTGTCCTTTAGAAAAATACCAATTAGTCACCATTTGTCCCGATGGTGAGAGCATTTGATGAAACTCAAGTAATTGTTGGCTGGGATCTGGTAGGTGTTCCATGACATCGAAACAGTTAATCGTATCGAAAACTTCTGTTGATGATAACTCCAGACAACAGTTAATTTTTGATTCCAGTCCTAGCTGCTGGATCCGATGCTTGACAAAGTTGTAATTAACTGGATTTAGATCGCAGTAGATCACTTGTGTGACGTTTGGACACAAAGCAGCTGCGATCGCATGAGTGCCAATACCACCACCAAAATCTAACACTCGACCACAAGACTGATCGGCAATTAAGCGCAACGTATCACCGATATAATCGGTACTAGTTAAATGCCAAGTTGCTAACTCGAATAAATAAGCTTCTCCAACACGATCTCGATAAAACTTGCTGGCATCTTCCCAATTAAAATCTCTTCGTCCCAACTCTGCCAAGTCTTGTAAGGCAGTGGCAAATTTACTCTCTAATTTTTGGGCATCAATCTCCAAAAACTGCTGGAGATGTTGCTTCAAATTGAACGCATCTTGCCAATAACCATTAAGATTGGCTGGAATTGGAAATGTAGACATGAGTGGTTATTGGTTTTCCGTTCACTAACGATCAAGTGTGGGCGAGATTAGCATCTTACCCTATCGGCTAACTGATTGCCAATCACGAACCAATGAATCTAGTCTTCGTCCCAACCTTCAACTTCGAGTAATGCACTAACTGGATCTTGGAGGGTAAATCCAAAATCTAATAGTTCATTTTTCCAATGCTGCCACTTGTCCCCGTATAAAAAAGCGATCTTCCAAATGCCATCGCTTGGTTTAAGAATTTTGGAGGAAACCAAGGATTCTACTTGACGTTGCATTTTCACCATCGGGTGAAGCACTTGCTGAGTCATAGATAAAGATTTAATTTTTTGAATACTTAACTTTAGATTTACTTCCTACCGAAGTCTATCGCGCGAAATAGTAATGTATTTTGCAGGAGGAAGTTCTCTATATCTACTTGTACCGCAAAAGCAGATAGTTTGTCAAACTTTTGCTGTTAATATTGTTACAAGTTAATAGTTAAAGATGAAATCTTGCCTATTTACTGAAATTCTAAAAACAGCCAGGTGATCAAAATACCCAAGACCGATCCGGCGATTACCTGAACTGGGGTATGTCCGAGTAGTTCTTTGAGTTTTTCTTCATTGAACTTATGATCGTCAGAGAATAATTCATCAACCATTTGATTGAGTATCCGGGCTTGTTTTCCTGCTGCTTGACGAACTCCAGCCGCATCATACATTACCACTACTGCTACAATTGTAGCAATCGCAAACTCGGCACTCTCCCAACCTAATTTTTGACCGACTCCAGTTGCTAGAGAAGTAACCAGTGCAGAATGTGCGCTAGGCATTCCACCAGTCGTAGTCAAAACCTTGACACTGGTTTTGCCGTTTTGGATCAGGTCGATCATCAATTTGAGAACTTGAGCGATGACACAAGCGGCAATTGCCACAAGCAAAATCTGGTTATCCAGAATTCGACTGATATTATTAATGAGAGGGGCTGCCTTACTAACCACGTAAATGACCTAGAATGAGGACAGGAGTAAATCGACGAGTGATTTAATTTTTTCGATCGGTAATATAGTCAGCTAGAGCTTGCAGTGGTCTGGCACTATCCCCAAATTCGGCCAGAATAGTTTTAGCTTCTGCTACTAGTTTATCAGCTTGGTGTTTTGATTCCTCAAGTCCCCAGAGTTTGGGGTAAGTCGCTTTTTGCGCTTGCAAATCTTTTCCGGCTGTTTTACCTAGTTCGGCTTGGGTCGCTGTAATATCGAGGATATCATCAATAATCTGAAAAGCTAGTCCAATCTTTTGAGCAAAATGAGATAGTTTCTCAATCTGCGCATCGCTTGCACCGGCGAGCACAGCACCACAGATCACACAGGCTTCCAAAAGTGCTCCAGTTTTATGGTTGTGAATATATGTGAGCGTTTCGACGGTGATGTCTTGACCTTCTGATTCTAAATCTACCACTTGTCCGCCGACTAGACCATCGGCACCTACCGCTCTGGCTAAATGAGCGATCGCTTTTAAGACTCGATCGGCACTTACACCCTGTGTTTGGGTCGCGATATACTCAAATGAATATGCCAGTAAGCCATCTCCCGCCAGAATCGCGATATCTTCGCCATAGACTTTATGATTGGTGAGCTTACCCCGGCGATAATCATCATCATCCATCGCCGGTAGGTCGTCATGGATTAGGGACATCGTGTGGATCATCTCTAAGGCACAAGCAGTGGGCATTGCCAACTCGATAGTCCCACCGATCAGTTCGCAACTAGCTAGGCATAAAATTGGTCGTAACCGCTTGCCTCCAGCTAATAATGAGTACCTCATCGCATCATAGATCGTCTGGGGATAGCCTGGGCGGACAGCCGCATCTAAAGCTGCTTCGACACGTGGTTGTCGATCGGTTAAGTATGCCACCAGATCGAATGCAGTGGTGGTAGCCGTCAAATCCTGGGTACTAGTCATTGGGTGCTAGAAGGTGGAGGAGCGATTTTTGCCGTTACTGGAACGAGATTTCTGTCTCCACTATTTTACGAGGGATTGGTTGTTTATATCCATAAATTTGGTAGCAATCCAGACAAATAGAGATTCGAGCACCGCTCGAATCTCTGCTATTGGGCATATTCATGACAATTTCATCCAGCACTAGCTCGATCGAGCATAATTTCGACCGACACTAGACTGTTCCAACCAAAAAGATCGACGACATGATGCTAGCTGCGGCGATCGCCAAGGTGGTGTAAGTGAAAAATTTACCCAATTCTGGCTCAAACCCGAGGGCATTGTCAGCTTTGCCACCAGTGAAAAATAGTGACCATGATTGGATCGCCGTTAGGGATTGAGTACCATTGTTGAAATCAGGACGGAAGGCAACAGGACCGATTAATTCAGCAGATGGGAAGTCAAAGTCAGTTTTCATAATTTTTGTCTTTGGTTTTGTATTTGTCTATGAACCTATATTAACTTATGTAAATTTTTATCGCAATAACTTGACAAAATAAATTAGTAGTGTTTGCCGCCTTATTTGGTGTAAAAGCCGATCGCTAGTTGGTCAAAGATCAACGCAAACCCAGCACTACTCAGGGGAACTGTCAGATTATCCAGACCCCACTGGGCGATCGATTCTACAGTGGTTGCGATAATTGCCACGGGGATACCGACTACCCAAGTCTGCCAGGTATTCCCGTGGACGCTACATAGGACGATTGCGACGATCGCATAGCTGACGAGAAGCATGGTGCCTGTACCCTCCCAGCTTTTGGTATTACCAAAAATTTGATATGGATGTTTGCCAAATTTCAGACCGATAATCGCCGCCAATCCATCACCCCAAGCCATGATTAAAATCCCGATCACGCCATAGTGGGGCAAATTGAGATTCCAGAATACTGCTGTAACTATGCCAATACTAACAGCGTAAAAAAACGTGCCCAAACTCTTGCGTCCGACACTATTGACACCTGGTAAAATTGGTAAACGGTAAGAAATCAATGCGACAATACTAGCCAAAACCGCAGAGATAATCCCCACCCATATGGGAAGTTGGAGCAACCAAGCTAGTAAAATGACATTGCCCGTGCCGATATGCACTACTTTGCGCACGTATTCGGGCTTGGTGTTGGTGTAAAGATGGAGCAATTCAGCGACCAGGACGATCGCGCCGACATATACTGGTACTGTAGCAATGCGTAACCAAAGGGTTGATTCGGCAAAAATTAGTGGCATATCTAAATAACTATGAAACAAATGATTATTTGGTTAGTCCGAGGTTATCAAAGGTTTATTTCACCACTTTTTCCCCCTAGTTGTCGATTTACGCCGACTTGCTCCCAATATGCTGTAGAAGCGATCGATAGGTTTGGTACAATTAAAGGCAGTTATCTAGCCACCAAAAGAATTCTCCGTTGCCATCCCTTCCATCCTGGCGGCTACGATCCTGTTCCGGAAATTTCGGGTGGTCAAGATCGTCCTGTAAATAATGAGGAGCATCATCAATGTCATCACAAACACTAGTTATGCAGATGAAGCCCTATCGCCAAGTTCCCATTCAGGAGTGCGGCGAACCATTGGTGGCAATTCCCTTGCGCCTGTTTGCGGTTGAAACTCCACACCCTTACATTAAGTGTGGCGCAGACTATGAAGGCAAATCACCTTATTATCTCCGACAGGGAGTGATTGATCGGCTAATTCAAGCTCAGGAACAGCTTCAGCAGTTACATCCTGGTTGGCAGATTCAAATTTTTGATGCCTATCGTCCGGTCGAAGTCCAACAGTATATGGTGGATTATACTTTTAATCAAGCTATTACCACTCGCAGATTAGATATAACTAAATTGTCCGCCCCAGAGTTAGAGCAAATCTGGCAAGATGTCTATCAAATTTGGGCAATTCCCAGTTTCGATCTAGAGACACCACCGCCACATAGCACGGGAGCAGCGATCGATATTACATTAGTAGACGATCGAGGTGTGCCGGTAGATATGGGTTCACCCATTGATGAAATGTCACCCCGATCAAAACCAGCATATTTCACCAATTCTCAAGATCCGCAAGCTTCAGAATACAACAGCAATCGTCAACTGTTAGCACAAGTGATGAATTATGCTGGGTTTGTTCGCCATCCCGAAGAATGGTGGCATTTTTCCATTGGCGATCAACTCTGGGCTTGGAGCAACAATCAAGCCGATCCGGAACACCCGCTTCAGGCTTATTATGGGAGAGCAATTTAATGAGGCTTTAGGGAATTGATCGTGGACATAGAACCGTCCATGATCAATTCAAGTAAGGATTAATTATCAAGTATTCATCTAGTAGTATAGCAATTTCTAAATCCCAATATCCAAGATCATGAGTGTCTTTGTTTTATTATTTAATGCGCGAACTGATAATGAGGGAATTTATTCGACCCAAGTTGGCGATCGCAATGTAATTTTGATGTTTGAACAAGAAGATGATGCCATTCGTTATGCCGATCAATTAGAAGCTGAAGATTTTCCAAAACCGACTGTCGAAGGGATCGACCCTCAAGAAATTGAGGAATTTTGCCAGGATTCTGACTATGACTGTATCTTGGTGACGGCTGAAATGCTGGTCACACCACCATCTCAGAATTTGGAAGAAACTGATTGGCAACCAGAAGGTAAAAAGCAATCATCACCAGAAGATCAAGAAAGTATTGATATCGAAGCAATGCGGCAACGTTTAGAAAGATTACTGTAAACAGCTAACAATAATCAATGACAGATAACCTCAAGACAAGAGGGCATTTATTGACCGAACAGGTAAATGTCAATAGTGCCAATCTCGATCGACTCAGTAGCCTAGAAATAGTCGATTTATTCAATCAGGAAGATATCAATACCTTACAAGCGATCGCTGGAGCCAGACAGGAATTAGCCACGGCGATCGAGCTAATTGCTGATTCCCTCCGCCAAGGGGGTCGATTATTCTACATTGGTGCGGGCACAAGTGGTCGCTTGGGCGTACTTGATGCGGCAGAATGTCCCCCCACCTTCTGCACTCCCCCCGAGCTAGTTCAGGGGATTCTGGCTGGGGGTGCTGGGGCATTAGTCAAGAGTTCTGAAGGGTTGGAAGATATCGCCAGTGATGGTGCCCAGGCGATGGCAGACAATCAGATCGGTGCGCACGATGTTGTCGTTGGTATTGCCGCTGGCGGGACAACGCCCTACGTACATGGAGCGATCGAGGCGGCGAATCAGCGCGGGGCAAAAACGATATTTATTGCCTGTGTGCCGGCTACCCAAGTCAAGAGTCAGGCAAATATTGAAATTAGATTACTGGTTGGCCCAGAGATCTTATCCGGTTCTACGCGCCTGAAATCGGGCACAGTGACGAAGATGGCTCTAAATATTTTGTCCACAGGGACGATGGTGAAATTGGGCAAAGTCTATGGTAATCGAATGGTCGATGTGGCTGTAACAAATAGTAAGTTACTCGATCGAGCATTACAAATGATCCAAGATTTGACCCAACTCGATCGATCTGCGGCAAGTGAGCTATTGGAAGCTAGCGGTCGATCGGTGAAAGTAGCTCTATTAATGCATTGGACGCAAATCGATCGCCCACAGGCTGAAGTGATTTTAGCGAAACATAACGGGCAATTGAGAGCAGCAGTAGAATCTGAGGGCTAGTTGCGGTTGAGGCGGAAACGATCGCGTGAGCGGATTTAATCATTTCTTAACAATAGTCTCAACCTATTTGCTGGCAATAATGCTTTACTTTTGGTAACTATATGGGCACGGCGGTAACTATCTTGTGACCCAGAGGGGGATCATTAGGATGGACTCAGAGCAGAGGAAATATTCTGGTCTAAATCCACAAAATATGTAGGAGATCTGAGCATGGTTAGGTTACTAGTTGGAGTGTTGGTATTTGTCATTAATACCGTATATCGCGATCGCCCCATCCCTCGGTTTTATGTGTTGGAAACCGTTGCGAGAGTTCCTTATTTTTCCTATCTTTCGGTGTTGCACCTGTATGAAACACTCGGATCTTGGCGGAAAGCAGATTGGCTGAAAGTTCATTTTGCTGAATCCTGGAATGAACTTCACCACCTATTAATTATGGAAGAACTAGGTGGCGGCGACTTTTGGGGCGATCGACTCTTAGCTCGATCGGCTGCGCTGATCTATTATTGGATTGTTATCCTCTTATACATTGTTGCGCCCAACGCTGCCTATAACTTCATGGAACAAGTAGAAGGTCATGCCTATGCCACTTACAATAAGTTCCTCACCCAACATACAGATGAACTCAAAGCCCAACCAGCCCCCCAGATTGCGATCCAGTATTATCGCGATGGCGATTTATACATGTTTGACGAATTTCAGACAGGCGAAACACTCGAACGCCGTCGTCCAGCAGTGAACAATTTATACGATGTGTTTGTAAATATTCGTGATGATGAACAAGAACATGTCAAAACAATGGTCGCTTGTCAAAATCCTGAAGCTCAACTGACTTTCAAGAGTCCTCACAGTCTGCCCCAATTAGGTTCTACCCTGTCGTAGTTCAACTCTTGATCGGAATATTCGCTGGCATGATGATTTGAGTAATTTGCAGATTGTCTAACCAGCGTTAACTTTCTTTCTCGCTGGTCGGAGGTTAGATAGCTTTAATTAACAGGGGTTTTAATCAGAGTATCTCAATTTAATTATGTATGGAACGAGTGATTCCCCAAGATTTCACAATTCTTGTTTTAGTTCCCCAGGAAAAAAGTTCTACTGGAGATCGAATTAAATGTTTACTCCGATGCCCATCAGTAGAGGATATTCCCTTTGTGTTTTCCGCAACACGCTACCCTGGATTTAATGATGGAATGCAGTGGGATGCACCGACATCAATAGAAGAATTATATGAACCACTGGCAGAGAATTTATTAGGGTGGGAAACAGGGGAAATTTTTGTATTTACAATTGCCGATCTGAAGACAGACAGGCTGCTAGGCCGAATTGGTATCCGAACAACTAATCGTGCCGATGTTTGGAATTTGGGGTTTTGGATGCATCCAGAACATCAGGGTCAGGGTTACATGACAGCATCAGTTAAAGCAATCATCGAGTTTGGATTCGATCGACTTAATGCCATCCGAATTGAAGCGAGTTATGCTCTTTGGAATCGGGCAAGTCAGCGCGTTCTCCAAAAGTGTGGGTTGAAATTCATCAGATATATTCCCCACGCATTTCAAAAAAAAGGACACTGGATCGAAGCGAATAAAATGGAAATCACGAAGCAAGAATGGTTGATTTCCAAGATTGTAGAAGAATAACGGACATTGCTTTCAGTTAGATAAAGATATGAGATCGATAGAAAAAGATCTATCGCCATCATCGATCTTTACTTATCCATATAAATTCTTAAACAGCACAATAGTAATCTTCTATGCTTCCAGTAGCTAGATCGAGACTAAACTCTTGCAGCGCAAGGGATAGGGCTTTGTCTCGATCGATAACCGATTTAGGATTGCTATAGCTGATATTGTTTTCTTAAATCCAGAATTAGGATCTAAAGATCTTGAAATAGCGTATTGTGATAAATGTCAGCCTAATTCAATAATCTTGTAAAAAGTTCAAATTGATCATCAGGCTTTTGGCGAGCCTACTTTTAATCCAAACGATGGCGAAATTGCCATCATTTTTAAAACTTTAGCCATTCGATCGAAACTGTCAACTTTTAGTCAAAACAGATTTACTACTCCAGTGCGTATTTTATGAAAATCACCAATTTAATTCGATTTAATAATCTGCGAGGCGACATCTTCGGCGGTGTTACTGCTGCGGTCGTGTCCTTGCCTCTTGCCCTTGCCTTTGGGGTTGCCTCTGGCATTGGCCCGATTGGGGGGCTGTATGGGGCAATTTGTGTCGGCTTTTTTGCAGCTTTATTTGGGGGTACGCCCACGTTGATTTCGGAGCCGACGGGGCCGATGACGGTAGTGATGACGACGATCGTCGCTAGTCTGGTCGCGAAAAACCCCGAACAGGGTTTAGCAATGGCTTTTACGGTGGTGATGCTAGCGGGTTTATTTCAAATCGTCTTTGGCATCTTCAAACTAGGAAAATATGTGACGCTGATGCCCTATAGCGTCATCTCCGGCTTTATGTCGGGGATTGGGGTAATTTTGATTATCCTCCAAATCGCCCCGTTTCTGGGGCAAGCTGCACCCAAGGGTGGGGTTCTGGGTACATTCCTCTCGATTCCCAGTTTAATTGCCAATGTCAAAACGCCGGAGGCAATTTTAGGGGCAATCACGCTGGCGATTATCTTTTTTATGCCGAAGCAACTGAAGCGGTTTGTTCCGCCCCAGTTGGTCGCACTAATCATCGGTACGGCAATTTCGCTGACAGTGTTTAAAGATGTAGATATTCGCAGAATTGGTGAAATTCCAGTCGGTTTACCACCATTGCAGATGCCCACATTTGCGCCCGATCAATTAACTCTAATGTTTGTAGATGGAGTGATGTTGGGGATGTTGGGTTGTATTGATACTCTTCTGACAGCAGTAGTCGCCGATAGTCTAACCCGGACGGAGCATGACTCAAATAAAGAATTGATCGGTCAAGGAATTGCCAACATCGTTTCTGGAGTCTGTGGTGGTTTGCCCGGTGCTGGTGCGACGATGGGCACAGTAGTAAATATCCAAACGGGGGCAACTTCAGCGGTGTCGGGGTTGACACGGGCATTGGTGTTACTAGTGGTAGTTTTGGGTGCAGCAAGACTGACTGAACCGATTCCGATGGCGGTGTTGGCGGGGATTGCACTCAAGGTCGGGATTGATATTCTCGACTGGAGTTTCTTGCAGCGATCGCACAAAGTCTCTAGCAGAGGTGCGATTATAATGTATGGGGTGTTGCTACTGACCGTATTTGTAGACTTGATTGTGGCGGTTGGGATTGGGGTATTTATTGCCAATATTCTGACGATCGAACGGTTGAGTGAAATGCAATCTTCCGATGTCAAACTGATTTCGGATACTGACGATGATGTTCGTCTCAGCCCCGAACAAAAGGAACTCTTGGATCGAGGCGAAGGGCGCGTTTTGCTATTTTGTTTGAGTGGCCCGATGATTTTTGGGATGTCCAAAGCGATCGCCAGAGAGCATAATGCCATGAAAGCGGCTGATGCGCTGGTGATGGATCTGGCTGATGTACCTTCTATGGGCGTAACGGCTTCGCTGGCGATCGAAAATGTGATTCGGGATGCCTATGAGAAAGGGCTACAAGTCTATGTTGTTGGCGCAAGTGCTAAAATTCAGCAACGGTTGCAGAAGTTGGGACTGTTCGATTTGATTCAACCCACCCATGTATTGGCAGATCGCACGGAAGCCTTGCGGCAAGCTCTCGGACAAGTGAAATTCACTGGAGTGATTACTGGTTAGAACATCGTTTCTAGGTGAATACTTTGCATCACTAGCAACGATTTCCATTCCGGTTATGTCTTAATCTAGGCTGATACCGCTATACATCTAGCGATCGGTTGCTTTTTCGGCGTTGCTGATTTGAGGTATGATTCTCTTCTTCGCGAACTGCCTTATCCCCCAAGCCTAAAGCCTAAAGCCTAAAGCCTTAAAACTTTTCATACCCTGATTCAGCAACGCCGCTTTTTCTAGTCCTCTTCGTTTTTATTACAACAAACCCATGTTTTTGAACGACACCCTTGGTTTATGGAGTGCTGGCAACACTCCGCTGGTGCCGCCGCCACTATTGGCGACAGTAGCAGCAGAATATTCACCGATTATTTTGTCTGGAGTATTGCTGACTTTAGTAATCATCTTTATCGCCAGTAAAATTGGCTCAGAAGTAGCCCAGAAACTGGATTTTCCGGCAGTGCTGGGAGAATTGGTAGCAGGTGTGATCGTCGGTGTTTCTGCCCTACATCTAGTGATTTTTCCCGAAAATGGATTAGCTGCGGCAGATTCGCTGTTGATGACAGCACTCCAAGCTCTCAACTACCTTTCACCGGAAGGAATCGAGACTGTCTTTGAGTCTCAGAGCGAAGTGATCTCCGTACTTGCCGAACTAGGCGTGATTATCCTGCTATTTGAAATTGGGCTAGAGTCCGATCTGCGCCAACTCAAAGAGGTGGGGATTCAAGCTATTGTAGTTGCCTGTGTGGGGGTAGCTGTACCCTTTGCTGCGGGTACGGCTGGATTGATGATAATCTTCCATGTGGCGGCGATTCCGGCGATTTTTGCTGGGGCGGCATTGACAGCAACCAGTATCGGCATTACGTCGAAGGTGCTATCGGAGTTGGGGCAATTAAAGTCTAAGGAAGGTCAAATCATCGTCGGCGCGGCGGTAATTGATGATGTGCTAGGAATTATCGTGCTAGCGGTGGTTGCCAGTCTTGCCAAAACAGGTGAGATTGACGTTACGAATGTGATTTATTTAATTGTCAGTGCCACCGTATTTCTAATTGGCTCGATTTTATTGGGTGGCTTGTTTAATAAAACATTTACATCGATCGTTGAGAAGCTCAAAACTCGTGGCAATATCGTTATTCCGGCGTTTATCTTTGCCTTTTTTATGGCATTTTTAGGCAATGCTATTCATCTAGAGGCAATTCTGGGCGCATTTGCCGCAGGGTTAGTGCTTGATGAAAGTGATGCACGGAATGAGTTGGACGAACTAATTAAACCGATCGCTGATTTACTTGTACCGATCTTTTTTGTGACTGTCGGCGCACGGGCTGATCTGGGTGTTTTGAACCCTACGGTACCGGAAAATCGGGCGGGATTATTAATTGCCGTCTTTTTAGTGATCATCGCAGTGATCGGTAAATTAGTGACGGGTTGGGCCGTATTCGGCATCCCAGACGTTAATCGATGGGCGATCGGGGTAGGAATGATTCCTCGTGGTGAGGTTGGCTTGGTATTTGCCGGAATCGGTGCGGCGAGCGGTATTTTGGATAAGCCGTTGCAGGTGTCGATTATTATCATGGTGATTTTGACAACTTTTGTGGCTCCACCATTTCTCCGTGTCGCTTTTGGTGAAGTTGTCGAAACTGCTCCTCCAATTGAATCGACTAGCGAGTAATCCTGTTGGCTCTCCTGGATTTATGGGGAGAGCTATTACTTTAAATTATCGATCCTCATGTTAGAAGCATTTACACTAGCGACAATATTATGTGGATTTTTCGCCATCATCCTCAAGCGGAATTTGGTGATGAAAGTTTTCGCAATGGATGTGATGAGTACGGGGGTAATTGCCTATTATGTGCTGATTGCTGCGCGGGGTGGTTTGGTTACGCCGATTGCTGGCAATGCCAAAAATAATGCCATTTATGCCGATCCAGTGCCCCAAGCGGTGATTTTAACGGCGATCGTGATTGGGTTTTCGATCCAGGCTTTAATGTTGGTTGGAGCGATGAAATTAGCACAGGATCATCCCACTTTGGATACCAGTGAGATCGAAAAGGGAAATACTCCATGAATACCATTTCGATCGCTTGGATTGTCCTGCCATTTGTGGCGGGATTTCTGATTTTTTTACTGCCGAAACTCGATCGCTACCTAGCTATATTAGCCGCGATCTGTTCGGCGGGCTATGCGCTACAGCTAATCACTTCTCAATCGTCGATCGAGCTTTTGTTACTCGATAATTTCGGGGTGACTTTATTAATAGACTCACTCAGTGGTTATTTTATCCTCACCAATGCCCTCGTCACCACAGCCGTAATTCTCTACTGTTGGCAAAGTGAGAAGACGGCATTTTTTTATGGGCAATTAATTATCCTGCATGGCAGTCTGAATGCGGCGTTTGCCTGTACGGATTTTGTCAGTTTGTATGTAGCCTTGGAGGTAAGCGGTATTGCTGCGGCACTGTTAATTGCGTATCCGCGGACGGATCGCTCGATTTGGGTGGCGTTGCGATATCTACTTGTCAGTAATGTGGGGATGTTGTTTTATTTAGTCGGCGCGGTGCTAGTCTATAAAGCGCATCATTCCTTTACCTTTGCAGGTTTGCGCGGTGCGCCGCCGGAGGCACTCGCGCTAATTTTTATGGGGCTGATGACGAAGGGCGGGGTGTTTGTTTCTGGTTTGTGGTTGCCCATGACTCACTCAGAATCAGAAACGCCAGTTTCGGCGATGTTGTCGGGAATTGTGGTGAAAGCGGGGGTATATCCGCTGGTACGGTGCGCGCTGATTTTAGATGAGATTGACCCCATTATTCGAGTTTTCGGGGTGGGAACTGCGGTTTTGGGGGTTGCCTATGCCGTGTTTGAGAAGGATACCAAGCGGATGTTGGCGTTTCACACTGTTTCTCAATTGGGCTTTTTGCTGGCGGCTCCTGAAGTGAGCGGATTTTATGCCCTGACGCACGGCTTGGTGAAATCGGTACTATTTATGCTGGCGGGAGCTTTGCCGAGTCGCAATTTTAAGGAATTACAGCAGCAACCGATCGATCGCACGCTATGGATTTTCTTCGCAATTGCCGGATTCTCGATTTCTGGCTTTCCCTTACTATCTGGGTTTGGGGCGAAGGTATTGACGATGAAAAATCTCTTGCCGTGGCAAGAAATCGCGATGAATGTGGTGGCTGTGGGAACGGCTATTTCATTTGCTAAGTTTATCTTTTTACCACATCAACCAGGTGTAAATATTAAACCGCTAAAGCTAGGATTTTGGCTGGCGATCGGTTTATTAATCGGGGGGCTAGTCGTAGCAAATGTTGTCTATTTTGAGGCGTATGATCCTCAAAATACAATCAAAGCGATCGCTATTATTGTCATCGGCTGGTTAGCCTATGCCGCGATCTTTAAGCGAACGGTAGTCAAACTACCTCGAATGTTCGAGCAGTTCGATGATTTAATCGGTGTGATGACTTTGGTGACAATTCTCTTATTTTGGTCAACATTTGTCAGATCGAGAATTTAAGGAAGATTAGGTTTCAAATTCCCATCACAACCGATGTTTACTAATTACGCTATTTAATCGACATGATGACTGCGATAAAAAATCTACTATTTTGGGCAATATTTGTATGAGTGGTTATCTCAATATCATTCTTCGACTAACGATTTGGTTGCTGATCACATCCGATCTGAGCATAGAAAATATCGTGATCGGTATCATCATCTCGCTCATATTACCCAATAGCCGTGAATCGATCGGCACAGTCAGAGATTGGCTCCAGGCACTAGGTAAAATTGCAATGGCAATTCCGATCGCCTATATTGAAGCGATCGAAATGATTTTGCGGCCCCATCAGGCTGAAGATATTATCATCGAAAGGGTGCCGCCACATAGATCGTCTGGACTGATATTTCTCGATATTTTCCTAATTACCTTCACACCCAAAACAATTGTTTACAAATACCACCAAGATGGTGGCTATGAAGTTCATCGAGTTAAACGGAGTAGAAATTCATGAATTCAGTCTTGAATTTAATTCTGCTGCTGATGATTGTTGCGCTGTTGATTCCCATCTATGCAGCTTGGAGAACCAATGATGTTTGGCAAAAAATGTTGGCATTAGCCAGCGTTTCCAGTAAGGCATCAATTATCATCTTGGTTGTCTCCGTCTTGCGGGATGATTGGATGATTGGCGTAGTTGGCACGATCGTCTTGAGCGTCGGAAATGCCGGATTTATGCTGCTCGCACAGTTACTCAAACGGATGGACAACACATGATCGACATTCTTGGTTATATCTGTATCGGCGGTGGGATTGTCTTCTGGTTTTGGGGGACTTTGCCACTACTCGGCAAGCGATCGGTAATATTTAAGTTGCACAGTCTATCAGTTTCAGATACCCTCGGCTCGATGGCGATCGTGTTTGGGCTATTACTAAAACTCCCCAGCGAATGGCAGTTACTGATCCTAGCGATTATCTCGTTGGCGATTTGGAATACGATGTTGGGATATGTATTAGCATACTGTACGCGGGGCCAGGAGGAGCAGTCATGACAACAGATCCTTATATCTATGCGATCGTTGCCCTCCTACCCGTCACTGCACTGATGTTGGTACTTCAATCCAATCCCTACAATGCACTGATTTTGCGTGGCATTCTCGGTGCCATCGCCGCCCTCATCTATTCAATTCTAGGCGCGGCGGATGTGGCTTTAACTGAAGCTTTGATGGGCACTTTCTTAGCGATTTCCCTATATGCAATCGCGGTGAGATCTTCAATGGTAGTGAGGCTGGGCATCTTGAGTAACAAGACGACATTCGATCCACAGATCGAGGCTTTACGCGCAATTTTTAGCAAACATTATCTGAGGCTCGAATTAGTTTCTTTTGACGATTTGCCGACTTTGCGCCAAGCATTGCTCGATCGCCATATCCACACCACGATCACTCTAAATACGGCTCAGAGCGACGATTCAGTCGAAATTACCACCAGAATTCCCAGCCTGCATGACATGATGAGATCGGAACTCCCCGCAGAAATTAACCTCACCTACTTCAACCCTCTATCCAGCAAGTTAACTGTCACGGAGCCACAGCAATGAGATGGATTTATCTACTAGCAGGTATCGCCCTGGGTGTGAAAATCCTGCTAACTTCCAACGCCCTCCCAGATTTATCACAAGTCACGATCGTCGATACGATTGTCCGCGAGACAGGTATCCCCAATGCCGTATCGGGAATTATCTTGAGAAATCGGCTCTACGACACGATTTTTGAAGTCGTCGTCTTTACGATCGCCATCTTAGGCGTAAAATTCTTGCTCTCTACCGAGCAACCTGCCACCACAGTCCACCAATTTACCGATTCACCTTCGATCGTCCTAGCCAGACTGGGGGCAACAATTGCCGCATTAGTCAGTATTGAACTAGCAATTCGCGGACATCTCAGCCCCGGTGGTGGTTTTGCCGCAGGTGTAGCTGGTGGTACCGCGATCGGCTTAGTGGCAATTACTTCCTCTACAGAAGAGATGGATCGACTCTACCAGCGGTGGCACGCAGCCACTTGGGAAAAAATTTCTGCTCTAGTTTTCATCATTTTGGCGGTGATTAATCTCTCTGGCATCGAATTGCCCCACGGCGAATTAGGTGCATTAGTCAGTGGGGGATTTATCCCCATGCTGAATATTCTCGTCGCCATCAAAGTTGCCTTGGGTTCATGGGCAGTAATCTTACTCTTTATCCGTTATCGCGGCTTATTATAGCCACAGTTGACCTGATAGGTTCCTACCCATCCAGTCAATTCGTCAGGTACACTAGGAGAAGAGAGTATTATCACAAGCCAACATGATTCAACGTCGTTCCCATTCCCACTTTGACTCGATCCAGATTGCTTATCGGGCAGAGGAACTGATTGGCGCAGCTTCTAACCGCTACAAAATTACCGTTCAAGTGGCGAACCGGGCAAAAAAACGCCATCGTTATGAAGCGGATAATGTTGACGATCCGAGCATGAAACCAGTCATGCGTGCCATTATTGAGATGTCTGACGAACTGACTCAGCCAGAAATTTTGGGAGATTAGCCTTAAATTAATTAATAGTTAATAACGTGTTGTTAGGGTGGAGTAGTTTACAACCCACTCTAATATTACCTAGGATGTAGAGACTGAAAAACCTTGAATTCATCGGATCTATTGTTAGTTAATCGAGAAAATCATAGTTTGAAACATCTATGCAAAAAGTTCTCAAATCCGGTGCTAACTGGCGACTAGGTTGGGATCCGCACAATCATTATCCAGGCTTAGTTGGTGCTAATGATTGGGCGATCGAACTTACAGCTAGAGAATTAGAAGATTTCTGTCGGTTGCTAGGGCAATTGGTGGATAATATGCAGCAAATGCAAGCAGAATTGATGGATGAAGAGAACATCGCTTGTGAAGCTGAAAGCGATCTGATTTGGATGCAAGTGCAAGGATTTCCGAATAGTTATAGTCTTCGATTAATTGTTAATACTGGACGTAGTTGTGAGGGAAATTGGCAGCCTGATGCGGTGGTGGAGTTAGTTGCAGCGACTCGTACTCTGAAAATCTTTTAAATTAATTGTTGTTGTCAATTAATTTCCTCGATCGTCTATGTCTATGTCTTCGCTAAATAGATTTACTCCGAGCCAATTGCTCAGTTCTACTGCCAACCATTTAATCTCGCGAGCGGTGAGATCTTGCCCGGTACTGAGTAGCCTAATTGGATCAGTTTGGCGTAATTCTAACATCAGTGCAACTTTTTTGACCTTAAGATCTGGATGCTGATAAGTATCGACGATTGTTTGGGTAATTTCGTGGGTTTTGAGATATTTGGGGCGACTGCGTTCAAGACTATAAAGATGTTGTGAAAGGGTGAATTTTCGCCTGTCGATCTCAATTTTGGTATGGGATAAAAATTTGTCGGCTAAATCAAATGACATTCGCAAGCCACCTTTCAACAGCCATAGTGTCAATGGCAACACAAACATCAATGCAACACTTAGTCCAACTCGCACAGCTAGTTCTGTGGTGGGTGCCGAAAGTGGCGCGCTAATGTAGATCGTCAGGGAAATCAGCACCAAAACAGCAAGATCGATCGCTCCAGCCAATCCCAATTGGTGTTTCGCTGCTCGATCGGGACGAAATCGGGCTGGAATAATAATTTCCAGGCGATCGGCAGTACTAGTAAGTTGAATTTTACTCCCTGATGGTTGACGCATGGATAGAGAACAAAGAATAGGGGATAGTGAATGGGTTCGATCGCTAATTTAGTTGCGCGTTCTGAGCTTTCAGTGGGGAATGAAAATAGGGTGTTTGAGCAGGTTTACTGGCAAATTGAGGATTGCTCAGTTGTGCTTGGAGCGATTGCTGATGGTTGATCACAATCCCTGTATTTGTAGTTGTCGGTGAAATACGATCGGCTGTCCATAATGCCCAATTACTCCCAGGCGGTAGAGTCGCTATTTTTTGCGGTTGACTAGTCAGATAAACTAACGAAGTTGGGGGAATTTCTAGCTCCCCTGGTTCGTCCATCTGTACAGCAGCAAGGGTTTCTAATACCTGCTTGTCACCAGAAATTAGTCCTGTGCCAGCCGTCCACAGTTTGACATTGAGGTGTGGAGATTTGCGGGCATAGAAATAGAGTGAACAGGCGGCAATTACCGCTTGCTCAAAGTCGGCAGCGAGCCAATGCGCGCCACTATCAAGATAAATTACTAAATCTTGACCACCCCGATCAATTTCCAGTTCCCGCACCTGAAATTCACCGTAACGAGCACTGGTGCGCCAGTGAACTAAGCGTAAGGCATCCCCGTAGCGATAAGGACGAAGAGAGCGAGTTATCCCCTCCTGAGCAAGTTCTAACCGCCGACGCGCCAATTGTCTGTCTGTCTGGCGATCCAAATCGCCAATCCCATCGATCAAAGGACAACGATCTAACTTCAGTACTTGGGGATAAACATAGGCAACAGCTTGGGCTTGACGATATCGTTGGCACCAAAATAAGCCGATCGGTGCCCCACTACGCAGGACAATCCGTTCCCACTGATATACGCCTCGCTGCTCTGTAGGCTGGCGATAAACCCATTGATATTCGGATTGGGGTGCGATCGATTCCACCACAGTTACAGGAGGTTTCAGGGGGGTAAATGGAGCCAGATCTTGGACTTGAAACAGAGATTGAACTCGATCTGTCGGATTCTGGATCGTCAGGGTTACTTCCACATCTGTTCCGGCTGTCACTGGTAAAATGGACATCCGGTGAACCGTCACCGCTTGGATCGATCGAACGGGTAAAATTGCCGCTACACCCAATAAAGCGATACCAACCCCACTGAGGACATACAACCAGCCAGCCATTGTATTAGTTGCCGCACCAAAAAAACAAACCGAGATCCCCATCAGCAACCAGCCAGCATAAGCAGGAGTTACCCAGTTAGTTTCGAGCCATTTAGTCATCTGCATCGGGATTTATGCCAGTAGTTAGCAACTCAGGTTATTAGCTAGGGTACCCATGAATTAAGAACTAAGAATCATCAATTCTCAAGATCCACACGGCGATCCCATCTCCGGGACACAAACAAGGTAAAATTTTTAGCACAGACCGATCAGTAGAGTCTTGATTACGCTGATCTCTAGAGCAATTCTCTGTCTGCACATGCAGATGTTTTAAGTGCCTATTTATAGTTAAATATCTGTGGCAATCCAAATTTATCAACGGTTTTCGGCTTATTACCATCGAGGAGCAATCGTCATCTTAGTGACTGGCTTCTTGATGAGACTATTTATCTCGATCTGGCTATATCCTGGCTATGATGAAGCATATTACTATCTCTACACTCTCCATCCTGATTGGAGTTATTTCGATCATCCACCGCTAGTAGCTGTGACGACGGGAATCGGTGTATGGTTAACTGGACAAGTATCCCAGTTCACAATTCGGATTGGCACATTACTGCTCTATACTGGCTCGTTAATCTTTTTATATCTTTCTGCACTCCGATTATATACATTACAAATTGCGATTAGTACTCTAGCGATCGCGTCGGCAATTCCAATTTTCCAGTTAGCTTTTGGCACGCTAAATATTCCCGATACACCGCTGATGTTTTTCTGGGCAATATCATTGTGGCTGGCTGTTCAAGAGTTTTTTGATTATCGAGTTTATCAACCGAGTTTTCGACTGACACTGATTTGTTTAACTGTCGGTTTAGCTTGTCTGGGAAAATATCATGGCTTTATATTAGGCTTGGGATTAGTCGGTTTTTGTCTTTTTAGTCCGGTCTATCGTCGTGCCCTGACATCCCGATGGTTCTGGCTGGGTATTCCGGTTTTTTTATTGACAATTTCACCGTTGTTATACTGGAATATCAGCCATGATTGGGTATCTTTCCGGTTTCAGTCCGAACGGGCTGTCCCTAATAGTGGCTATCATCTCGATCGAGCTATTGTTACGTTGTTAGTGGAAATGCTCTACTTATTTCCAGTCTTTGGATTTCCCCTGTTATGGTCAATTATTCGCACAACCATTCAACTGATTAGAAACTTTCGCTGGCAGCAATACAGTGTCATTAGCACGTCTAGCAGCGATCAAAACTTAGACAAAAGAGCCTTACTCTTGTGGCTCTCTCTACCACTTGTGCTTGGATTTACCTTGATATCCGGCTATCAGCAGATCTTACCTGCTTGGAAGATGCCAGGTTATTGGTCAGCCACAATGTTGCTGGCAGAAAGAGTCACCCTCACCAATCGTTACTCGCGCTCCACTACTCCCTATCGGTGGTTCTTCGGCTCGGTAATAGTTATCATTATTTTATTATCGATCGCCCTATCTCATGTTGTTGCGGGGACATTTCAAACTCCTAGCAAGTCAGCGATCGTTGGATTGTTACCAATTAAAGGTGATACTTCCACAGAACTATTTGATATTCAACAACTACGTCAGGGATTTATCAAAAATCCTCAGTTAAATAAAGCCCTCAAGAATGCAGATTTTGTATTCACTAATCGTTACTATTCCGGCGGACAAATCGGCATGGCAATCGAGCCAGTGTTTCATAAACCTGTCACTTGTTTTGATGGCGATCCGCGTGGGTTTGCCTTTTGGTCAAAACCACAGCAATGGGTCGGTAAAAATGCTCTCTACGTTGGCACTAAAACCTTTGAAGTCGATAAACATGCCCAGGATCGGTATCCTAGCTATTTTGCTAAACTAACTAAATTAGGCACAATTCCCATTCTGCGCGGTGGTGAAATAGTCGAAACATTTAGCGTCTATAAAGCTCAAAAAATGCTCAAGCCGTTCCCTTGGCCCTATGGAAAATAAAAATGATTCGATTAAATAAGTTGAACAGGGAGACAGGAACATCGAAAACTGGAGCGCGATCGCCGCATCTACTATCTTCATCAGCGTATTTGCCGCCATCATTTTTGAAAAAACTCACCTGACAATCGCCGGATTGCTTGGTGCCTTGCTGATGATCTTGCTGAATATTTTGACTCTGCCAGAGGCAATCACCTATATCGGGCGGAGTCATACCACTCTTGCGCTATTCTTCGGGGTCATGGTCATCGTGCGAGTTTTTCAGCCCACACTGATCTTTGAGTACCTAGCGACTCAGATCGTCATCATCGCCAAAGGTCAAGGCAAACGCTTGCTATTGGGCATTGTTGCTATTACGACACCCATCTGTGCTGTATTGCCCAATGCTACCACCGTCATGCTATTAGCTCCCCTCATTCCACCGATAGCGGCGGAACTCAACATCGACTTTGTGCCACTGCTAATTTTGATGGTGTTTGTCGCCAACAGTGCCGGATTGCTCACCATCATGGGCGATCCGGCAACATTCATCGTCGGTGATGCTGTAAATATCAGCTTTTTGGATTACCTTACTCAGTTGAGTTTAGGCGGCGCGATCGCAGTCTTGACCATTCTATTGCTTTTGCCCCGACTCTTTCCCAAAATCTGGCGCGCTCGATTAGCAGATCCAACACAACTACCGCAAATCGAAATTCAACATCCACGGATGCTGGCATTGTGTGGCATGATTGTATCGATCGTGCTGATTTTTTTTGCGATCGGCGAACTATTGCCCACTCCGATATCGCCTGGAACAGTTGCACTACTGGGTGCGGCTCTATGCCTCCTCCTCAGCTATCACAGTCAAACTGATTCCGTCCAAGATATTCTCAAGGATGTAGATTGGAGTACCCTAATTTTTTTCATGAGCATCTTCGTTCTGATTGGTGGTTTGGAAAAAACTGGTGTGATTGCTAGTCTCTCAAGTGTTATGGCGATCGTCCTGGGCAAAAATATTGCACTGGGTAGTATCATATTGCTGTTTACAGTTGGGCTAATTTCTAGTTTGATTCCCAATATCCCTCTGGTAGTGGCAATGGTGCCACTGCTCAAGCAGTATGTTGTGACGGTGGGTTTAGCCACTCCGGTAATTTTAGATCCCGACTTCAAGGGGCAAATCCCTGCCGCCATTTTGCCGCTATTTTACGCGATGATGTATGGTGCTACTCTCGGTGGTAATGGCACTATTGTCGGCGCATCTGCAAACATCGTCGCCGCAGGGATTGCCGAACAACATGGGCAGCGCATCTCTTTTAGAACTTTTTTGAAATATGGTATGCCTGTGATGCTGTGCCAATTATTAACAGTGGGAATGTATATGGTTTTACGGTTTTTGGTTTTGCCTAAATTCATCTAGCAGAACCGCCCGCAGCGAAATCACTGGCTAACAGTTAAAGTCCACCTAACTGGACTTAATTACTAGGGTAGATGGTGACGAAGCACCAGCGTTTTTACTTGTCTAAAATCACCGAGACGCATAAGATATTGACTTACCCGAATCGTATTGCCATCTCTCCTACAAATGCAACGCAAATGACATATCTACTGGCTGGTGATATTGGTGGTACTAAAACCTTACTCAGACTGGTTCTTGCCGACTCACCCGATCGATCGGCGTTCGAGCATTCATATCCAAGTCAAGCCTATCCAGATCTAGTGCCGATCGTCCAAGAATTTTGCAGCGCGGCTCAAGCTGATTTGGAGCAAGAAATTAAGATATCGAGCGCGTGTTTTGGTATCGCTGGACCAGTGGAAAATCAGAGATCGGAGCTAACCAACCTCAGTTGGCATCTGAGTGCCGATCGACTGGGACGAGAATTGCAGATTCCCCAGGTAGAGTTAATCAATGATTTTGTGGCGATCGGCTATGGCATTTCCCAGCTACCGCCCAGCGACCTCTACACCCTCCAAACCGGAAAAATCCAAATAAATGCACCAAAAGCGATTATTGGTGCCGGTACAGGTCTAGGACAGGGCTTTTTAATCCACAATGGCATCGACTATCAAGTAATTGCGACAGAGGGGGGACATACGGACTTTGCTGCTCGATCAATCCGCGAATTTGAGTTCTATCAGTATATTTGCCAACAGCAACAACTTGACAGGTTATCTTACGATCGAGTCGTCTCCGGTCAAGGTATCGTTGCTTGGTATCAATTTCTGCGGGATACTAGTCAATTTTCCGAAAATCCTGAAATTGCCAGTGAAGTAAGGTTATGGGAACAACAAACAGAAAAACTGGCCAACCCTGCCCAACTGATTTCCAAGGCAGCGATCGCTAAAACTGATGATCTCTCTCAAACCGCGATGGAGATGTTTATGTCTATATACGGATCGGAAGCTGGAAATCTTGCTCTCAAAATTCTCCCCTATGGTGGACTGTACCTCGCTGGTGGTATCGTGACAAAAAATCTTCCCCTGCTGACGGATGGCACTTTTATCTCCGGCTTCATCAACAAAGGTCGAATGAGCGAATTAATGGGTAATATTCCTATATATGTAATTCTTAACCCGCAAGTCGGCTTGCTCGGAGCATTAGCCAGAGCAGCCAAGCAACATTAACGTTAAGATTGTCAACTGGAGAAACATTAAAAAATAATAAAGGTTATAATATTTCGAGTGGTGCTTATATATTAGGAGAGCTATGTTTCTCAGACTAGCAAATCAACATCGAGAATTTGTCAAAGACTTAGTGATGAGCCTTCAGGCTCTAGCAATTGTCCTAGAACAACGTGGCTATGAAGCTGCCTGCTACACCTGTGGCGACCAAATGAATAGTGCAAACTTCATGGTGAGCTTGGCTCCCAACCATCTAATTCGCTTCTTGGTATCTGACTATGGCATTACCTGGACAGAACTACGTGACGATCGCGAGTTGATGAAGTTAGAAGGTGCTGAAGCGATCTCTCAATTGCAAGAACTAGCCGATCGACTCAAATCACAGATTTATTCTACTACCTATGCCATGGTTGGGTAGTTTAGCATCTCTCGACTGAAATTTTCTGTGCAACTTTTAGTTAATCACTAAATTTGCGCTTATAACTGCTTGGGGTTACGGATATCCCTTGCACCGTTGGCGACCGGGCGGTGATAATCTAAAATCAGATCGAACGATTTATCAGCCGTTACCTATCATAGCGATCCAGTCATGAAACCTTATACAGCCTCCTTAGATTCGGGTTGGCGACACGAATTCATCCAAACCAACAATATTCGTCTACACTGTGTCACCCAGGGTGAGGGTGAATTAGTAGTATTACTGCACGGCTTCCCCGAATTTTGGTACTCTTGGCGGCATCAAATTCCTGCCCTTGCCCGCCATTTCAAGGTTGTTGTCCCCGATCTCCGAGGCTACAATTATTCTGATAAGCCCTTGACTGGCTACGATCTCGATACCCTGAGTAATGATGTCCAGGGGCTAATTGAATCCTTGGGGTATGTTAAAGCCCATATTGCTGGGCATGACTGGGGTGGCGCAATCGCTTGGCATCTTGCCCAAAAATGTCCCCAAGTGCTTGACAAATTGGCGATCCTCAACGCTGCTCACCCGCAAAGATTATTTGCGGAAATGGGCACTAATCTCGACCAATTACGCCGCAGTTGGTATTTATTTGCCTTTCAGGTTCCTGGTTTGCCAGAATGGTTGATCCAACAAAATTTCAAAGATTTTGTTCTGAATGTCTTTCGCGGACAAGCCGTGCGGAAAGGAGCTTTTAGTGCTGAAGATCATCAAATTTATCAGGAAGCTCTCGCCAAGCCTGGTGTGTTAGCCGCTGCACTGAACTATTATCGCGATCTGCTCGCACCGCAAAACTGGCTGAAAAATTGGAACAGCTACCCTCAGATCGTGACTGCACCCACTTTGGTATTGTGGGGAGAAGAAGATAATTTCTTGAGTAATAAGCTGACAGAAGGTATGGAAAAATCAATTTCGGCTCCCTTCAAGCTGAAAATTATTCCCCAGTGCGGGCACTGGATTCAGCAAGAGGTGCCGCAGATTGTCAATCGCGAACTCCTGAATTTTTTTCAGTCTAAGTGAAGACTGCAATCTTCAAGGTTTGACACTCTTGCCGCTGAGTAGAATACTAGCTCAAGAGTGGTTGTCGATCGCTGCTAGGCTGTGCGCCTGCGCGATCGAATTTAGAGTACATTTTTTTACATAGCCTGATTTCTGTGCCCTGACGGTTCCAGACTACGAGATCGAAGATTTGATGTAAAATTGACATACCTCTTCCCGATTCTGATTCCTCAGGCGGCAAACATGTCGCTAATTCCTGAGTATCTCCAGTAGGGGGAGAAAATCCGCAGCCCTCATCAGAGATTACCCACCAGTATTCCCCCTCTACAAAACAAAAACGGACAATAACCTGTTTACGGGGATCGAGGTTATTTCCGTGTTTGGCTGCGTTGACTAACGCTTCTTGGAGTCCTAATCTAATTTCTGCGTGCCATCTACCAGGAACTGTCGATACGAGGCTGTCAAGGATCGGACGAAGAAAGAGTGTAGATGCGAAACTTACTTTATCCCACTCAGACTTCACTGGGCTTACTGGACTTAATAGCATAGCAATCTTTTAATCCCTATAAGGCACTTTTGCCGGATTACCGACGCCAACTGTTTTGCAACAGTGTGGTTTTTCGCAGTCAGTTTAGAGTTGCTACTTGATCGGTTTGGTGTAGTTACCGCCGAAGCTCAGTAGCAAGATCCACACCTACCATTTTAGCGAAAAAAGACGTATCAGTCTACCTGATAGATAGTAGACTTCAGGTATACCGAATGTAAGGCTAAATCCACATCTTCTCTAGTTGGAAGCCCGTAAATCTCAGTCTCTTCATTGCTAGGCTGAATCCACTATCTGATGAGGATGCTAATTTGATTCATACCGTCAAGTATCAGTTCAACCTTTGGCGAATCTAGTGCCTGAAGAAGTTATCCAAGATCGATCCTCACAAGTTCCTCAAACTATCGATCTAAGATATTCATTACATTACTGAAAGAGATTGATCTCGGCAATACTTACTATTATTGGTTCCAAATCATAAATAAATCGATGAAATCAAACTATCCAAATCAAATTACGGCTCTCTGGACAGCATTTTTACTTATATTGCTATTTCATACCGACTTGGGATTAATGCCATTATTCCACGGTCAGAATATCGCTCATTCGCACGATCTGCAAGACATTTCTTGGATTTTATGGTTAATGTTACTCTTCTTTATACCACCTGTATGTGCAATTATTTTGCCTACTTTCACAAGTGCTAGAAGCTATCGAGTTGGTCATTTTTGGCTGACTATTATTTACTCCTTTCTCAATTTTGCCCATCTAGTTGCCGATTTATCTGTTGTGCCGATTATTTGGTATCAAATTGCCCTGATGACGATTTTATGCATAATTGGGTTGATGTTAAATGCTGTTTCCTATCGATGGGTAAAGTATCCCCATCAAGAGAAAATTCCAAATGCTGAATTAGATCGATACTGATTTGAATTAGCTAAACTCAGCAAAGTATCGAACTAACAACTTGCAAATTTTGACTTCCCAGCTACCGATTGATAATTACCTATTTCTGGACTAATTCTTTGCGCTTGGAGAATCCCCAAACAAAGATCAGTGTCACCAGCGCAATTGTTAGTTGTTCGGGGATTTCCATTTCAGGGAAAAGAGCGCGTGCCAATAGCTTCACACCCACTAATCCTACCGCGATATAGCCAGCATCTTCGAGATGACTGTACTCAGTCAACCAGCGAATGAATAGTTCTGCCATAAATCGGAGCAGAATAATGCCAATTGTTGCCCCACTAATAATCAACCAAGTATCACTCGATACGGCGATCGCTGTAGCCACACTATCCAGAGAAAAGGCTAAATCAGTAAAAGCAATCAGCGGAATTACTTGCCATAAAGAAGTGTAATGCGGGCGATTTGGTTCACCATCTTCATCTTTTCCTGCTGTGAAATACTGAAATACTAGCCAGAGCAGATAAACAGCCCCAGCAACCTGAAATTGCCAGTAGCGCACTACCCAGGTTGCCGCAACAATCAACGTCATCCGCAAAATATAAGCGAAAATCAGTCCTAGATTTAGAGCTTTGGGACGGAGTTTTTCGTCAACTAAGCCTTGGGAAATCGATGCAAGGGCAATCGCATTATCCGCAGATAAGACTGCTTCTAGTGCAACTAAGACAAGCAGGAGGATGGGTGTGGAAAGACCAATATTGAGTGGTAACTCGATCGGGTTATCTATCATCTCTGAAAACAATGTGAATGGGGAAATTGAGGTAGGAAATAATCAGTTATAAATCACCTGATCCAATCAGAGTGACTCTCTCATCGTAACTCGATCGAGGATTACTGTAATTAATTTGTGTGGCAGTCTTATTTTACCAAAATTCCTGAACAAGCCCCGATTGTTGCCAAAGTGTTTGGGGATAATGGTGTTTGTGCCCGAATTTCTGCAAATCGCTAGGCTAAGACTATCTCGGTGAGATGCCTTACCCCCTGGCGATTTGCGACCTGAGACAGACAATTCCGATTTTCATCTCTCTGTCCATCTGTCACCATCAATAACTTGTTTAAACTCAACTTGTGATTAGTATGCCCTAGCTTGGGGGCGTTCTCTCTCGATCGATGAAAATGTGAGGAGAGTTCAAATTTTGTTACAGTATTGCCAGTCCACGCTCAAATTATTGCAAACTGTGAACAGGTAAAACCAAGCGTGTTTGGAGGAATCTCTTATGTCTGATACTCAAGTGTTTGTGGCTTTAGCTATTGCGCTAATTCCTGGACTACTAGCGTTACGGCTGTCCACTGAACTATACAAATAGTTAATTTGTCTAGCTCTTGACATGGTAATCTGGGTAGTAGTCGATCTTGCTACTACCCAAGTTGTTGCCAGTTAGGGTTAAGTAGTAGCTAGAATAAGAACAACTAAGTACTATGTCTAGTTGGGTATACTAAGTTTATGAATGCACTACCTTCTTTCAATCCACCACCACAGTCTCCACAGCCGCCGCAGACAACTAGGAAGCAATCCCGTAGAACAAGCCAAAATAGCATCAATCGCCGTAAATCGCGAGCTAAATCCCAGTCGAATTCGGCTTATATTCACCGTCGGCAAGGATTAGAAGCGTTAGTCAAGCTGATTACATACTCAACTTTATCAGTCTTGGGCATTGGCACATTGGTAAACTTACTAAGCTACAATTGGAAGCAGCAACCCAAATTGGAGCAGGTGTCTATTCAGGTCAAAGATGCAAAAGTCCGATCCGGGAAAATTCAAACCAGTTTTAGTCAGTCTTTCGATCCCAAAGCACAAGAGCATGTAGTGGAAAAGAATAGCTACAAAACTGTCCCTAATCGGTTGCCAATTATCATCAGCCCAAAAGCAACTCAGTCATCGACCGCAACATCAGCAGATAGTCAATAAAGCGATACATCCTCTCTAGGAATTTTCACTCATTAAAATCCCTTGCATTTTACTCAATACCCCAATTAATGTTTCCACTTGCTCATTGGGTCGCAGCACGCCTAAACCTCTGGCGGTAACTTTTCCAGGACTATAAACATAACGAGATCGCACACTATCAGTCAGATATTCTGCGAGTAAATTCCAGGCTGGTTCAGCCATTGGTGTTTCTAATATGATGTGTTGTTTTCCTTCAGGACGAATGCGACTAAATCCAAGTTTCTTGGCAATTTGTTTGAGTTCGATAATGCGGAATAACTGTTGGGCTGATTTAGGAATTTCACCATATCGATCGAGCCATCCGGCCGCAATATTGACGAGTTCTGCTGGTGTTTCCGCAGCGGCGACTGATCGATAGGCACTCATTTTTTGATCTAGATCGGGAATATAATCAGCCGGAATCATGGCGGTAACTTTGAGGTCGATTTGGGTATCATCTACTTGCGGAATTTCTTGACCGCGAATCTCTTTAATTGCTTCTTGCAACATCTCCATATAGAGATCGAAACCAATCACATCCATCTGTCCAGATTGCTCCGCACCGAGGAGATTTCCCACGCCGCGAATCTCCATATCTCGTGTTGCTAATTGATAGCCAGAACCTAATTGGGTAAACTCCTGAATCGCTTTTAGTCGCTGTCTAGACTGTTCGGAGAGTGTTTTGCCATTGGGATAAAATAGCCACGCATGACTTTGAATTCCGGCTCGGCCAACCCGTCCGCGCAGTTGATATAGTTGTGATAGTCCAAACCGATGAGCATCTTCAATCAAGATAGTATTGACACGCGGAATATCCAAACCTGACTCGATAATTGTCGTACAAACAAGTAAATCTGCATCGCCATTACTAAATGTCAACATTGTTGATTCAAGTTCTGATTCGTCCATTTGTCCGTGAGCGATAGCAATCCGACAAGATGGTACTAGTTCGTTAATTTTACCAGCAGTTTCTTCAATTCCTTCAACTCTCGGCACCACATAAAATATCTGGCCACCGCGATCGAGTTCTTGGCGAATTGCGGTCCCGATTGCTTCTAATTTATATGGTGATAAATGAGTTTCGATCGGGCGGCGAGATGGTGGTGGCGTGGTAATTAGGCTCATTTCGCGCACACCAGAGAGCGACATGTAGAGGGTACGCGGAATTGGTGTTGCTGACAGGGTGAGGACATCAATTTGACTTTTGAGGGTTTTGATTTTTTCCTTTTGATTGACCCCGAAGCGTTGTTCTTCATCAATTACTAATAAGCCTAACTCCTTGAATTTTAACTCCTTACTTAATAACTGATGAGTACCAACTACGATATCTAATTCTCCAGTTTTGAGTCGATGTAAAATGGCTTTTCGCTCTTCAGCAGTGCGAAACCGATTGAGTAAACCGACATTAATCGGATAGGGGGCAAATCGCTCTTGGAGGGTATGATAATGTTGTTGGGTTAAAATGGTAGTTGGAGCGAGAAAAATTACCTGTTTATGTGCCGTAGCAGCTTTAAATATTGCCCGAATTGCTACTTCAGTTTTACCAAAACCAACATCCCCACAGACCAATCGATCCATCGGTCGATCGCTTTCCATATCTCGCTTGACATCTTGAGTTGCTTTTAATTGATCCGGTGTCGGTTGATAGCGAAATGAGTCTTCTAATTCCTGCTGCCACGGCGCATCGGGGGGAAAAGCAAATCCCTGCTTTTGCGCTCGATCGGCATATAGTTTTAATAAGTCAAATGCTAACTTTTTAATCGATTTCTTGACTTTTGCCTTAGTCTTTTCCCAAGCTTGACCGGATAGTTTATTTAACTCTGGTCTTCCGGCTGCGCCCTGGCGAAATCGCGATAATACTTCCAATCGATCGGCAGGTACTTGGAGCGAACCATCGGCATATTGAATCGTCAAATAGTCGCGAGTCACATCATCGGTACTAATACTTTCAAATTTAACAAATCGCCCTAAACCATGATGGCGATGAACCACATAATCACCAGGGCGTAACTTATTTGGATCGACTTGTTTGGATGCTGCCTGACGACGTTTGCGGACATAACTAAAACTAGCTAAAGATTGCTGCCCAAAAAACTCTCGATCGGTAACTACAACCATCCGAAAAGTTGGTAAGATAAATCCCTCTAACTCAGCTACACCGGAATATTTTAAGGCGACCGCTGTATGTTGAATCTGCAACTTATCGATCGCCGGAAAGTCCCGGGGATTCGGCACAAATTGCGCGGGACAATCATGTTCTTGTAATAGTGCCGCCGATCGAGACGGCTGGGCAGATACCAACCAACTCGAATAATTTTGTTTATGATAATCGCGCAATGTATCGGCAATCTTGGCAAATTGATGGGGAATTGTGGGAATCGATCGACAGGCTAAATTTAACCCCTCACCATCGATCGCCAGTTCACCCAAATACAAACAATTAAACCGATCGGTAATATGAGTAACAGTATCATTAAACTTCTGGTGCCAAATTGGTGTATCTGCTGGTAATAATTCCCATTCCGCCTGAGTATACTCCCACCAGCGATCGCTATGTGCTTGACACCGATCAAATTCATCGATCGCTACCAGACAATTATCTGGTAAATAATCTATCAATGAATAACGTCGATCTGACTCGCTATTTTTAAAAACTTCAAAATTTACTGGAGTCAGCACCAGATTGGCAATCTTATCTAGAGAACGTTGCGTCGCCGGATCGAATTCGCGCAATTTATCCAACTCATCCCCAAACCACTCCAACCGAACAGGTAACTCCGCCGCCACGGGGAAGATATCGATAATATCACCCCGCCGACTCCATTGTCCCTCAGTCTCGACCAACGGCACTCGATCGTACCCTAACTGCACCAATTGAGTACTAATTGCCTCCTCATCCAGCGTCTCGCCAACCTCCAATGTCAAACACCGCGCCGCAAAATCCGCCCGCGCAGGCAGATGTGGCTGTAACAATTGCGTCGTACCGACGATCGCCAACGTCTGACTGGTAGTGTGAACGATCTCCGCCAACCCCTGCATCTGTCCCCAAATCATCTCCGATTCGCGGCTAATATCCCCGTAGGGCGACGATTCCGACGTGGGATAGAATTGGACGGTTTGCCAGCCCATCGCCTCTAATTGCGCCGCCCAGCGACTTGCTTCTTCATTCGTCGCTGTCACTACCAATAAATTTCGCTGGGAGCTTTGCGCCAACGCCGAAGCTACTAGCCCCCTGGGTAAACGTGGAAGACCATTTAGATGCAGCATCCCCTGCTGTTGGAGTTTAGCCAGCAGTTCCGCAGCTAGTTGGGAACGTTCAAGGGCACGAATCAGAGCAGAAAAAGCCATCAGTTCAGTTAGCTGTGAAGTATTGGAGAGATTCGGGATAAACCACCGATCGCAATCGATGAAAATCAGAATAACCCAATTATATCGGGGAACTATATCTATAAGTCCACGCCGATCTAACTGAGATATCCGCAAAAACTCTCGTCGGTGTTATTTTTTGTCTCGCTCTCACAATAACTTGGCTACTTTCTACACGTAGTACTATGTATTTTAAAACGCAGCAATTACGACTTATATTGAAATTGTTGGCTTACCATCAATGTCACCAGTCTCAACAGAAAGAAGAGGGATCGGCAATGGTCGTTGTGTCAATTATTTCTGTCTTAATGGTCAGCTTGTTAGGCGTGTCCTTGCTGGTTTCGGATCTCAGTCGTAAAAGTACGATCGCGTTTGCCGATAGTTCTAGTTCGTTCTACAGTGCTGAATCAGGACTAAATCGACGTGCCGAAAAATTACGCCAACAGTTTTTGGGATTTGTGCAACCATCAGGTGCTAGTCCCGGGACAATTGTTAATTGTATCACTGGGACGGGTGGCAGTGGCAGTGGTGATTTTGCCTGTGAAACCGACACATTTAATTCCACTGAGCCACGAGTCCAACAGCAAGGAAATAGTATTATTGAATCTACTGGAACTCAGCCTTATCTTGCCTACACTTACGTCCAACCAAATCCGCGCAATTTAGCTACCTTTCCAGAACTTAAACAGATTCCGTCCGGGGAAACTTTTGCCGGCTTAACCGCCCTAGAATATAACTACAGAGTATTTTCAACAGCAATTCGGCGAATTAATAATGCCGATATTAATTCTCAGCAAGAGGCTCAAACTGTCCTCCAAATGGATTTTAATAGCCGCATTATTCCCTTATTTCAGTTCGCGGCTTTCTATCACAACGACATGGAGATCAATCCTGGTGCAGATATGACATTGGGTGGGCGGGTACATACTAACGCGAACTTGAGATTATCGCCAACCAATAATTTGAACTTTGTTGGGCCAGTTACTGCGAGTGGAAATGTGTACAATTCGATCGGTCACCCTTATCCAGATGCAACTGCTGTTGGTGGGTGGGTAAATTTTGTTGATAGTAGTAATAATCCGGTCAATGATACTGCTGGTAATCCACTTAAATTTCAAGCTTTAAATTACATCGATCCAGCATTAACGACTAGTCAATTACTTCCATTTGGTAATCTTTTGCAGTCCCGAGTGAGTCAACTGCAAGTACCAGCACCCAGCTTCATCACTAAAACCGATCCTAGTCAGCCAGGGGGGATTGGTGAATATTATGGCAAAGCCGATCTTCAGTTGGAATTTCTCCCGAATCAATCAGTCCCGTTTAAATTGACAGCAATTAAAACTGGGCTGACCCCTGGTGGATGTAGTGGAGTGGTAATTTCTAGCGAGCGACAAGGCGGCCCATTTCAGTGTTCGATTCTCACCGAAGGACAACTTCGTAGTCTACTTCAACCGGTGCTAGTTGATGCCACCACCAGCCAGCAAGCTGCCGTTTTTTGTCCCAATCTAGCTACGGCTACCGCTGCCGCACCCACAGTCGATCCTACTCGCCGCTCTAAGGTGGTTCGCGCTCTCGCCGCCGCAATTGCCGCTCAAGCCACTCCTCTACCCTATGCCTCAACGACTGGCAATTTAAGTAGTTTATCCGCACTACAAACAAGCTTTAGCACAAATTTAGATGCAATTTCCGGGCTGACCGAAAAAACAGCATTGTTAGCGAGTACACCCGAAAAAATTGCAGCCATCAATTCTGGGTGTCTGATTCCAGCACCAATTCAAGCAATTAAAAATAGTTTTTACGATCAACGGGAAGCCCGAATTATTAATCTATTGCAAGTCAATCTTCGCTCACTCACTGCCTGGAATTACTATAATATTTCCGTCGATTGGACTAGCGGTGCTGTCACTAATACCTATGGCGGTCAAGGTAATAATGTTGATGAATTATTATTTCAGCGAGATCTGATCGATGCTACTGCGCCAACGGGTAGTTTACGGGGTTTAGCAGTGGGAACTGGCGGTAAGAGTTTTGGAGGCGCAGATCGCAAAGAAGGTGGTTTGGTACTTCATGCCACGATCGATAAAACAGTTCACATATATCCGACAACTCAAAGCCCCTATGCTTTTGCAATTTCACAGGGCAGTACTTTACCCGCACCTTTGACTGTAGCAACAGATCAAGCCGTATATCTCCAAGGAGACTACAACAATATCGGGAAACAGCCCGCAGCCGTCATGGGGGATACGATTACTGTTCTATCAAATGCTTGTTGGGATAACACATTGGGAGTTAAAGGCTCGACAACTAATGAATGTGGTCGAGCTACCCCTGGCAGTTCCGGCAATGCCACTGAAACCACCATTAATGCCGCATTTTTGAGCAGAACAGATCTGAGCGACCCCACAGCTAGTCCAGCAAAGTATAGTGGTGGGTTAAATAATATGATGCGCTTTTACGAAATCTGGACTGGAATTAACTTCAATTACACAGGCTCCCTCGTTAGTATCGGCACACCACAAGAATTTAGCGGTCGTGTCATTGCCAGTGGTCCCTTGAAATACTTTATGCCCCCAATCCGCAATTGGGCTTACGAAACTAATTTCAATCAGTTTAGCCAGTTACCTCCACTGTCTCCCCGCGTAATCTACTTGCAACAGCAAGTGTTTGGACGGAAATTTTAGGTGTTTTAATGAGTTCGATGTAGACGGAAAAGTGAATAAGTTTATTGGCAACAACTCGACTGTTATTTCCCGTAGAAAAGAAATCAATCAAGTAGTGAGGGATCTAGAGGAAAAGCTGGGAATGATAGGTTTAACCACCAACTATCGTCCCTGCGCTCAATCTGTAGCTGCGGAGTTGCCGTTGTATATATTCAGGCAAATATTGCCGATGATTAGCTCCTAGCCACAGTAAAAACTAATTTTTTGATATCTAAATTTTGTTGAGTACACTTGAGAATAGTCTATGCCAAGCACATCTTTATCCAGATCGGCAGAATATGATGAATCAGCATCAGAGTTAAATATTATTAATGGCGTAGAGATCGAGATTGATGAAGATAACCTCCGAACGTCTTTACCAGAATTGTTTGAACCAGATCTCGATAGTACCGCTGTTTCAAGTGCTGCTCAGAATCTTTACTACAGCAAGGATTTAGTCCGTTTATATCTCCAGGAAATTGGCAAAGTCCGCTTGTTACGCAGAGACGAAGAGATTTCTGAGGCTAAATTAGTTCAGCGTTATGTACAACTACTCGAATTGCGAGCGAATGCGGCTCAACCAGCAGAAAATGGCGCAAGTGCAGATCCGACAATCGCCAAATATGTGAGCGCGATCGAAATTCACGATCGATTAACCGCACAATTAGGGCACCGCCCATCTCCAGAACGCTGGGCAAGTACTTTCGGGATGTCATTAGCTGAACTTAAACTCATACTTGCTGCTGGGAAGCAACGGTGGGCAGAATTAGCAAATGTCACTGTTGCCGAAATCGATCAGATTCAGTTAGCTGGTACCCGAGCTAAAGAGCACATGATCGAGGCAAATCTGCGCTTGGTGGTGTCCGTTGCCAAAAAATATCAAAATCGGGGATTAGAACTGTTAGACCTGATTCAAGAGGGCACAATGGGCTTAGAACGCTCGATCGATAAATTTGATCCGACTAAAGGTTATCGATTTAGCACCTATGCCTACTGGTGGATTCGTCAAGGCATTACTCGCGCGATCGCGACTCAAAGCCGGAATATCCGCCTACCTGTCCATATTACTGAAAAACTCAACAAGATTAAAAAAGTCCAGCGTCAACTGACCCAAGAAACCGGACGACAGCCGAAAATGGAAGATGTTGCCAAGGCACTGGAGATGACGGTACCGCAGTTGCAAGAAGTGTTAATGCGTGTCCCGAGATCGGTATCATTGGATGTCAAAGTGGGCAAGGATCGCGACACTGAATTGGGCGATCTCCTCGAAGCCGAAGAAGTCACCCCAGAACAAATGATGATGCATGAGTCACTCCAAGGCGAACTGGTCCAATTACTCGCCGATTTGACCGATCGAGAGCGCGAAGTAATCTGTCTGCGCTTTGGTTTAGGCTACAATCAAGCTCATTCCCTGGCGGATATTGGGCGAGTATTAGATCTATCCCGCGAACGTGTTCGCCAAATTGAGTCCAAAGCTCTCCAGAAGCTCCGCCAACCCAAACGGCGCAATCGCGTGCGCGATTATTTGGAATCTATGGGTTAGGTCATGAAACCTTTGCTACAAGGTTGCTCTCTCAATTTTTAGCTGAAACTTTAAGTTATCGTGGCGTTCCTACGAGATCGAATTGACAGCAATCTCGAACCAAATAGCTCCCTCTGACACTAGCGGCTTTGAGCAAATCCGACCAAGCTGTGGTTAGCTGTCGATCTTTGTTTTGGCGGATCTGAGTACCGAGGATGAAAATCGCATCGTACCAAATGCCATTTTCGGCGAGGATTTGGACGCTGTTGAGGGTGGATGTGGCAGTTTCTAGCTTGGGGGGTGGGGTAATCCGTTTAATTTGCCCCTGGATGACGAAGGGACGATCGATCCGATCGTCGATATCGCAGTAGAGGGCGACTTCCCATCGATAGGTGCGATCAACTTCTAGTCTGGCATCTGGGGGGAATGTGACGCTGACTGCACCAGCAGGGATATTATTGGCGATCGTCAATAATTGTTTGGAGATGGGATTACCATTTGCCGATCGCACGGAAATCTCGATCGGTAAGTCTTTTGTCAGTCCTTGGGGAGCATTTAACCAGATGCTCGGTCGCTCGCTGATGGTTTGTCCCCAGTGGATTTTTTGGGGGGAGAGGGGGACGAGGGCGGTAATGCCGCGATAGGAGTGACAACCACTACGGGTGCCGCCACCTTGAGCGCGATTGCCAGGAATGCCGAGGGTGCTGGGGGGAGTGGGGGGTTTCCAGCGGATTTTGAGGGTGGTTTTTGGTTTGGGGGTTTGGGTGGGGGTGATGCTGGGAAAGGTGAGGGTGGTGGCGATCGCGAGGAGGAGAGCGAGGGTTAAGCGGTGAGGATTAGGTTTCATTGATTTTTGTGGGCAGGGTAATCGACCGCCGCTAGGCGGCGCGCAAGCTTCGAGTGCCGAAAACTAATAGTGATGTGCTAGCAAGGGAGAGCAGTTGAACGCCGACGGAGAGCCAGATACCGCGATTTAGGGTTAGACCTGCGGTGGTGTAGATGGCGATGAAGGTACAACCTAATAACAGCCAACGGATCGATCTCTTGTTGACTAAACTGATCGATCCACCGACGATCGCGCTGCCGATCGACAGGAAAATTAGTTGTGGTAATTTAACTGGATATAGTAGTGGGCGATCGTCTTGGACTCCACTGAGGAGTTGGCTGACCATTTGGGCGTGGATGAAGACACCAGGCTGTTGCTGGGAGAAGCCCGCACCAAACGGTGTCGTCCAAAAATCGTTGCTGCTGGGATTTACCGAACCAATCAGAATGATCCGATCTTTGATGGCGGTGGCGGGGAGATCTCCAGCAAGAGCTTGCTCTAAGGTGACAGTTTGGGCAATGCCCTGGGCGGTACGGCGATAATTGAGCATGATTTGCAGTCCTTGGGCATCTTGGGCGTGATACCCACCGGCATTCTCTTCTAGGGGGTCAATCTGGAGTTTGCCCAAATGCAGCTTTCGTTGTGAAAATTGGATCGGAATTTGGCGATCTGCTAAATATCGCATGACGAGCAGGGTACTCAAGGCATTCCCCGATTGACATTGGGATGTAGATTTGGCATCCATTGCAATTAGGTGTCGTCGCACTGCGCTGTCGTAATCTCGCACGAAATCGCTAAAGCCGACGGCTTCGGAGGGTGCTTCTGGGGCTGGAGCCACGCCAGCAGGATCGTCTCGGACATCGGGACGTTTGCAGATGGTAATGAGTCGATCGTTGTTTGATAACTGATACTTGAGCGATGGTAATTCGCTGGTAAAGTCTCGATAAATATCTAGCCCGATCGCACTGGGTTTGGCGCGATCGAGGATTTGCAGCAGTTTGTCTAGAGATCGCTCGGATATCGATCCCGATGCGGTTTGACGGCGTTGCGATCGGACATCTGCATCGGTGAGGGTGATAACTAATAAGCGCGGATCGGTGGGTTCGATCGGGCGGGATTGGATCAGGCGATCGTAAATCGCTAGTTCTAATGGTTGCAGCCAACCGAGGTATTTGGCTCCTAGTGTCAGTCCGCTGCCGATCGCACTCCCAATGGCGATCGCGAGTAATGAGCGAGATAGCGATCGTTGCCAAGGGCGAGTGGATGGCGGTAACGCGGCGATCTCTGGCTGACACCAATCCGCCCACCACGCCGCAGGTTCGGCCGGATTTTGACAAATTACTGGCAGCCAGGTAGCACAGGGAAATTCACCTTCTAATAGTTGTAATTTTTCTCGTGCCTCCCGCACGGAGGCATATAGAGAGCTTCCAGCGGCAAAGGTTTGGAGAAATGTCTTCAGAAATGCTTGTGCCACGCGATCGGGTACGGGTTCACGCATGACGATTGTTTGGGGAATGCGTAAGTCAGCGAGATCTCGCGCCAGTCCTAAACCATCGCAGGAGTTGAAGATCGCTAGTTTCAAACCGTTGGCGATCGACCGTTGTAAGCCATATTTGAGCCGATCGATCGTCAGGGTTTCTGTGGCATTAATTTGGATGCAACCGCGCCCATGACTGGAACTATGTCCGGCAAAAAATAACACATCCCATTGCCGCTCCCAAAGCTGTGCTTGCAACCGTTCGCTAGTAGGTTCGATCGACCATTCGATTTCGGCTTGGGGCAGTTGGGAGAGGATCTGACGATCGGCCGCAACATCGATTCCTTGACTGTTACCTAAAATCGCCAATACTTTCACCCGTGCCGATTTTACCTCCAGACTAACCGGACGCGAACGGGCGTATTCCGCCGGACTCAGGGCGATTTCTGCCGTCGGATAATCTTCCAAAAGTTGCCATAAATGCCACGGTAACTGTAATAAACTCGACTCGTTAGCGGCGATCGCGATCCGAATCCGATCGGCGGGACTCAGATGCGTCCTAATCCGCCGCTGGATCTGCCCGAACCCGTCAGCATTCAACCACTGATTCAAGCTTGATCGTAATTGCTGACAAACTGCATCAAATTCGGCCTGAGAGATATGTGAAACTTCCTCGACCTCATCGAATTCAAAGTTACGCAGATCGCCCGCTTTTCGCCACCCCAGATGAGCATAGAGCGCGAAATATAAAGTTTGCCACTGCCCCCTCAATCGCCCTAATTCCGGCATCGCCGGCAAACTCCCCGCCATCTGCATCGGCTGCGCCGTCCCCTCATCCCAAAGCTGCGCGATGATACTCGGCACCCCCGTCTGAAGATCCCCACTGCCCAAATTCAGTACTAGCAACCTTTCCATCGTTCGATTGCCTCTCCCTTACACCACAAAAGATTCGCACAAAGTCACATCCCCCGATCGCACTTGCAGCTTAAACTCCATCCCTAATGTCGAGCGAAATCGTGGCAACTGAATCGCATTATCCAGATCCCGAGTCGTCACCGATCGCATCACCTCATCCTCACCAGACAACAGATCTAATGTCAAACCCGCAGGTAGGGTAGCATTGAGATCGTCAGAGCGCAGTTGGACCTGAATCTCCAAGCGTTGGCGTAGCCTCTCTGTTCGCGGAGCGTCTGCCCCAGCAGAAAGAGAATCGTCCGCTGCTGGTGCCACCGATAACAGCAGAAATACCACGCGATCGGGCAACTGCAACGCTTTAACGCGGCGCATGGTGGATGTGGGTGCCTCCGGTTGCCGAAATGCCAATCCAAGTCGATCGTCCTCACCCCAGAAATCTTCAACCGCTTGCCAACCCGACGCAAATACATTTTGGATCCAATCGCTGAGTCGATTGACGGCGGTAGTGATATTAGTTTGGGGGGCAACTTCACCCTGACGGAGTGCGACTAACTGCTGTCGCCACGCGCGATCGCTGATTAATGCGCCCCACAATTCAAACGGGATTTCTAGGCGAGGATTGGGGGCAGATGCCAAGCGTTGCAGTAGATTCTCCGCCCTCACTGCCTCTACAGTGGGTAGTGGGGCGATTTCCGTTTGGGTAACTTCTTGGGGGTTGAGTTGTTGGATCACCCACAATCCAGAGACATCGGCAATTAAATGATGTCCGTCGAGATGGTAAGTGCGATCGATCGGGTCGTATCGCGCTTTCGATTTGAGCATCTGGTGGGTCGTATAGCCCCAACAATGCAGTAGTTCGGCATCGGGATCGATTTGTACAGCCAGGAAATAATCGCCAGCCAGAGTGGGAATATCGACCCATTCCTGGGGAATTTCGAGTTCGCTATGATCGATCGCTTTGGATGGCAAGAGCATCAGTCGTTTGCCATTGAGTTCCAATCCGCTACCATTAACAAATTGCCACAGATTATCCGCTGCTCGATCGCGCAGATCGGGAAAGTCTGCTCTGACATATTCAGTCAGTAATTCGGTGGCGATGCGGTTGAGATAAACATTCCAGGTGGTGGAGATCGATCGATCTGCCCGAGCCTGTTCCCAAGATAGCTCACTTAACGATGCGGGAATAGGTAAGGCGAGTTGGGCAATGGGGATAAGCTGGCTCATGACGATTCTCCTAGACGTTCTAGCGGTTAAAAACTGATTCCAGCCACTCTTCCAGGAGCGCGCTGATAGAATTAATCACGTCTGAAGTCGGCGAAATATGCAAGCTGGCTTGTCTCCAGGCGAGAATCGCTTTGAGTAGAGTTTCCCGCGTTTTGGAGAGTTTTCGGGAGACAGTGTATTGTGGCATGTCTAGCTGTTGGGCGATCTGTTGTTGGGTCGCCTGATCGCGATAATACAGGTTCAGCAGTTGGCGCGAAGGTGCGTCGAGCCGATCGATCGCCGTCTGCAAGACCTCAACCATTTGCTGTTGTTGGGTTTGACGTTCGGCTCTAGTTTCTTGCTCTTCTAGATTGGCCATCGGGTCGAGATCGTTCCCAACTAAATCGCTTTCCCATTCAGCATCGTTATCCTCACCCTTTTTGACATTCAAAGAATTAACGGTGGGATAGAGATAGCTGCGGACTTTTTTTGCTGCATCGAGCAACCATTTTTCGATGTCTTTGGCAGTTGCGGCACTTAAGTGGGGAAAGTCTCGACGAGAGCGGTTGTATGACTGCTCGATCGCTTGCCAGGTTTCGGGCGTGGGATCTGCCAGCGTGCGGAGTTTGGGCGATTTGTCGGGGCTATGATTTGTCGTCAAAGCTTGCCATGCGAGATCGTAACGATCTCGAATCGCCGGAGCGAAATTATTGGCGGCGAGGGCATCTAATAGGCGTTTGCGACTGATTTTCTGCAATAGTCCCCACTCAGTACAAAAATCCACCTCTCGCCGTTGGCGCAGATAGTCCCGCAAAGTATTGCCAAAGACCGTATTGGCATAAGTCTTCAACCCCCATGGCTTGGAGGCATCGAAGGCAGCTAAGAGCTTGGGTACGTCAGAGATCGCCACCTGAAAGCCATCGGACAACTGTATCTGCGTCGAACCCATCCGAGGCATTACCCGACTCACAGACCAAAAACAAGTTTCCTGTAAATAAGCCGACAAATGGTCGATTGGCTGTCGCCGTGCGGGATTGTTTGCGTCTAAATGTTGGGTGTATTGCCGCAACCAATAGGTCGCCCAAAAATCTTCACTACCGTGCGGCTCAATCGCGATCGATTTTGTCATACTGCGATTCAAACGGGGATCGATCGCCCATAGAGTCGGACGATCGCCCTCAAATTGCAAAAATGTGGAAAATATCTCGATTAAATCTTTGCGTTGACGCACGATCTTAACCTAGCAGAAAGTATAGACTTAAGATACCGATCTCATCATAGCCGATCCTCGACAAGAACTAATAGTAAATGTGTGTTAGTGCCAGATGTGAGTATTCCCAGGGATTGCCGATCGTGGTAAATGCCGCCCAATAGTAAGGATGAGACAAATCCCGATCGGTTACTTGTTGTAACTCCGATGGTAAACTGCAGCGAGATCGACTAGCAATCAGACTATTTTTAAAGGTTAAATCCCTTTTGAGCATTGCCAACTGGTTACCGCCCAAGGCATACGATTTGAGCGGGGCAGTTTTTAACTGTTGATAAAAATCTGACATCAATACTAGCGTCTCCACATCGTCCACCGCACACAGACTCACTAGTATCGCCATTGTTTAATTTATTCAAGGTCAAATAATGAGACTGGACACACAAATATCGATCTTAAAGTATTAGCGATCATTCTAAATAACATTAGGCATTAAAAAACGGCTGTATTTACTTGGTTAGTACAGCCGTTTTTTTCAGGTATCTAGAAGATGAAATTTTTGCTGTTGGAATTAGCAAGAACCTGGGCGAAAACTACCTTTGGGATTGAAAACGGTTTCGCTGTTGAAGAAGCACGTATTATTGTCGAGGCGGAGGGATTTTTGGATAAAGACCTGGCGATTATGGCTCATGCGGCCTGTGATGGTGACGAATCGAGCCGCCCCCTGCCGGATCTCTTGGGGAGTCAGCGGGAAGGATGCCGCTCGTTTTTGACCCAGTAGCATGTTTTGGCTATGAAATGTGGATATGTTGCGGAGGACGCGCCCGTCAAAGCTTTTAATCTGCCCCGTGACAAAGTATTCTGCGTTATAGCCGCCTTGATTAGAGAAAGAGACAGTTACGTTGGGTGCTGCTTGTGCCATCGATGGAGCAACATTTGCGGTCATCAT
>JBGSPI010000122.1:0-7005 GCA_041738715.1 Chamaesiphon sp.
ACCTGGGCTGACATCATCAACCGCGCTAACTTGGGTATGGAAGTAATGCACGAGCGTAATGCTCACAACTTCCCCCTCGACTTGGCTGCTGGTGAAGCTACTCCTGTTGCTTTGACTGCTCCTGCTATCAACGGTTAATTCCGTCGATTAGTTGACTATAGAACCCCCCTAACTAGTACTAGTTAGGGGGGTTTTTTGTTGCTTCGTGTTTCTGAAGACTGAAATCGCCGCTTGACTCCGCTGAAGGAACAAATTCGATAACGGAGCGATCCTAAAGGATCGAAAAAAATTGGGTAAGTTCATTATTATATTATGCAGCAGTTATTTTCTGACTATCGGACAATCCTTACATTGTGCGGTAGTTTATTGGTTCAATTGACAAATATCCTGCCTAGTCAGGCGCAATCGCCAAACTTAAGTGCAGATAGTCAAGTTAGACCAGCTATTTGTCCTAGTCAACTGCCAAGGGCGATTAATGAAATAATAGATCGACCTGAATTGCAAAGGTATCGCTGGGGGATTGTAGTTAAGTCTTTAAATGGTTCAAATCAGCTTTACAATCGGGATGGCGATCGTTTATTTATTCCCGCTTCTAATGTGAAACTGATTACCACCGCAGTGGCATTGCGCCAACTGGGTGCTGCAACAAGATTGCGGACATCGGTCTATCAATTGCCGAGTACTGGTGACAGCCCCCATTTACTGATCGTGGGTAGAGGCGATCCGAGTTTAACAAGAACTGGGCTAGAATCGATCGCACAGCAACTCAAGCAGCGTGGCGAACGTCAAATTGGGCAAATTAGCTTCGACGATGGTTACTTTCGCGGGGAGCAGATTAACTCTAGATGGGAATGGGGAGATTTAGCTACAGATTATGCACCCGCGATTAATGGCTTAATGCTCAATCAAAATGCGCTCGCTCTGAATATTAGCCCGCAGCAAGTAGGTACACCACTGAGATATACTTGGGCAGATCCCAGTTTAAATGGTTGGCAAGTAGATAATCAGAGTCTCACAGTTGCAACTAATCAGAATAGTAGTATTAATGCGATCGCTACTTTTGGTAAACCTGTATTACGGTTGACAGGGCAACTAGCCCAAAATGCTCCGGCGACTAGGATTGATTTACCATTAATTAATCCCGCTGAATCTTTTGTTAGTGCTTTTCGCCAGAGTTTAATTAAAGAAGAGATAACCGTTAGCAGTACTCGACTGGTATTAGGACAAAGTATACTTAATCTTCCAGAAATCGCGGCAATTAAATCCCCACCAATTGGGGATTTAGTCAAGGAAGCCAATCAAGCTAGTAATAATGTCTATGCTGAAGTACTATTAAAATCGATCGGACGTACTCATCCTCAGCATGATACTAGTAGTGAAGATACTAGTGATTTAGGAATTGCCCTAGTCAAACAACGTCTAACAGAACTCGGTGTTAGCCCTCAATCTTATCGTATTAGTGATGGTTCTGGTTTAGCGAGACATAATTTAGTTGCGCCGACAGCTTTGACACAACTTTTATCTGCAATGGCGACAATGCCAGAAGGTAAAATCTTTCGGGATTCTTTGCCTGTCGCGGGAGTGAGTGGCACACTCAAACATCGGCTCAAAGGTACTTTAGCTCAAGGTATTGTTCAGGCAAAAACTGGTAGTATGAGTGGTGTCATCGGTCTTTCTGGTTATATCAATCCGCCTCAATATTCACCGTTGGTTTTTAGTATTATGCTCAATCAACACGATACATCTACCGCAAAGATGGCGAAGGTGATTGATGAAGTTGTTGTGTTATTGACCAGATTAAGGCAGTGTTAATCATAAGCGGCGTAAATTTCATTACTTTTACTTACTTTCAGCCCTTAACCGAACTATATTGTCATGACTCCCTGATGAGAATTGCTGCTTAAAATGTCCTGATTTTTCGATGGGTACAACGTAAATAGTTGGAGTATGACACCAAGTGTAATTCTCTACCCATGTTGAGAACAGACAAATTGAGTAACCGAAATAATGCATTGTGGAGCAAGTAAGTTGAGTTTAAAAGATTTATCATTACAAGATGAGTACCGGAGCGATCGCTTTGACCTTATTCAAGATTTTTATCTTCCCTGTTTAGGAGAAGCTACAGTCTACAGTCGAGCCGTAGGATTTTTTTCTAGCACATCAATGGCTGCTGCTGCTCAGGGGCTAACAGCTTTAATTCGATCGGGTGGAAAAATGCAGTTGATTGCATCTCCTTGTCTTTCCTCTGAAGATGCAAATGCGATCGATCTAGGATTGAAACAGCGTGAAGAAATTATTGCTCATGCTGTAGTCAGAGAGTTAGATCGAGAATTTGAACAAATCGTTAAAGACCGTTTGGCAAGTCTTGCTTGGTTACTAGCACAAGGATTTTTGGAAATAAAACTAGCAATATCGACAAATATTCATAAGTCCAGCATCTATCATGAAAAGTTAGGCATTTTTAGCGATCGTGAGGGAAATATCATTGCTTTTACAGGTTCTGCGAATGAAAGCTCTACTGCTCTAATTGATAACTTTGAATGCCTTGATGTATTCTGCTCATGGCATCCAGCGGTAAAAGAGCGAGCCTTGCGAAAAGCGGAGAATTTTCAGCAGCTTTGGAATAACTCTACTCCAAATTTAGAAGTCATAAGCTTTCCAGAAGCTGCAATTCGCTCGTTATTGCGGTTGCGTTCTGACTCTCCATACTTATGTGAACCTAGCAAGCAAACTTCAGTTAGAGAAAATTCACCTCAAGCATCAGCAGGTTATGTCGTAAAAGAAGATCGGAAATTATTTGGGTGCCCCGAAATTCCTCCATCTATCCAAGTGAGATCGTATCAGCAGCAAGCCGTCGATAACTGGTTTGCAAATAAGGGTCGAGGCACCCTGAAGATGGCAACAGGTAGCGGCAAAACAATTACCTCACTCCTGATTGCTTGCGAACTGTATCAAAAAATCGGATTGAAAGCATTAGTCGTGGTTTGCCCTTATCGGCATTTAGTCACCCAATGGGCAAGAGAATGTCAGAAATTCGGTCTAGAACCAATTTTAGCTTTTGAAAATGCACGCCAGTGGCAGCCTGAACTGTCCACCCAACTGTACAACCTCATTTCCGATCGCAAGCCTTTTCTGACGGTCATTACAACAAACTCAACTCTCATAAGTACAGCGTTGCAATCGTTACTACCAGATTTCCCACGAGAAACGTTGATTGTGGGCGATGAAGCGCACAACTTAGGGGCGAGAAAGTTAGAGGAAAGCTTACCCCGCAATATAGGACTGCGTTTAGCTTTATCAGCCACACCAGAAAGACATTTTGACGATCGAGGTACTGAAGCACTGTTCGATTACTTTGGTAATGTTTTGCAACCAGAATTTACTCTAGCTAATGCCATCCAACAGGGAGCTTTAGTACATTATCTATACTATCCAATTTTAGTGGATTTGACAGAGGCAGAGTCAGAAGCTTACCTAGCATTAACTGCCAAGATTGGAAGAGTGATGGGAATGGGAGGCGATGAGGAAGATCTAACCAAACTCCTAATGCAGCGTTCTAGGTTGATTGGTGCGGCATCCAACAAGCTGCAAGCTTTGCGAGATTTGATGCGCCAGCGTTTAGACACTCACCATACCCTCTTTTACTGTGGCGATGGTTCTGTGGAAGATGATGTGAGCCAAGAGAGTCAGAAGCAGTTGGAGGCAGTTGTCAGGATTTTAGGTTCCGAATTAGGCTATCGAGTCAATAGTTATACCGCCGAGGTGCCTTTAGAGGAACGCGAAGACTTACGGCATCAGTTTGAAACTGGTGAATTACAAGGTTTAGTAGCAATTCGTTGTCTGGATGAGGGCGTGGATATTCCTGCAACTCAAACTGCGGTGATTTTGGCTAGTAGTACTAATCCACGCCAGTTTATTCAGCGCAGAGGGCGAATTTTGCGTCCGCATCCTAACAAACGACGAGCAACTTTATTTGACACGATCGTGTTACCTCTAGAGCTAGACAGGGAATCATTAGAAGTAGAGCGCAATTTGCTCCGTAAGGAGCTAAAGAGATTTGTAGAGTTTGCCGATTTGGCAGACAACGCGGGGGAAGCCAGAGTAAAACTTTCAGAGGTACAAAGTAAGTATGGATTACTCGATCTGTAACGGCGGTGAAGAATGACTCAGAACTACAGCGATATTAATGATGAAAAAGAGCTATTGGAAAACGCCTCGATTACAGTTAGAGAGGTTATGAAACAGGTTCTTCAAGCAGAAAGTGACAAGCTTTATCAAGAAAAGCCACATATAAAATCAGACATCATTAATATTATCAAAAAGATAGTCAATGAAACTAATATCGATTGAATTATATAATTATCGTCCTTTTTATGGGTTCGTCGTGCAATCAAAGATAACACCCTCAATATAACTGAGGAAAAAAGCAATTTAACTTTGTCTTACGCGGAGCATGATGGTCGATGGGTAAAACCTTCTCAAGCATCAGAAGACATCATTAACCAAGTTCTACCAGAAAAATTAAGAAAATATTTCTTTTTTGATGGAGAACGTATTGAAGAAATCGTTCAAGATGACAAAAAAGCAGAAATGTCAGATACGACAAAGATACTTTTGGGTGTTAAAGCTATCGATCGGGCAATACAACATCTAGGAGATGCAGAAAGAGAACTAGAACAAGAATATAAAAAGATCGCTTCTGCTGAAGATGCTAACTTGATTCAAGCGAAGCAAGATCTGGAAGATGAATTGCAAGGTTTAAAAGAAAGACAAGATGAGATCGCAAAAGAATTAGATAATCACAGAGAATTAGAAAATCAAGTTGATGAACAATTGCGATCTTCGGAAAATGTTCGAGAACTTCAGACAAAAAGAGACGAGATAGATCGAGATCGAGATATAGATTTAATCGAAGAGCAAGTTAACAACAGCAAAAGAAAAATAAAAGAACTAATATCAAAAAAATCATACAAAGTTTTTTTATCAAAAGCGACTATTAATTTTCGCTATATTTTAGATGAATTGAGAGAGAGAGGTGAATTACCTTCTGGAATAAAGCAGCAATTTGTTAAAGATTTACTTCAGCAACAAACTTGTATATGTGGAGCAAAGCTAGTTGAGGGAAATCCATCTTATAGCATTTTAGAAAAATGGCTGGACAAGTCGGGAATAGGAGATATTGAAGAAACTGTCATCCGTATGGGTGCGGAAGTAGAGTTAATTGACAAAGAAATACCCATACTTTGGGAAAACATTGATGTCGAGAAAATTCATCAAGGACAATTAATAAGAAAACAATCAGATTTAGAAAATCAACTTGCAGATATTCACGATCGATTAAAAAATAGTCCTCTTGAGGATATTCGTCAACTAGAGCAGCGACGCGAACAAATCAAAAAAAGTATTGAAAGATTAATTTTAGAAAAAGGAGAAAACAAAGCAAAGGTTGAAACTATTGCTTATGAAATTAACAGAAAAAATCAATTATTAATATCTCAGAAGGCTAATGAAGTAAGACAAAAACTTGCGCTACAGAGAATTAAAGTAACTCAAGAAACTATAAAACTACTTTCAAGAATGCGCGAGATTAAAAACAAGCGTTTCAGCGTAGAGCTAGAACAAGCAATTCAAGATATCTTTGGAGAGATATCATTTAAGCCTTATATTCCTAAATTGAGCAATAATTATGAACTAACATTAGTTGAAAATACTTCTGGACAACCTAAAAATGTAGCTGCATCTAGTGGTGAGAATGTAATACTAAGCCTGTCATTTATATCCAGCATTATTTCTAAAGTTCGCGAATGGAGTCAGCAGCAAAACTCAATTAATTTGGGAAACAGTACATTCCCAGTCGTTATGGATAATCCATTCTCTAAACTAGATACGCCATACGATAAGCTAGTCGCTAAATTAGTTCCCAGATTAGCAGATCAACTTATATTGATAACTAACAAAGTACAATGGCGAAACGAAGTCGAGGGAGATTTTAATAATGTCAGATCGTCTGATTAGGATTGCCAAAGATAAGGCGGATCTAGTAATAAATTTAGTAGATGAAGCAACTAGTCCTTTTGAATATTATGCGGATGTTATGGTCTTCGCAGCTTCATTAGGCTATAGAAGAAAAAGATCGATACCGTTAGAGGGAGTTGCCAAAAAACCAGAGCCTATTAGACCAGATATCTTTAGTCGCAGAGGATACAATACTGCGATAAACTTATTAGGAATATCGCATACTAAAAACCAAAATATTCTCGGCTCTGATGAAGAATCAAACAGTGATAAAGTCAGAATTTTTGAGGAATACGCCAATGGAGGTCTGGAAATTATTAAGGACAGGCTAAGAGGCTCGATAGATTACCTGGACACAATCTTGCTGCTGCTGGCATCTGAAAGAAATAATTTGCAGAAAGACGATCGAGAGTTCGATTTAAGTGACTTATTGCTGAAGGGGTAACAAGTACTATTTAAATCCTCGACTTAAACTAGTAGATTGGGAAACTTGAGTTACCGTCTTTTACCCTGGCTCTAGACGAAAATATAATAGCGGTCGATTTACTCATTTGGAAAAATACCATAAATACTGGGTTTATTTAGGCCACACCATAATCTGCATACAGACGTTCGCCAGTTTCAAACCGCCACAAACTCAAGATCTTCAAACTCGATCCAACTCGTCAGGTTCCCGTTAGGCTTGAGGCAAGTATACGAGTCGCCCGACTTACTAAACTCACGAATTGTCAGGTTTCCGGCGTATTGCCGCTTGAGATTGGCACTGGAGCCGCTATACCTGACTAAATCCCCAATTTTAAATCGGAGCGATCGATTAGAAGAGGTAGATGGGGGATTTTTATCGTCAGCATCGTCAGCCAACCTCGAAACCCGCTGCTGTTCTGTAGTTCGATGGCTGACGATATCTTCATTCTTATCGTCAGCTTTATCGTCAGCCATTAAAATATCGTCAGCATTACCATCAACTTTATCGTCAGCCATTGAAATATC
>JBGSPI010000023.1:0-21710 GCA_041738715.1 Chamaesiphon sp.
CTAGTGCTACATGTCTGGTAGCCAGCTTGGAAGTACTATGTACGGACTGGATACCGTGATTCATACTTCAACGAATCGCACTACTTAAACTTGTGAAGCATATCCTGGCTTTTTACGCCATTTTATGGGTAAAGTGACAAATTTGGTGTTGCTGAATAGAAGGATGATAAGCGATTGTTTCGATCGATAGAACCTGAGGTGGGGCAATTTATGAATTGCCCCACCTCAAGATTCACACATTAATTCAGTAGCCAAGCAAGTTAGGTTGTATATTCAGCATTAATTTTTACGTAGTCATAACTGAGATCGCAACCCCAGGCAATGCCCTCACCATTTCCATTGCCAACGGAGACGGAAATTAAGACTGTATCAGTTTTGAGGTATTCCCCTTGACTTGCCGCCTTGAGATAATTACTGGCAGCAACTCGATCGAATGTTAATGGTTGTCCGTGAGCCATTAATTGAATATCCCCCAGGCGCACAGCTAAATTATTTTGATCGAAGGGTACACCCGCTTTGCCTGCGGCCATAGCAATCCTACCCCAGTTGGGATCGTGTCCAAAGATAGCGGCTTTCAACAGGGAAGATCCGGCAATCTCGCGGGCGATTTGACGAGCCTCTTTATTGGTTACCGTACCCGATACGTGAACTTCAATCAGACAAGTTGCACCTTCACCATCACGGGCAATTGACTTCGCCAAATACTGGCAGACAGCAGTCAGCATAGCTTCTAATTTATCAGCTTCGGCACCAGGCTGGACGATCGCTGGGGTGCGTGATTCCCCATTTGCCAGAGCAATGAGCGTGTCATTTGTGCTCGTATCTCCATCCACGGTAATTTGGTTAAAACTCCGATCTGCCGCTCGACTGAGCATTTGTTGCCACAGCGTTGTCGAGACTGCCGCATCACAGGTAACGAAGGCGAGGAGGGTTGCCATATTGGGATGAATCATCCCTGAACCCTTTGCCATACCGCCAATTCTCACGGCGCGATCGCCAATCGTAGTTTCTAGCGCGATCGATTTACTCACTAAATCCGTCGTCATAATTGCCTGCGCCGCAGCATCCCCACCTGTGGTTGCAGCAGCACCAACTAACCGAGGGATTCCGGCGATCAAGGCATCCATTTTAATCCGTTGACCAATTACCCCAGTTGAAGCCAGTAAGACAGCTTCTGGGTCGATATTCAGGGTATTAGCGAGGACATTGGCACTAGTCACCGCATCTTGCCAACCCTGCTCGCCAGTTGCGGCATTAGCTTGTCCAGAATTGCACAGAATAGCGCGGGCACTTGATTTTGCGGCGAGTTGCTGGCGGCAATATTCGACACAGGCAGCACGAACTTGACTCGTGGTAAAGACTCCAGCAGCGATCGCATCTACATCAGAAATAATCACAGCCAGATCCGGTAAACCGGATGCTTTCAATCCCGCCGTAATCCCCGCTGCTCTAAAGCCTCTTGGTGCTGTCACCCCGCCAGAAATTTCGTGCCAATTCATGTCAGTTATTAACGATCGGTTATCAGTTATCTGTTATCAGGATACTAGAATTGGTTCTTGATGATTGGCAATTTAGCGATCGATTGTTTGGTAATTATGCAGTGGTTACGAACTATTACCGCTGTACACTAGTCACTAGCCACTATCACCGATCTACCTAATTATCTCTAGATGACTCAATCAAAATCCATTCAGATCCCCAAACCCACTCGCTACCAAAATGCCGCGATCGATTACTATACAGGACTTACGGGTACATCTTATCTGCATTATGGCTATTGGAGTCCATTACCAGCTTCAGTTGACGATCTAACATTGCCCCGGATGCGTGTAGCTCAGGAAGCCTATGCCACCAAACTGTTAGATCTGATTCCTGTGGGTGTTAGTAGCATTCTAGATGTTGGCTGTGGAATTGGAGGTAATGCTAAAACTATGTGTGCGCGGGGTTTTAATGTTGAGGGATTGGCTCCAGATCCACTTCAGCAACAGAAGTTTATTAAATATACCGCAGGAAAAGTACCATTTCATCTCAGCCGATTTGAGGATTATCAGACAGATCGCACTTACGATCTAGTGTTATTTAGTGAAAGTAGTCAGTATATTTCAGTTGATGATTTAGCGACGGGTACGTTGCGACTGCTCAAATCTGGCGGATATTTATTAATAGCAGATATGATGCGTTCTGATGATAATTATCATGAGGGAATATTCTCCAATTGTCATCTCAAGAGTGAACTAGAAGCTGGACTAGTTAAAGCTGGCTTTAAGCGGATTCAGATCGAAGATATTTCAGCCGAAATTGCGCCAACGATCGATTTATGTATTGAAGCTTTTCGGACTTATGGATTAAGTACGATTGAGTATATCTCCGCATTAGTTGAGATTGCCGTTCCCCCCATTCATTCATTGGGACGTTCGTTATTCAAAAAATGGTTGGCAAAACCAATTGCCGAAGGATTAGCCGCACGGACAGTTTACGATCGACATCTCTGCTATGAGATTCAACTTTGGCAACTAGAATGTTAGGGATAGGGAAGTAGAGGCATATCTTTGCTCTCTCCTTTCGATCGCCAATTTCCCGATAAGATGGAGACAAAACCACCTGCTTAATTTGAACTAAACTAAAATTCCATGTATTCTCTCTGGCAACGTTTGACACTATCGGATCTATCCGTAGATAAATGGCTTGATGCTAGCTATCTCTATCGCTGGGTGGGCTGTTTACAGTCTTGGCGACAGCAAAGTTGGTTGATCCAATGGGGTGATGAAATTGGCGCAATCTTGGTGGCCATTGTATTCGTTTGCACCCCCTTTGTTTCGACAGAACAGGTGGGACTAATTTTGGCTGGAGTGGCAGCTTTTTGGGTGCTGTTAACCTTAGCCGATCAGCGGAGTGGAGGAATTACACCAATTCACGTGACAATCTTTACATTTTGGTTGATTTCAGCGGTGTCGGCGGGATTATCCCCGGTCAGATCTGAGGCAATTGGCGGTTTGGTAAAACTGACACTGTATCTCTTACTATTTGTGATGTTGGCGAGGTTGTGTCGCTCTGCGCGAATTCGCAATTGGCTGATTGGAATTTATCTACATGTTGCCCTAGTTGTCAGCGTTTATGGGGTAAATCAATCGATTTATGGTGCTAAACAATTAGCCACTTGGGTAGATCCTGAATCCACACTCGCCAAAACTACGCGGGTATATAGTTACCTGAACAATCCCAATCTATTAGGGGGGTATTTATTACCAGCGATCGCTTTTAGTATTGCTGCTGTATTTCTCTGGCGTGGTTGGCTGCACAAAACCCTCGCAGCGATCATGGTGGTAGTGAATAGTGTCTGTTTGCAGGCTACTTACTCTCGTGGTGCTTGGATTGGCTTAGTCTTAATGATTGTGGTCAGTGTCGCTTTGATATATTATTGGTTTCGACCATGGTTGCCAGGGTTTTGGCGATCGTGGGCACTTCCACTGATTCTTGGTGGTTTTGTGGCGGCACTCGGTTTAGCTGTGATGCTGATTCCCAGTTTGCACGAGCGAGTATTCAGTATTTTTAGCGAACGCAAAGATAGTAGTAATAACTTTCGGATCAATGTCTGGACAGCAGTTCGACAGATGATTGAGGCACGACCGATTTTAGGCTTTGGCCCTGGCGATCGAGTGTTCAAGAAGATTTACCCTATTTATCAGGTTAGTCCCCGATTTAGTGCCTTGGGTGCCTATTCTGTATTTATGGAAACGATCGTGGAGATCGGTTTGATCGGGTTTGCCTGTCTCTTGTGGATGATATTAGTGACCCTCAATTATGGCATTCAGGGTATAGTTAGTCTGCGCCAAGCCAGAGATGCTCAAGCTTTTTGGTTAATGGCGGCGATTGTCTCAACCATTGGTTTAATGTGTCAAGGTGCGGTAGATACAGTCTGGTATCGACCCGAAATCCAAACGCTCTGGTGGTTATGCGTAGGCATGATCGCTGGTTTTTATCAAAAAGTTGAAATATCAGAACCTCTCAATTTTAACTAGGATTTTTCGGATTTGGTTGATTACTCTGATTGACTAGGATTTTTCCGATTCAGTTGATTAACATGATTAAGTTATCAGTGCCAATCTAGCCCCTATTCACTATTTCATGCTCAACCCCATCACTCTCATTCCTGGTGCGGATTGGAAACATCCCAATCCACGATTGCAATCAGCCTGGAATTGGGCAAGAGGCGGATTTGTGATTTTCCCGATGCTGCCGGCTGTCGGCGCAGTGTTGATTTTTACTGCACTAGTGAAAACTTGGCGACAGGCTGGACAGGAAATTGTGCAGCAGCGGTTGAATTGGGGCTTTGCTTTACTAACCCCTTGGTTAATTTTGGTGTCAATTTTAGGTGCTTACCCTGGGGATGCCGTTCTGGGGTTAGTGAATTTTATCCCTGAATTTCTGTTTTTTGCAGCATATAGCGTCTTAATTCGATCGCCAGAACAGTTGCGTCAGTTGGCTTGGATTTTCCTCATTCCGGCGATGCCTGTGATGGTGTTGGGTTTGTTGCAGTTGCTAGGTGTCGGCGGTGGTTTGCCAATTCCGGGAACTCCAGCGATTCTCTGGGATATTACCCGTGGGGGTAGTCCGTTGGGGCGGATGTCTTCAGTATTCGCTCATGCCAATCCGTTGGCGGCTTACTTGCAAATGGTCTTTATTTTCGCTGCGGGGTTGTTAATCGATACTGTTCAACGCCGCAATAGTCCACAGCACAACAATTCTAGTGTAACCGATCGAATCCGGCAATCTCCCGCCTTGCTCTGGCTGGTGGGAGTGCTGATGATTTGTACGCTGTCATTAATCCTGACTAGTTCCCGTGCGGCTTGGAGTGGGACGATCTTGAGTAGCTTGGTATTGACGATTTATCAGGGTTGGTATTGGCTGGTTGGTGGTGTGACGGGGATCGCGACTATTATTCTCAGTGCGGCTTATGCCCCATCACCACTGAAAGAACCACTGAGATCGATCGTGCCGCGTTATTTTTGGGCGAGAATTACGGATGAGATGTATCCAGATCGACCTGAAGCGATTACTCGTCTATCCCAGTGGAAATTTGCTTGGGGAATGACCCAATCTCGGCCAATTACTGGTTGGGGTTTACAGAGTTTTGGACCTTTGTATCAAGACTTTGCCAATACTTGGCTGGGCTACCCGCATAATCTATTATTGATGTTGTCTTCCAATCTAGGGATTCCGGCAACGATCGCTTTATTTGGATTGGTGGGCTGGATTGTCTTCCAGGGCACAAATCTATTTCTCAATTTTCCGCTGCAATGGCGAGCAGATCGGACGATATTTTTTACTTATCTAGTTGCCTTTGGTGGGTTTATGATATTTAATATCGCTGACGTAACTGCCCTAGAATTGCGGCTGAATACTCATGCTTGGCTGATTCTAGCAAGTATCTATGGATTAGTTTGTCGCATTCGAGAGTAGGGTTAGGAAATAGTTGAAAGTTGAAAGTTGAAAGTTGAGAGTTGACAAGCTCAGGGCAAGCAGTTGACAGTGGACAGTGGACAGTCCCCTCGTCCCCTCGCCCCCCCGTCCCCCGTCCATCAATTTGTGCCTGTGCGGAGAGTAGTAAAAGGTGAAAGATCGACAGTTGGAAGAAACTTATTATGGTTTGTTAGGTGTGCATCCTAGTGCATCGCCGATGGAGATTCGTCGTGCCTATCGGGAACTGAGCAAAAAATATCATCCTGACACCACAATTCTGCCAACAGCGATCGCCACGGTGCAATTTCAAGCTCTGAACGCAGCCTATGCGGCGATTAGCCATCCGGAACGTCGCTTGGCATACGATCGCGAGATTGGGTATTCACGAGTGGTTATAGCTCAATCTCCCCAGCACTTTCAGCCACTGACTCCCCGATCTGACAACTATCGATCTTCAGCTTATCTCGACCCAAACGACAGACCACTATCTGGTGGGGAAATTTTTGCCTTGTTTATGTTGCTAGCAACATTCGGTGGCTGTGTTATCCTAGCGATCGCGGTAGGAATTTCCAGGGGCGAAATATCCTGGAGTTAATGGGTATCAAATAGTTCATCATCCAACATTAATAATTCAATGAATATTCCCACGAAGAAACTAGCCACTGGGATGATTTTGGTTGCCGCAGGGGTAGTGGTTGGGGCTGGTGTGGGCACGTATTTTCGTCCAAAACAAGAATCCTCCGCAGTATCTCAATCCAGTAACTCCAAGCCATTATCACCGCTCTCACTCCAATCATGGGCTTCTCGCCCAATCGGGAGCGAAAATTTTAACTTCATTGCCGTTGCGGCAGAACGAGTTGGACCAACTGTCGTGAAGATTGATGCCGATCTTGATTTAAGTCAGACCGCACGACCAGAAGATGATCAATCCCTAATCCCCAGATTTCCCAATCCTAGTAATCAAGAACGAGAAGAAAAAGGGACAGGATCGGGATTTATTATCAGTGCTGATGGCAAGATCGTGACCAATGCCCATGTGGTCGCGGGAGCGAAGTTGGTCAAAGTTACCCTCAAAGACGGGCAGGTATTAGAGGGCAAGGTAATGGGGATCGATCGAGTGACCGATGTGGCGGTAGTCCGAGTCGATGCCCAAAATTTACCAACGGTGCAGTTGGGTGACTCGGAACGATTGGTACCAGGGGAATGGGCGATCGCCATTGGGAATCCATTGGGCTTGGATCATACGGTGACAGTCGGGATTATCAGCGCGACGGGGCGGAGTAGTTCTCAAGTAGGTATTCCTGACAAGCGCGTGCGGTTTATCCAAACGGATGCGGCGATTAATCCAGGTAATTCCGGTGGTCCGTTACTCAATGCCAAGGGTGAGGTAATTGGGATTAATACAGCGATTCGCGCCAATGCTCAAGGTTTGGGCTTTGCTATTCCCATCCGCACAGCGATGCGGATTTCCAATCAACTATTTGCCCAAGGAAGAGCCGAGCATCCCTATCTCGGTGTTGAGATGGTCTCCCTAACAGCCGAACTGAAAGCGGGAATTGCCCAAGAGCCAAGGTTGAGATCGAAAGTCACTGCTGATAGGGGTGCTTTGGTAACAATGGTGATGCCCAAGTCTCCTGCTGAAACTGCGGGGGTTCAGCCTGGGGACGTGATTATTAAGGTTGCAGATCGATCAATTGAGACTCCCAGTGATGTCCAGCAGCAGGTAGAAGCTAGCTCGATTGGTGAAAGCCTCAAAGTAGATATCAGCCGCGAAGGAGAGGTGAAATCGCTCGAAATTAAGCCAAGTATGTTTCCGATCAAATGACTGAAATAACTCCAGATATCGATCAAATTCTCGCTCCATTTCACCAGTTTGGTGTAAATTTAGGTCTGAGTCGCATCCAGACTTTATTAGCGGCATTAGGTTCTCCCCATCAGTCTGTCCCCATAATTCATGTCGCGGGGACAAATGGGAAGGGTTCTGTCTGTGCTTATCTCTCCAGCGTGTTAAGTGCCGCAGGTTATCGAGTCGGGCGGTATACATCACCGCATTTAGTCAACTGGAACGAGCGAATTTCGATCGATGGTGAACCGATTAGTACCTCATCCGCCGTCACCATTTTGCACCAAGTTATCGCGGCGATCGATCCTCAAGTTTCCACCCCAACTCAGTTTGAAATTGTTACGGCGGCTGCGTGGTTATATTTTGCTCAGTCACAGGTTGATATTGCCGTAATTGAAGTGGGATTGGGTGGTAGACTCGATGCGACGAATGTTGTCGATCGACCGTTGGCTAGTATAATTACGTCGATCGGTCTCGATCATTGGCAGCAACTCGGTGAGACGATCGCCAAAATTACCACCGAAAAAGCTGGTATTCTCAAACCCCATTGTCCAGCAATTATCGGTCTTCTGCCGCCCGATGCCGTCGCTGTAGTTCAGGAACGGATCGAGGCTCTCAATTGCCCCACGGTTTGGGTGAAACCCGCCGTCAAGGTGCCAGAAAATGACATAACATTAATTTCCGGATTATCAGTTGATCGACTCCATTGGGCCGAATTTGAGGGCTTTAGATACCCACTGGCTTTGTTGGGTGAGGTGCAATTAACTAATTCAGCGATCGCGATCGCCACAATTCAGACGCTCCGGCAAGCGGGCTGGCAGATCAGCGATCAGGCGATCGTGCGGGGAATGGCACAGACCCAATGGTTAGGGCGGATTCAGTGGACGACTTGGCAAGGACACAAAATACTCATCGATGGTGCCCACAATCCCCCTGCGGCGATCGCTTTGCGTGAATATGTCGAGACACTCGATCGACCGATTAATTGGGTGATGGGGATGTTATCGACGAAGGCACATCGAGAAATTTTTCAAGCCTTGCTCCGATCTGGTGATAGATTGGATCTCGTTCCTGTTCCCGATCATAGTTCGGCGGATTTAGCTACATTAGCCGATTTGGCTCGATCCGTCTGCCCGAATGTCTCAGTTAATATCTATGAGGATCTCTCGATGGGTTTAACTGCGGCAACTACTCACGCCACACATCAACCAGTTCTCTGTGGTTCTCTCTATCTACTAGGCTATTTCCTAAAGTTAGCGTGAAGTACCTCAACCCACTTCGCTGAGGTTGGGGCTGCCACTGTTCAGTTAAATCGACATTGAGTAACCTTGGGGTAATATTTCTCGCTCAGCAGGGGTTAAACCTTTACTTTGAAGTAGTACCCAAAATTTACCCAAGCCCATCGGATCAATTAATTGATGTAAGTTTTGGCGGCGAGTTAGGATAGATTGGATATCTTCACTACTACTAGAAATTGTCGCCAGACGATTTCCTAAACCCAATGCCATCAAAAATAGTCCTTGTTGGGTAAGCCCGATTGTCTGTAAACCTAATAATTGACCCTGCTGTTGGAGAGCGGTAAAGTCCACATGAGCGGTCAGATCTTGATGACCAATATGTAGGTAGGGATCGTTATGATAAGCATGTTGATAATAACATTGCAATGTTCCCTGGGATCGGATGGGATTATAATATCGATCGGCACTATATCCATAATCGATCGAGAGAATATACCCACGTCGCAATTTTTGGGTGACTGTCCACAACCAATCTAGGGCAGCTAAATTTACTTCTGTGCGATAACCATTGGGGTATTTATCACTCAATAAATTAATCTGATTAAGTTGCCAATAATCATTTAGTCGATCGGTTGATAGTTCACCGATTGTGTCGATAAATTTGCTACTTTGACGATCGAATGTCACATATATTTCTTGTAGTTTATTCTCTGCAACTACTACCTGATGAACTGGCAGCGCGTCAATTAACTCATTAGACAAAAAACAACCAATAATAGAATTGTCATCTATTTCTGTCCACTGACACCAGCGGACAGGTAAGGAATTTAATCTAACCTGTTGAGCGGCGATCATCGCTGGGGAAGTTTCAATAATTAGATATTCGATCGCTTGAAAAAAAACTGGATATTCACGATCAACATACTCAAGTATTTGAGCCGCCAACAAACCTTGTCCTGCACCCATTTCGACAATTTGGTATGTCTGAGGAGAACCGAGTATTTGCCAAAATTGATGCAGTTGGATTGCCAGCATTTCGCCAAAGTCCGCAGCTAAATGTGGTGATGTTAAAAAGTCTCCACCCTGACTAATTCGTGCGGCACTGCTAGCATAATAACCGAACACAGGATGATATAATGCCAACTCCATATAATCAGCAAAAGTAATCCGTTGCTGGGATGAATAATTAATGCGATCGACGATCAGTTCAATCAAGTCTAAATTACTATCTATCATTTACACTGACTCTAAAATTTATGTAACTCTCAATTCTCAATTAATTTTAAAGAAGTGTTAGGATATCAGAGATATTATTCACCCTATCTAACCTTATGGAGCTACATCAGACAACGGGAAATTGGAAATTAGGATTGGGATTATCATTAATTACCGTCGTCTTATGGGGCTTAGTCCCAGTTGCACTAGCTGTTATTCTCAATAAATTAGATATTTATACAATTAATTGGTTTCGCTTTGCTACTGCATTTATTTTACTAGGTTGTTACTTAGCCCAGCAAGCCAAATTACCAAAAATTACTCAATTGAGAGCGGTACCGTTATATCTGCTGGTGATCGCAATTCTCGGTTTAGCTGGTAATTATATTTTTTTTGTCGCTGGTTTACAAGCCACATCACCTTCTCATGCTGAAGTATTAATTCAGTTAGCTGGTATATTTTTAAGCTTGGGTGGCTTACTGATTTTTAAAGAAAAGTATACTCCTTATCAATGGATGGGTGTGGCAATACTTATAACTGGATTTATTGGTTTCTTTGCCGAACAATTGAAAGTACTAGTTGCCGATAGCGATCGATATATTAATGGTAGCATAATGTTGATTATTGCTGGAGTCAGTTGGGCTATTTATGCCTTAATTCAAAAACAGTTATTAGCCAAGCTCGATTCCACACATATTATGTGGGTGATATATGGGGGGTGTGGATTATTATTTTGGATATTTGCTAAACCAGATACTTTGTTTCAGTTAAATGCGATCGAGTGGTTGATGTTAATATTTTGTGGTTTAAATACACTTATTGCCTACGGTTGTTTTGCTGAATCTCTACAACATTGGGAGGCTTCTAAAGTGAGTGCAGTTTTAGCTCTAGCACCAATTTTCACAATTGTATCGATGAGTATCACCAATTGGTTAGCACCTGGATTAGTTACTCCCGAACACATCACCCCAATCGGCTTGGTTGGAGCGATCCTGGTGGTAATTGGATCGATGTCAATTTCATTAGGTAAAGATGTGCCCCGTCACAAAAATTAGCCGCAACGAGGATCATTCTTCCGCTTCGATATCAATTTCGGCTTTAACATGTTTGGAAAATAGTTTACCAGCATCCCAAGGATAGGTCGTAAAACTAGGCAGGATTTCTTGGGCAAAAGCTTCAGCCGCTTTGGAGCGATAACGGTTAGGATTAACAATGACTGATAGCATTCTTTCGATCGCTACATCCTCGACTAAAATTCGGTGAAGTGTGCCATTTTCCAGTTCCCGTTCGATCGCTGAGGAGGAAACAAATGCCGCGCCTAATCCTGCCTGGACGGCGTTTTTAATTGCCTCGATCGAATTTAATTCCATCTCAATTTTGAGACGCTTGGGATCGATACCACAACGGGTTAAAACCTGATCGATTACTTTCCGAATTGTCGATTGAGAATCTAGGGCAATAAACTGAAGTTTATACAGATCGTCTTTGGGAATACTATTCATGCCGACGAAGCTATGATTGCTCGGTAAAATTAGGGCGAATTCATCCTCCGCGTAGGGCAAAACATCCAAAGATTCTTGTAATTCAGCCGGAACTTCACCGCCGATAATTGCTAAATCTACCTGTCCATTTGCCACACTCCAAGCTGTGCGGCGGGTAGAATGAACGTGTAATTGAACTGATACATCGGGGTATTTTTGCCGAAACATGCCAATCATCCGTGGCAATAGGTAAGTTCCAGTAGTTTGAGATGCGCCAACAATCAGCGTACCACCTTGAAGATTTTGGAGATCTTCGATCGCGCGGCAGGTTTCTTGGCAGAGGGTGATAATTTTTTCGCCATAGCCTAGCAGTAAATGTCCGGCTTCAGTTAGTTGTGCCCTTCTCCCACCGCGATCGAATAATGGTACATCCAATTGACGTTCGAGATTCTGCACTTGTAAACTGACGGCGGGCTGGGATACATACAAACTATCAGCGGCACGTTTAAAACTCCCTTCCGCAGCAATTGCCTTGAGAATCCGTAACTGATCCAGTGTGAAAGGCAGGTCAGACATAGCAGTGAGCGTGTAAGATTAATAGCGATAGACGACCGACTCTCATTGACAGTACCATAACTAGGGGTTAGGAGACAGGAATTAGGGATTAATTGATGATAAAATCCGAAGTCTATCGATCGCCGCCAAACTGATGAGTCTTCCCACCGCCACTGAATCCACAAATTGGTCACACTTACTCCAACAACTCCTAGATCGGCAATCCCTGACCCAATTACAAGCAACAAATCTGATGCAGGGCTGGTTGCAAGGAAATATCCCTCCCGTGTTGTCTGGGGCGATTCTCGCCGCATTGGAAGCCAAGCATGTCACTGCTGCTGAATTAGCTGGGATGGCACTAGTATTACAATCTCCGCCGATTAATCATCCTGACCCAGTCATCGATACCTGTGGCACTGGCGGCGATGGTGCATCCACCTTTAATATCTCCACTGCAGTGGCATTTGTCGCCGCAGCAGCCGGGGTGAAAGTGGCAAAACATGGAAATAGGTCAGCATCGAGTCGAGTGGGTTCGGCGGATGTATTAGAGGCTCTGGGTATTCACTTGACAGCCCCATCAGAGCAGGTAGCAGCAGCCTTAGATGCGGTGGGAATTACTTTTTTATTCGCCCCTGGCTGGCATCCGGCGATGAAAGCTGTCGTGCCAATCCGTCAGGAACTGAAAATTCGGACAATTTTTAATCTTTTAGGTCCTCTAGTCAATCCGCTCCGACCAACGGGACAGATGATTGGGGTGTTTACCCCCCATTTACTTGAAACCATTGCTGAGGCATTAGGCATACTGGGAACTCAACAAGCGATCGTTTTGCATGGGCGAGAACGACTGGATGAGGCGGGTTTGGGCGATGTCACCGATTTGGCAATCTTAATTAATGGGGATGTCAAAATCACCAGTATTAACCCCGAAACATTAGGCGTTACTCCTGCACCGATTACGGCACTCAAAGGTGGTAACGTGGCAGAAAATGCCGCGATTTTAACGGCGGTGCTCCAAGGTCAGGGAACTGCGGCGCAACGGGATGTGGTCGCTCTCAATGCAAGTTTAGCCCTGCAAGTGGGCAATGTTATCCCCTTGGGAGAACATCAGCAGGGAGTGGAGATGGCAAAATCTGTCTTGAGTAGCGGAGCCGCCTGGGATAAGTTGACAGGTTTAGCACAGTTTTTAGGATCTTAATCAGCAACGCCAAAATCTAAACCTGAGCGGCTAATTTCTCCGCATCCATTCGCTCTAGCTGATTCCAAACCTGCTGTAGTAAAGGATCTAAGCCAGTTCTAGTGGCCGACGAAATCAGGAATACTTCTTGCTGTGCCACATCACTGAGAGCTTTGGCTAGTTCAGCAATCTCTTGATCATCGACTGTATCAATTTTACTAATCGCCAGGATTTGCGGCCGAGTAGCTAGAGTATCATTATAGGCTGATAACTCTTGGCGAATTGTTCGATAGGCAGCGATCGCTGTGGCTGAAGGTGAGCCATCTGAGTCCCTACCAGTTGCCTCGACTAAGTGTAATAATACCCGTGTGCGTTCGATATGGCGGAGGAAATCATGTCCCAACCCCGCACCCTGAGAAGCACCCTCAATCAGTCCAGGAATATCCGCAAATAAAGTCCCATCACCACTGGGTTTACGGACGACTCCCAAATTGGGAATTAAAGTTGTAAATGGGTAGTCAGCTACTTTTGGCCGAGCAGCGGATATAGCCGAAATCAAAGTTGATTTCCCTGCATTTGGCAAGCCAATAATGCCGACTTCTGCCAGTAATTTTAATTCTAGTCGGATTCGTTTTTGCTCCGGTGGTTGACCTGGCAGTGCATAATCAGGAGCGCGATTACTATTACTCAGAAAGTGCTGATTCCCTAGTCCACCTTTCCCACCGGCCACCACTCTGAAGGTTTGACCTGGCTCGACTAAATCGACTAAAAGTTCTTCCGTGGCAGTATCATAAATCATCGTGCCACAAGGCACCTCGACGGTCAAATCTTTACCAGATGCACCAGTGCAATTATTGGAACCACCTTTCATCCCATTCTCAGCTTTGAAGCGGCGGTTGTACCGAAAATCTAATAAGGTTTGCAGGTTTTCAACAGCAGTGAAAAAAATCGAACCTCCACGGCCCCCATTCCCACCAGAAGGCCCCCCAGCAGGGACATATTTCTCCCGCCGAAATGTGACCATCCCATCACCACCGCTTCCTGATTCTACTTCTACTTCTGCGAGATCGATGAATTGCATGATTTAGTGGCTAGTGGATGGTTGCTAGTGAATAGTGGATAGTTGATGGTGGCTAGTGGCTAGTGGCTAATCACTAACCTCTAACCCCTAATCCCTAATTACGAGCATTAAACTCATCAAAGGTCTGATAAAGTCCATTCTCAGGGTTATGGATATGACAATTATCAGTGATGTCTTTCATGAGTGCCCAGGAGAACTTCCGTTCTTTGAGGGATTCACCATGTTCTTCGAGGTACTCAGCCCAATTATCTTTGATGATAGCGTGAGCTTCCCGAAGTTTGTAGGAAGGAATAGCTGTCGAGATGTGATGGGGAATGTGAACATTGATATCGTGACAGAGGAATTCAATCCAGCGAGGGTAGTCACAATGAACGGTACCAGCTAATTGAGCCATTGCTTCATCCCATTCGCTAGCGGGTTTGAAGGCAATATCTGTGGCCGTGTGGTGAACGATGGTGAAGGTACTCATCCAGAAATGATACACCAACCAAGGCATTAGCCAAAATTTGACAAATCCCCATACACCTAGAGTAGTAATTAGGACGGGGAAGATGACTGCTGCACCGATAATTACGAATAAGGCAGAGAATTTAACATCATCTCTGGTTTTGCCTTCAGGAAATTTGCGCCAGTCAAAGTGAACGGCTGCCCAGTGGGGTAATGATGCCAACCACCACAACCGACCGCGCATGGCTTGGTAGACTACTTGCAGCCAAGCTGGTGCCGTGGCGTAAGCTTCCGGTCGCCACGGTTGCCAAGCATTATCTACCTCCATTTTATTGGTATGTTTGTGGTGCTGGTTGTGACCATATCGCCAGCCGTGGAAGGGATAGATCAGGGTCAACATGAAGAGATGACCGACGATATCATTAACTTTCCGACTATTTGAGAACGAACGATGGGCGCAATCATGACCGATGACAAAACAGCCTGTCATGGCGGTGCCGGTAAATACCCACGCGAAGGGGAGCAGGTACCAAGGCGAGATCGAAATAGCAAACATCCCCAGGGAGACGGCTACAACAGTTGTGAGGACTTGCAGCCAAGCTCGGCGGCTATCTTTAGCGAAAACTTCTTTCGGTAAAGTTTTGATAATGTCCTTGAGTTTGAGTTGAGAATTTTGATTCTGTGACAGCGCGGTGGCTGAAATCGGCTCGATCGATAATGTCATGTAGAGGTTGAAATCTCCGGGGATGATAAGGCACAGTTTTGCTACCGCCAAGATAGGCACCGCTGGATAGCTGATTGCTAAATTGGTAGTTTTTAATCAAACTCCGTACCGTTGCGTTTTGTTAACAAAGATTAATATTGATTCTAACATTAGTCTGGAACTAGGCGATAGGCTAGATCGATAGTCTACCGAATTTTGTCCGTCAACCAAGGATATAGTAATGGGCAACCAGCAGATAAATCTGCTGGTTGCCCATTATTTTAGCTAAAGATTTTTTATTTAAAGACGGATCAGTTTATTCGTGTTGTAAATCTGGGCGATCATCAATCGACCTAAGCACGGACTTCTTGGCAGGACTGTAACTGGCACAGGAGAGTATCCACTTCAGCTTGCAGATCGAGAAATTTCTGTTGTTGATCGGCTTGATACAAAGCCTTGGTCAGCTTAGCAATTTGCTGTTCGCGTTCGGCAGCTAGAGAAGCAGATGGGCGAAGCAGGGTAGAGGAACTAGGAGACATAGCTTTGACTGGTTATTTATACTTACTCACACTACGGGCAATCTTAGCCTGAATTTTACACTTTTGGGAAGATAGATGGTGCTGGTTCCCGCACTGTCTACGCCTAAACTAAGATTGAGTTGCTATTTGTGACGGCGTGCGAGGAGGATTGTTCCGCTCGGGAACAAGTCAACTGTGACCGCCGTGTGATAGATTAGTTTGACATGAGGATCGGGGAAGTCTGGTGTGAATCCAGGGCTGTGCCGCAACTGTGATGGAGTAGTAACTCTCAGTCAGAATACCGTCGCTCATCGGTACCGCCAGGTACTCAATTCACTACTCCCTGCGTCGCATGGGGAAGGAGTCAGATTTGGTGTCGATTGAAAGAGCTATTTGTCCAGATATTTATCACCCCGCTGTGGCGCGAGATGGTTTATTAACTCGGTTGCGAATTCCTGGTGGGGTGTTGGATGTAAAACAGTGTGTAGCGATCGCCGATCTGGTGGCGGTTACAGGTTTAGACTATGTTCAGGTGACTAATCGGGCTAATCTCCAACTGCGCGGATTAGATCGGGATTTGGAGCCGGAATTATTAGCTAAATTAATTGGGTGTGGGTTGGCTGCGGCGAGTGCAGAGGTGGATGGCATTCGCAATATTATGACTAGTCCGACGGCGGGAATCGATCTGACAGAATTAATCGATGTGCGTCCATTAGTTGCGGCTTGGGATGAATATTTAATTGGGCATCCTGAACTGGGGGTGTTGTCGAATAAGTTTAGTGTGGGTTTTGATGGTGGCGGCAGCGTGAGTATTCTCGATCGACCTAATGATATTACTTTGTTAGCTGTTTCTGAGGGGGAGTTTTTGGTACATCTGGCGATGGGTGCGCGGGGTGATGCACCTGTGAGCGTGGGTGTGCGGCTGGCGATAGATGAATGCGTGCCGATGCTGGGGGCGATTGCCCGCAGTTATCGGCGCGGTGTTGAGGAGTTGGATGGAGATGTTCGGCGCAAGCCTCGGCTGCGGGATGTAATTCAGGCTTGGGGTTTGGCGGAGTTTTGGCGGGTGGTGGGCGCAGAGAGTGAATTTGCGATTGGAGATGTTTGTTTAGCTCAAACGGTTACACAGGTAAATCCGCAGGCTGACACTTGCGCTCATCTGGGAGTATGGCCGCAGCAGGATATCGGGTTGAGTTATGTAGGGGTGGGTTTATTGTTGGGGCGGTTGAATTCAGCGCAGATCGATGGTTTGGGGGAGATATCTCGACAGTATGGGAGCGGGGAGATTCGCCTGACTCCATGGCAAAATGCGATCGTGCCAAATATTCGAGATCGTGATTTAGTGGCGGTTCAACAAGCCCTTGCAGGTCTAGGGTTGGGCAATCCCATCAATGGACTGCTGACAGCTTGTGCGGGAGCGACTGGTTGTCAGTTTGCAGGGGGGGATACCCAGGCGGAGGCAATCTCATTATCAGAGTATTGGGCATCACCGTCGAATATCGATCGACCAATAAATATCCACTTTAGTGGTTGTGATAAGTCTTGCGCTCAACATTATCAGGCAGATATCACGCTCTGGGGCTGTCCCCAAACGTCAGAACGATCTCCGGGTTATCGGCTCTGTGTCAGCGGCGGTACAGACAAATTTGGCCGGGAAATACGCGACTATTTAACCCCCGAGGATGTTCGGCTGGCGATCGATCGATTGATTCGCGCTTATCAGGAGCAGCGGACTAGTCCGCAAGAATCTTTCCGCACTTTTACCGATCATCAATCTTTAGCTCAATTGCAACAAGTATTAAATGTTATTTGAATCTTCCACTGTCAGAATGCCACTCGATTATATTCGTGATGGCGCGGAAATTTATCGTCAATCTTTTGCCACAATTCGGGCTGAGGCAAAGTTAGATTGTTTGCCAGCCGACTTTGATAAGGTGGCCGTGCGGTTGATTCATGCCTGTGGGATGATTGATATTATTGCCGATCTAGATTATTCGATCGATGCTGTGCGCGTTGGGCGGCGAGCATTGGCGGCTGGGGCACCGATTTTATGCGATGCGCGGATGGTGGCAGATGGCGTGACCCGTGCGCGATTACCGGCAAATAATCAGGTAATTTGTACCCTACCAGATCCCCAAGTACCAATTTTAGCGACTCAACTAGGTAACACTCGATCGGCTGCCGCATTAGACTTATGGTTGCCACATTTAGCTGGGGCAATTGTGGCGATTGGCAATGCGCCGACGGCTCTATTTCGCCTGTTGGAATTGCTCGATGCTGGCGCACCGAAACCCGCGCTGATTCTCGGTTTCCCCGTGGGATTTGTCGGCGCGATCGAGTCGAAAGCAGCTTTGGCCGAGGATAGTCGCGGGGTACCTTTTTTGACGATTCACGGTAGACGCGGTGGCAGTGCAATGGCTGCCGCTGCGGTTAATGCCTTAGCAATGGAGCAGGAATAATGGTGGCAATTCGGACGGGGAGACTATATGGTGTTGGGGTTGGCCCTGGCGATCCAGAATTATTAACCCTCAAGGCTTTGAGGCTAATTCAGTCGGCGACAGTAGTTGCCTATCAATCCGCAACCGACCATGAGAGTGTGGCTCGATCGATTGTCGCACCTTATCTCACTGGTAAACAAATTGAGGTCTGCTTCCACTTTCCCCGCGCCCTCGATCCTGTCGCCGCAGAAGCTTTATACATGGAGGCGATTAGACCGATCGAGTCTCATTTGGCGGCGGGTCGAGATGTCGTGGTATTATGCGTCGGCGATCCATTATTTTACGGGTCGTTTATGTATCTCTTTACGCGGTTAGCCGATCGCTATTTTACGGAAATCGTACCAGGGATATCTTCGCCAATGGCAGCAGCAGCGGCGATTGGTACGCCAATCTGCTATCAAAATGATGTTTTTAGTGTCGTGGCAGCAACGTTATCAGCAGAGGCTTTAAAGGCTCAATTAATCAATGCTGATGCGGTCGCCATTATCAAATTGCGTCGTCATTTTGATAAGGTTCGTCAGGTTTTGAGTAGTTTGGATCTTTTAGATCGCGCCAAGTATATCGAACGAGCAACGGCAGCAGATCAACGAATTGTCCCGATCTCATCTGTCGATCCGCATCATGTTCCCTATTTTTCGCTGATTATTATTCCTAGCAAAACCCAATTTTAGGCTAGCCCCCGGAAGGGCGGGTGCTTGGTGCGCTTCCATGGTCGGGGAACCCGACCGGAGCGCATCCGCTTTTAAACTCAAATCCTAACTGTGTTCTAGTTAATCTTATCAACCCCCCTGCATCCGAACGCCCAACTTGCACTCTCCCAACAGATTAGCTATGATTCTATTGTTCGAGATTATCGAAATATACGCTTAAGCTTATGTCAACTAATGCAATCGCAACTCCTCAAGCAACGCTCGGACAGCTAAACTGGCGTTATGCGACCAAACAATTCGATCCGACCAAACAAATTCCGATCGAGACTTGGCAAGTACTAGAGCAAAGTTTGGTACTATCTCCATCCTCCTTTGGCTTGCAACCTTGGAAATTTTTAGTAATTCGCAATCCAGAAATTCGCCAACAACTTGTCGGCCATTCTTGGGGACAAAAACAAGTAGCCGAGGCTTCCCATCTAGTTGTATTTGCGATCAAAAAAAATCTCAATGCTGATGATGTCGATCGATATCTCGGCAGAATGGCAGAGGTTCAACAAGTACCAACCGAGTCACTGCAAGGCTTTGGTAATGTCGTCAAAGGTTTTATTGACAAGCCACCATATCCCTTGGATATAGATGCTTGGTCTACGCGACAAGCTTATATTGCCTTGGGACAGTTTATGACGACTGCGGCGATGCTGGGAATTGATACTTGCCCGATCGAAGGATTCATTCCGAGCAAGTATGATGAAGTTCTCAGCTTAACCACCCAAGGATATGCCTCTGTCGTCGTCTGTGCGGCTGGTTATCGGGCTGCTGAGGATAAATATGCAGCCAAACCCAAGGTCAGATTTGCCACTGAAGATGTAGTGGAATATATCGATTAGAGCAAACTATCGCTAGTAACCTGGTAAATACTGCTCTGCAAGGGGCAGCCTACCAACATCTGTTGCGCTTTGTGCCAGCTTCTTTGTTGTTTGAATAAGGCTTGAAATGGTGATAGCACTGCTGACACTTCCGATGGTAGAGTAAACATCAGTTTTATTAAAAAAGTTATGGAGTAGAGTTTACCATTAGGGCTTAACTCTACTCCATTTTTTCCCGATCGAATTGCCACCTCTCGATCGAATTGCCACATCCCGATCGAATTGCCACCTCTCGATCTAAGTTTCAGCTATGACTACGCCGAACTATATCATAAAATGTCCAAAATCGAGTTAGCGGCAACGGCGAATTTATGAGGTAGGCGATATCGGAGGTCTCCTCCGATATTTCAGCCTACCGTTCGCCTACCGCCTTTAACCAATGATTTCCCTTGCCCTATTTATTGCAATCTTATGACCTCTGTGCTATCACAAACATAGTTAAGTTGACTGTACCCCATGCTCATATTTGAGTTCAAAGCCTACGGCAAGCCTATCCAGTTCCTCGCAGTTGATGAAGCAATTCGGACTGTCCAATTCATCCGCAACAAAGCTATTCGGCTGTGGATGGATGGCGGTGCTAAGTCTTGCTATGACCTCAATAAATACTGTGCTGTGCTGGCTAAAGAGTTTCCGTTTGCCAATCAACTCAACTCAATGGCACGTCAAGCAGCAGCCGAACGTGCTTGGGCATCAATCCAACGTTTCTACGACAACTGCAAAGCAAAGATTTCTGGTAAAAAGCGGATGCGCGACGCGGAGGTTCCCTCCGCATTAGAGCGCACCAAGCAGGGATTTCCTCAGTTCCAAAAAGATTGTCGATCGGTTGAGTATAAAACTTCTGGATGGTCACTAAGTGACGATCGAAAATCAATCACATTTACTGACAAGAAAGGTATCGGCAAACTAAAGCTTAAAGGTACTCGCGATCTTAATTTCTACCAACCTGACCAAATCAAACGGGTAAGGCTGGTAAAACGTGCTGATGGCTACTACGTTCAATTTTGCATTTCTGTTGAGCGGACAGAAATTTTACTTGCAACTGGGAACACGATTGGATTAGATGTAGGGCTGAAAAGTTTCTACACTGATTCAAATGGTTTAGAGGTTGAAAATCCTAGATTCTACCGTACTGGTGAAGTAAAGATGAAACGGGCACAACGTCTAGTTTCTCGCAAAGTTAAGGGTTCAAAGAATCGCAACAAATCTCGGATTAAGTTAGGTAAAATCCACCTTAAAATAAGTCGGCAACGTAAAGACCACGCTGTAAAATTGGCGCGGTGCGTAATCAGATCTAACGATCTAGTAGCCTACGAAGATTTAAGAGTGAGAAACATGGTTAAAAACCATTGTTTAGCTAAATCGATTTCTGATGCGGGATGGTATCAATTTAGAGTTTGGCTAGAAACATTTGGGCGAATCTTTGGTCGGATTACTGTTGCAGTGAATCCAGCCTACACATCCCAGGAATGTTCTAGCTGTGGCACTGTGGTCAAAAAGTCATTGTCTACTCGCACTCACGCTTGTCAGTGTGGCTGTGTACTAGACCGTGACCACAATGCAGCACTGAATATATTGACCAAAGCAATATCTACGACGGGGCACGTCGGAAGATCCGTACTCGATACGGTAAACGCTTCTGGAGACATACCCTCTACCTTTGTTGGTGCAAACCTGCGTGGGCAAGGTGCGTCATTGAAAGAAGAATCCCCCGACTTTTCGGTTAAGACGTTCGCGAAGCGTCTCCGATAGGAGAAACGACAGCAAGGCTTAACCAGTCGGGGGAGTGTGTGCGATTCGTTCCAGATGAATCACGGTAAAGTCCGTAAATAACTCTGGCAGCAAGGAAGCACGTCCAATTCAGAAATATATATTACTGGAAAAAAAAGAAGTAAATCCGAGCTGAACTCCTGAACTGATGTGA
>JBGSPI010000051.1:0-11992 GCA_041738715.1 Chamaesiphon sp.
ATGAAGGTGAGAGGGGTTTTCGAGCATTTCGATTCATACTGGTTTTTTGGTTAAAAACAGTTTACCCACTCTTTTCCTCTCTAATCCACTCTGGGTCTGCTTTTTCTGCTATCTTCACTGACTTTTGTCAGTCAACCAGGGTGCTGGCATCCTGATTTCGATCGCTAACTTCACCTACTATTATATGTCCTAACTGAAGCTCGTATTGCTATAGCTAGTAATTGTTAACCCCAAAAAGGGTCTAGTAGCACTGCTACTAGACCCTTTTCTCAAGTTATGTGCTGCTAATTACCAGCGACCCCAAGAGCCAGAACCGCCGCCACTATGACGATTACCGCCATAAGAATAGCTATAGTTCTTGCCAGATCCGCCACCGCTATACTGACCATTATTGTAACTACCGCCACCGGAACCGCCATTGTAGCTGTAGTTCCACTGAGCAACCTTGGCTGTTTTATCGTAACTGTAACTCCAGTTACCCCAGCCCCATCCACTGCCTCCATTAAGGTCGCCAGCTTCAGCAGTAGAGAGATCTACTAGTAAACTTTCTTGTTGCGATTCGAGATCTGAAATTGCGATTAAAGACATAAAATTTTCCTCAAAATATATATTCTGCACCCCGAAATAATTATATCAAAACAATAGCGAAAAGATCATTATTTTGAATTATTTAATATTGTTTTTTAGTTAGGATTAAAAATACTGCATTCTAATTTGTAGTTCGGTTTTGTTTCCTGAAACAAAAAATTGAGATTCACCAAAACTAGGCGCACTAGTTTTGACGATTGGATTGTTAGAAAAGCCAATTCCCTCTTGTGGAATACCCAGAAAATTGCTATTGAGACGAGTATCCCCATTAGTATCATGAACCGCTGCAATGGCATAATTGCCATAGGGCAAATTTGCAAACGAAATTTTAGCAGTCCCTTTAACAATGGGGGCACAGCGGGCTACCTTCAGACTCGATCCTTTGCCACCTTCTGGAAATCCATTAGATCCATTAAATAAATTTACGCATACTTCACCCTTAGAAGATTTGATGCCGATAAACTTAACTTCAAGATTTCCGTTGTTGTAAGTTGTTAAGATGGGCTTAGTTTTTTTTGGACTTTTAATTGGTTGAAGATTTCTACTTTGAGCGACGGCAAATACCGGATTTATCTGGGACACCGCCGTAAGGCTAAGAACACAACAAGCTGTAGCTAAAAGATAATTGAACTTGATCATGACTTCCTAACGAACTCGCATTCTAATACGCTGACTGATTAGCCCCAATATTGATATCATATTTTTACTCACACTTTGCAACTGATCAAGATGTGAGCTACACTCTATATTATTATTTTACAATCACTTCGTTAGAGAAAAGCGCGTTAATATCCAACTTAAAAACTAGTTTAGCTCAATTTAAGCTGCGATATTTTGTTGTCGTTAACGGATAACTTCTTTCGACTTATTCAGGCATAACTTACCAATTTACCATCCTCCATGTGAATAATGCGATCGGCAATATCTAAGATCCGATTATCATGTGTCACCATCAAAATTGTACAATTTTGTTCCCTGGCCATTTTTTGCATTAAATCAACAATTTCACGACCTGTTTGACTATCTAATGCGGCGGTTGGTTCATCAGCGAGAATCAGTTGGGGATTACTCACCAGTGCTCTGGCGATCGCTACTCGTTGTTTTTGTCCACCAGAAAGACTATCTGGATAATAATTAATTCTCTCGCCTAATCCGACTGCTCTTAACATCGTTGCCGATCTAGCCCGTGCCGCTTTGATACTGATGGAATCATGTAATTCGATCGACATTTGCACATTTTGTCCAGCCGTCATAAAGGGTAACAAATTATGCGCTTGAAAAATATAACCAATTTGCCGCCGGGTTTCAACCAAATCTAGTTCATTTGCGCCATTTAGTTCACTACCAACACAGATCAGTTGCCCATCTTGCACCGATCGCAATCCACCAATTAAGGAAAGTAAGGTAGTTTTACCCGATCCAGAATGTCCAGTTAAGATAACAATCTCACCGTGATCGACCACTAGATTAATATTATGCAAAACTCGCTTTTGTAAGTTCTTTTTGCCAAAGGAATGGTTTAAATTTCTAATCTTAATCAGTGACATAAACTAGCGCATGTTAAAATATATCAGCAGGATCTGCATCTTGGAGCTTACGCACTGCGGTTGCCCCAGACAACAGGCACATCGATAAAGTGGCAATAAACACGAAAATCGCTCGATCGACCGTCATGCCGATCGGTAGTAGCGTCGCTTGTTTAGCAACTTCATACTGCACGATACTCAATAAAAATCCGGGAAAGTATCCCATTAGGGCAATTAGAAACGATTGTTGAAAAATTATTTTCAATAAATATCGATGACGATAACCCAGTGCTTTTAATGTGGCATATTCGGGCAGATGTTCCGATACATTTGTATATAAAATCTGATAAACAACGACGATACCGACAACAATCCCGAGAAATACCCCCAACCCAAATAGGTAGCCGATGGGAGTACTAGAGTTCCAATAGTTTATTTCAAATTTAATAAAATCGGCTTTGCTCATCACTCGCACATCTTTGGGCAAATCGCCGCGCAGTTTCTCCATGAAGTTATTCACGTCGCTCCCTGGCTTGAGCTTAATCAAACCAACATTAATAAATCCCTTACCTCTAGTACTAATAATTCTCAAAAAATTCAGGTGACTTGTGAGAATATTCCCATCAGCACCAAAAGAAGTCCCTAAACTAAACAAACCAACAACACGCACTTGATAATTCGCCCCCTCACTACTGATCTCCGTGACCACCTCCCGATCTTGATTAAATTTACGGACAATTGGCCCAAACTCCTCCCGTGACTCGCGATCGAATAAAATTTGACCAGGAATATTCAGTTCGGCAAGTTTTTCCTGGGCTTCGGGAAAAGTAAAGGCTGGATAACGAGTATCAAAACCAATCACAAATATATTGCGCCAGTAGTTCTTAGTCTCTGGGTTTTTCCATTGACCAAAACTCACATAAATCGGGGTGGCAAATTCCACTTCTGGAAAGGCTAGAGCTTGACCCAATCGACGCTCCGTAAATGAATCCATCGCAATCAGCGCAGTGGAGCGCGGGCCGATCAAGACACAATCACCATTCAATGATTCATGAAATCTGACCGAACTATCGAATAAGGCATCGCGGATACCCATTTGCATAAATACAATTACCACCGCAAAAATCACCCCTGATAGAGCCACAATCAATCGGATTTTTTGATGTTTAAGCTGTAACCAGGCAACTGGAAGTTTTTGAAACATGTGAATTTTTACGAACTGGTATTGATAACGACATTGACCTGCAAATTGGTTAGATTCCTCACTTTTTGGCTATCTTGGGGAATGAGTCGAATTTTGACCTCGACAACACGCACATCGGCTTCTTTGACTGGATCGGTACCGAGCGTACTGGGGGTACCCACTTTGATGCCAACTCGATCGACATATCCCCTTAAAGTCCCGACGACTCCATCTGCCCGAATCGTTACTTTTTGACCAGTCCGCACGCGCGCGATATCAGTTTCGTAGATATTGGCATTTACATACATCTGATCTGTCTGACCTAATTGAATAATTCCCTTTTGCTGATTGACTAACTCCCCAGGTAATGTCTCAATCTTGAGCACCTGTCCGGTCATTGGCGCACGGACGTAAGCCTGGGCGAGATCTGCTTGGGCTTTTTTGACAGCAGCTTTAGCTGAAATGATTTCCTGATTGGCTAGTTGGATATCTACCGGCCGCACTTCTGAGACTGCTTCGGTTGCCGCCTCAGCAGCGGCGATTTCATTTTGCAGTGTGTCCACCGTCCGTTTTAAGTTGGCATTTGCTTCGCGAATTTGTTTTTGACGAGTATCGATAATTCGATCTAAGGATGAATTAGCTTGAGCCAACCGCTCTTGAGCCGTGGATTGGAGCAAACAGGTGGTGTCTCGTTGAGACTTGGAAACAACTCCCTCTGTGACTAGCGTTTGATAACGATTACATTCCGTTTTGGCATGACTTAGTTCTGCTTTGATCTCAAGGATCAGCGATGCTTGAGTATTCCGTTCACCTTCCAACTGCGCCTGGACATTCGCAATAGCTGCTTTTTGGCCACTGATTTGACCTTCTAATTCTGCTTTACTCTGACGAGATTTCGCCTGTTGCGCCCGAATCTCTCCGGTTTTCGATCCGGCTTTGACTTGTTGTAACTTGGCTTCGGCAATTTTGACGTTCTGCTGGGCTTGTTCGAGAACGGATTGAAGTCGATCTCGATTATCTAATACCGCAATAGTTGACCCTTGCTTAACTAGGTCTCCTTGACGAACCAATAGCTGCTCGACTCGGCTTCCTTCCAGAAAGGCTGGTGCTGAGAGCATCACAACTCTTCCCTTTGGCTCGATATAGCCTAATGCCGATACGGGGCGAGGCTTCTGCTTGGCTGTGACGATTGGAGTCTTTGCTACTGTTGCTGGTCGTTTGACCATTGAATTAGACAATGTGTAAAATAATAAGCCAATTCCTGCCAGAACAAGGCTAGTCAACAGGAAAAGTAATTTACCGCTAAATAAACCACGCCGTTTTCTTGGCTGAATCGTCGATGTCGAGTCTAGTGATGAAGAACCATAGCCGGATATGGTCGAAGGGGTAAAGACATTGGTAATTCCCATCCTATGGCTGTGGGGATCTTGTGCAAACGGAAGTTGTAACTTTTGTAATGGTGGCTCCGTATTTACCAAAAAGTCTGTTACCACCCCTTCCGTGATATCAATACTTAGCAATCGATCCCAGGCTCGATCGATTGTATTGACATTCGCACCGATCACTTGCGCTAACAAGTCAATGGGAATATCTTTGGTTCGATCGAATCCACATCTTTGGCACAATAATGTAAGAAATGCGGCGGTTCGTTCCAACGAATCTTTCTCTTGCCAAAACTGAAGCATTCGAGTAATGTCAGATTGACGATGTTTGATTGCTTGTTGACGCTCAGATGGATTTGATGGCGAGATAAAGGCTACGTCACCAATACTATAAAATCTGGAGACATCTCGATCGAAAGATCCGCCAACTGCCGAACCAGGGGTCACAAGTTCGGCATGGGCTGGATGTTGGACGATCGCCGCAGTCGATTCATGTCCTACTAAAATTAAGATCTCTCCACTACTGATGCGGGTTAGTCCGTCAGAGTGGGCAAGACTGTTTGGATCTAAGAGCATCTCGGTTTGATATAAAACTTGTTGCGTATCAAGTTATGTCATATAGTATACTTAGCTTGTTTGACTTGTCAATTGTAAATTCTCAGCTTAATGTCGCTTTCTCACACAATTCTCACCTTCCTATCTGAGTCTGCTCATAGTGGTTATGACTTAAACAAACGCTTTGAAGATGCGGTCAGTTGTTTTTGGAAAGCCAGTCACCAGCAAATCTATCGAGAGTTGGCCAAAATGGAGTCTTTGGGATGGGTTGAGTCAGAGACTGTGCCCCAACAGGGAAAACCAGATAAAAAGCTATATCACATTACGCCAGTCGGTCGGCAGGAACTGGGGAATTGGTTTGCTTTGTCTTGTACACCCACTCCAGTGCGGGAAGATTTACTCGTAAAAGTGCTAGCAGGGGATAGTTTTCCCCGATCGATTTTGATTAAACATCTAATCGATCGCAGAGCGGTTCATCAAGCCCAGCTTGATTGTTATCGAGCGCAAGAACAATCTTTTCTCGAACTCGAAAATCCTGAAGATCGCCTTAGATTTCGCTATTTTACTCTCCGGCGGGGTATTCGCTATGAATCAGAATGGGTGGAATGGTGTGATGAAGTTTTAGCTGAAATTGGAACTGTTTCTACATCGATCGAATAGCATCAATCTTCCAATCAAATTACTTGAAAATATTTAATTCTCTGATTTCAAACTATCATAAATATTCAGAAAACATGAAAATTGTTAATAAAATAGATCGCGACCCTGTCGCTACAGTGCCACAGGTTGATGCTTATATTCGTTGGGCACTGTTAGCGATGGAGGAAATGGTTGGCAAACAGGATTTAAGGGACATTCTGCACAATAATGATCTTGCTAGATTCATCGATGCCTATCCACCGGAACTTTTAAAAATCAACCGAAATATTACCCATCAAGACTATGCAAATCTCTGTACAGGACTGATGAATTTTTATAGGGCAGATGGCAAAAATCAGTCGATTCGTTTTGGCAGACTTGCGACCAAACCGGCGATCGCCAAGCAAGGCAAACTGTTTAACATGACAGTAACAACAGCCGTCAAGTTTCTGCCAGTATCACTGCAAATTAAAACGGCATTAGATAGTATCAAAAATGACTTGGAAAAGATCTACCAAGAAATCGATCATGATGTTAATGTGAGCATTGAGGATCGGGGTGATAAATGGGCTTATATTGATAAAGGTTGTGCTGTCTGTGCGGGTAAAGAAGCCGATCAACCGATTTGTTGGTCTTGGGTGGGTACACTCGAAGAATCACTATTTTGGTTGACTGGGAAAGAATTTGTAGTCGATCAAGTTGAGTGTCGCGCAATGGGTGCGTCAGCTTGTGTCTGGGAAATAGACAAGACACCCAAGAAATAGGGGTAGAGTGGTTTCTTATTCAGCAACCGCCCGTAGATAAATCACGGGCTACCTGAATTTAAGTCCACTTAAGTGGACTTTATATTAGCCCGCACTTTAGTCGCTGGTGGTTAATAATTAAGCACTTTTCGGCGTTGCTGAATCAGGGTATGAAAAGTTTTGAGGCTTTAGGCTTGGGGGATAAAGTAGTTCGCGAGGAAGGGAATCATACCTCAAATCAGCAACACCCACTTTTCTTGTATGAAACTACCCTGCCGCACCAAAAAAGCTGGGGGTGTTGCCTCCAGCTAAGAATAAATTGATTGATTGAGGTTGTAGCGAGATTTACACTAAGCCAAGGAAGTGTAGCACACCTTGTCCAGTTACCAATTCAGTGACGACAGCAGCAATAAAACCGATCATTGCCAGCCGTCCGTTCAGGTTTTCTGCTGAAGGGGTGAAACCAAATTTTGCTTCGTCTTGATTTTTAGCTTGCATAGTCCTGACTCCAGTACATTAATATTTATATGTCCTGTTAACTAATGTAACGAATAAATCCAAAAAATGCAACTAATTCTAAATATTCGTAAATTTTTAGACCTATGTTGAATCGATCGTGCATTAGTGGTTAGGGTGTAGGGGAAAGAAGAAAGGGTAAAGGGTAAAGGAAATCGAGAATTCGCTGTCCCCAGTCCCCCAGTCCCCTCGTCCCCCAGTCCCCCCGTCCCCCCGTCCCCTCGATGAACCGATCTCAACAACTCGATCGATATTATCAGCAAGTCCAATCAATTATCCTTAGTCGTCAAAATCCGATCACGGGGTTATTTCCAGCGAGTACGGCGATTACCGCCCACGGTGATTATACCGATGCTTGGGTAAGGGATAACGTCTACACCATTCTCGCCGTGTGGGGATTGGCTCTAGCGTATCGGAAGGTGGACGCACCGCCGGGGAGGTTATTCGAGCTAGAACAGAGTGTTGTTAAGTTGATGCGGGGGCTGCTGTTTTGTATGCTGCGACAAGCGGCGAAGGTGGAGCAGTTTAAACAGACTCAAGCACCATTGGACGCGCTCCATGCCAAATACAACACCCATACGGGAGATACTGTCGTTGGTGATGATGAGTGGGGACATTTACAATTGGATGCCACGTCGCTATTTATCTTGATGTTAGCGCAAATGACCGCATCCGGCTTGGCATTGATTTACACCATCGATGAGGTAAATTTTGTCCAGAATTTGGTTTATTATATCGGACGAACTTATCGCACGCCAGATTTTGGGCTGTGGGAGCGGGGAGATAAGATCAATCATGGCAGTGTCGAACTCAATGCTAGTTCGATCGGCATGGCAAAGGCGGCATTAGAGGCAATTAATGGTTTAGACTTATTTGGGGCGCGGGGTTCCCAAGCATCAGTGATTCATGTGTTACCAGATGAGATTGCCAGAGCGCGGTTGACATTGGCATCGCTGTTACCACGAGAGTCGAGTTCCAAGGAGACAGATGCCGCTTTATTAAGTATTATCGGCTATCCGGCGTTTGCGATCGCCGATCCGCAGTTAGTAGCGCGAACTCGGACTAAGATTGTTGAGAAATTGGAGGGTAAGTATGGCTGTAAGCGATTTCTCCGCGATGGACATCAGACGGTGTTAGAAGATAGTCGCCGTCTGCATTATGAGCCGGAGGAACTACTCAAATTTGAAGGGATTGAGTGTGAATGGCCATTATTTTTCACTTATCTATATTTAGATGCTTTATTTAGTGGAGATAGTATTCAGATTGACAAGTATCGTGAGTTGCTGGCGGGGGTATTAGTCGATCGAGATGGCGTACAGTTATTACCAGAATTATATTATGTACCGGAGGATCGGATTGCCGCAGAGAGAGCAAATCCTCACAGTCAAATTCGATTACCAAATGAAAATATTCCATTAGTTTGGGCGCAGAGTTTATATTTTTTAGGTGAGCTATTATTCGATCGATTTCTGGCACCTGGCGATCTCGATCCTTTAGGGCGATATTTACGAATTGGTAATAAACGAAGACGAACCGTCCAAATTGCCTTGATTGCCGAAGATGCGGATCTACAATCGCAGTTGGCTGACTATGGAATTGCCACTCAAACTCCCAACCAAATCGCACCGATTCAAGTTCGTCAATCGACAGAATTAGCTGCCGCATATACCCAAATTGGGCGCAATGATAAGCTTGGTTTAACTGGTCGTCCGTGGCGAAGATTGAGAAGTTTGACTACTTCGCGAATTTTTAATATCTGTGGTGAAACGATTGTGTTTCTGCCCGCATTTCTAGATCAACAGCAGTTTTATCTAACCCTCGATTATCACTTTCTCGTATCACAAATTAAGGCAGAGATTGCCTATATTAGCGAACAGTGGACGCAATTGGGTAGACCAACACTGACCTTATTATTAACTAAATCATTATTACAAGAAGGACAAGATGAGTTTCAAGGACAACAGTATGCTTCACCCCTGTTAGAATTAATCGCCGAATTTAAACAGGGCAAATGTAATGGTGTGCCAATTCGACTCGGGTCGCTTAATCTCTTAAAATTGACGGCGGGTACAGAACGAATCGATAATTTATACGAATTCAAATTTGCAGATACGGCAGTTAATTTCCTGGTGCCGCAACAATATTATTTAGGTTATACAGTCGATCGCAATCAACCGTTAACAAATATTCAAGAATTCTTGCTCGAAGCAGAAACAAATATTAATTTACTATTGAAACAACTGCGAGGATCTGATAATCTCTACCAACAAATTGAATTGTTACATACCCTAACTAAATTAAAAGGATTAGATTTTAATACCGGATTTGGTGGAGATGGAGTGAATGTAACGATCGGCGATCTGCTCGATGAAGTTTATTTTAAAGCAGGTAATTTTAGTAACCGTCCCCAGTGGGAAATTGTCAGATATGCGGCTGGGTTATTAGATAAAGTTGATATTAGTTTATCCGATGCTGTGACAGATATTTTGATCAGTGGTAAACAGATTACCGTCGGCATGGCTTATAGTGAAGCAGCCTTACTCGATCGACCGATGTCCTACCCAGAAATAGTCGAAAAGATCGAAAAATTCTGTCGTGAAGATATTCGAGATCGAGTCTTGACCCAGGAAATTATTATTTATCTCGCTTTATTAATTAAAGCACAACCACAACTAGTTAAAGGCTTATTGACATTAAGGGTTGGATATTTAATCTTGTTACTAACTAGTGAACTCGCCATTGAACTGGATCTCACTCAAGATGAAGCTTACGAACGGTTGATGAAACTTAGTCCCTTTGAAATTCAAACGAGACTCCATCAAGTGTTGACTGATTATCAAGGATTAGGTAAAACAGTATTTCAGCAAGAATCACTCCACCTTAATCGATCGTCAAATCAGATTGAGTGGCAAGTAGATCAGCTAGATGAGCCACTCAAAGCACCAATAATTGATTGGCGGTATCAACGGCGAAAAGATGGGGCAATTAATAGAGTCGATCGAGATTTTTATCCCAGTGTCTGGCGATTGCTCCAACATTGTAAAGGACTAACGATCGGCGATAAACTAGAGAAACGCAATCGCCTAGATAGCGAAATAATTTTGTCAGAAATGACTCCAGGTGAGAAAAACTTTGCCTTGAGAATTGAACATTTACTTAACAAAATTGTTGCACCAGAGTATCGTCAGTTAAATATTGAAACCCTAATGGTATTAGCCGCACTGTCGGAAAAAAATCCCGATCTAAAGGTCGAAGAATACATCGTTATCGACGTATTAATCGGTCATGCAGTTAGGCTAGCTTGGCTCGATGTCGAGTTTCCTAAAACTACGACAATTCCACTCGATCGATCTGCTTTCGATCCGGCAAATTACGATTTATATAAGTCTGCTGCCTGGAGTGCATTTTATCAAAGTTCACCTTCGATTTGTGCAAACTACATTGTCAAGTCGTTACAATTCCTGAGTCAACTAGCTTCTGAGTAGGATTGTGACCATCATAAACTCTACGTTTGAGGATTGTTGATAAAAAGTCTGAGTACATTTAACTACTCAGACTTAATTTGGCAAGAGGTGAGATTAGAAAGAAATTAGATCCCAATTAGATCCCAATTAGCGCAAGTCTTCTTTAGCATTACGGAGATTACCTTCAGCCTGTTTTGCTTGACCTTCAGCTACTTTTGCAGGGTCATCGGTGGCATTACCGATTAGCTCTTCGGCTTTGCCAGAGACTTTTGACGCAGTGGCTTTCAGCCGCTCTTTAGCTTCTTCGGCAAGATCAGCGGCTTTTTCTTTTAAGTCTTCTGCTGAGTGGCGAACTTCAGCTTCAGCTTGTTTAGCTTGACCTTCATGGCGATCTGTGTTGCTACCAACTACATTGCCAATGCCTTCTTGAACTTTGCCTTCAATATTTTTAGCAGTTGCTTTAGCTCTTCCTTCGATGCTCATAATAAATATTCCTGTAAGTTTTGGTTTAAGAATTGAAAGTTAACTGGATATTTTTAGCTAACTTAATCTCAAAATTGTTGATATCTCTAATCTACAAAACTTAGCCGGTAAATCCATCTCTCAAAAGAGAGAATGTTAACCGACTCGATCGCTCTATTTTGGTAGATTGAAATAAAATAGGCGTTGCTGAATCAGGGTATGAAAAGTTTTGAGGCTTTAGGCTTTAGGCTTGAGGGATAAGGCAGTTCGCGAAGAAGGGAATCATACCTCAAATCAGCAACGCCCGAGAAGTCGGGGATTTTAAGATTCGGATTGGTGGTTAGACTCCAGCAGGGATAGCAACAACGGAATCGCTAACAATTTGACCGTTGGGTTCAACAGCTTCGCCTTCGATAAACGATCTCAACATCCAAGCCATCGATTCATGTTGTTCCATTTGTCCAGTCAAGAAGTCAGCGTTACCAGCATCGTGAAAATCATCGGTACATACCTCGATGGCTGCGCGTAAAGCGCAGATAATTTCTTCGTGGTCGTCTACTAACCGAGTGACCATTGCGGTTGCACTGAGGATATCACCAGGATCTTCTGTCAGGGTGGAGTATTGCAGAAATCCAGCGGCTGTGCCAACGGGGTAGCCACCCAGCATTCGGATGCGTTCGGCATACTCATCGACACTGAGGGAGAGTAGTTGGTAATGTTCTTCCCACAACTTGTGCAAGGTCATAAATTGTGGTCCAACTACATCCCAGTGATACTTTTTAGTTTTAATTAGCAGTAGTGGCGTGACCGGACTAAAACTGTGGGTAAAGATGATGCAGTTTAATTCGAGCATCTGCGGTGGTAAATTGCCATTTTACTTTAGCATGTTCTCGGTTCCGTTCTTGTTGCCAAGCTGCCAGTTCACTTTTAAGAA
>JBGSPI010000092.1:0-86065 GCA_041738715.1 Chamaesiphon sp.
GCAAGTTGCGACGACGGTGATTAGCTATGAGGAGCAGGTCAAAGGTAGATTGTTGGTGCTCAGTCAGGCTAAGACGGTGGAGAAGGTAACTTCGGCTTACCGTGGATTGCAACAGCTAGCAATAGACTATCGATCGATTACTCTATTAGCGTTTGATACTGCTGCGTTTGATGCGGCTCGACAATTACGGAAGCAATACCCACGCTTGGGTGCGATGGATCTGAAGATTGCCGCGATCGTGTTGACTCAAGGCGCGATCTTGCTGTCGCGGAATCGATCGGATTTTGCTCAAATTGCTGAGTTACGGTTAGAGGATTGGTCGTGAAATTGGCGATCGCTCAGGGTTCGATCGGGGCAGATCGTCATTCTGCAACGCTAGACGAATGCTAAAAAAAGTCAAAAGATAATTATTCTTTATTGCCACCAAAACAATCGCCTCAGCATCAGCAACCTGAAATTCAATGTTATTCAACCCCAATGCTGCAACTTTTTGGGTAGCTCGATCGACTATACCACTAGCAATATCGATCCCCATCACATATCCCTCATCGCCGACAATTTGAGCAGCTTCGACCGCCACCATACCCTTTCCTGTCGCAATGTCTAAGATCTTCTGTCCCGATCGAATATCTGCGTATTCAACTAGACGGTGAGCAATCCGAGGATGCCATATACCGTTGTCATAGCCAGCACTTCGATCGCTATATAAATCGGCGATCTGCTACTTGTATTTATCTAGTTTTAATCGTTCGCGGAGCGTCTCCTGTGGAGAATCGTTCATTTTGGTTGAGGTGTTCTTCACCCCAGTGACACAACCCAGCCGTAACTTTGGCATTACCGATCCTCGGCATTATTATAACTCATGTCGATGAGGTCATCAGCCGATCGGCTGATGTCTGCGGATGGATAGAGCGAACTTTGGATCTAACCGTTAAGCCGATTTGGAATCTGGGGCAATCTGATTAAATAGATGTATCGACCGAAAGGACTGATTTCAACGGTTGCAACGATTTAGTTATATAGCTTGCCCAATCAAAAATAAGGTAAATTGTTAATTAAGAATCGGGTTATATGGTGTGGTGATTTGAACCCCACAGCATATAACATCAACCTTTGAGGTGGGGTTAAACCTCTATCTAACTTTAAAAATGGAGAAAAATGTATGAATAACGAACCAAATTTAATCGCAGGTGGAGATCTCGAAGCCGATGGTTATAGAGCATCTGTAAGTGGCGAAGAATCAGTTGGGGGTAGTGCATCAGTCCCTGGTCAAAACGATCCTGAAGACATGGCGATCGCTGTGGGGATTTCATTACCCGATGGAACCCCTCTAAATGTGCAGGACATGATGGAAGACCGCGACGAAGATCGGTGGGAACTAGACCCAGCATCGGCACAGGATTGGTCGGCTAAGACTACGGAAGTCGATCCAGAAACAGAAATTTTTGGATCGATCTAGAGAAAAATAATACTGTTATGCAATTAAATGGATTCGGAATATGCCCAGATTTATCGGTAAAAAATAAAATCCTACTTCATCGATCGCTCTCATATTACTAGGAATTGGTCTGGGGATCGCCGCAGTTTGTGAGTATATAGGAATAATCGATATTATTCCCAACTTTGGTAAAACCAATCACCCTACTCAGGATCGATCGATACATAGCCAGTCAGTGCTGCGAGGTGCAAAATATCATGTATAAAGGTAGCGATCTGATTGGTAAACCCGTTGTCGCCCACGATACGGGTGAGGTAATCGCTGATGTCAACGATTTGATAATAGATCGATCGAACCATCAATTAGTCGGTATTATTGTCGAGGAAAAAACTTGGTTTCAAGAGGCTGCGGTAATTGCCTTCGATCGGATTGCGGTGATTTTGCCCACCGCAATAATGATAGACACTCCAGATGCAATTGTTAACGCGAGCGAGATTCCCCAGATCCAGGAAATTTTGGATCGAGATCTCGTCCTCAGTGGTATCAAGCTGACAACTATCGAAGGGATCGACTTGGGCACGATCGTCGATATTATTTTTGACGAAAAGACAGGTAAGATCGATAGCTATGAAACGGCTAAAGAACAGGCTGGTGCTGCTCATGAAAAAAACGCCTTTGTGCCGATCCCACAACCCCTAACACAGGGGGAAGATTTTGCGGTGGTACCTTTAGATGTGATGCCAATTTTGACTGATCGGGTTCGGACAATGGCCGATCGAATAGAGCCTTTTGAGATCGAACCACCAACCCATTTAGTCGAGCACCCCAACCTATCACCAAGCGATCGAGTCGATCTAGATAATAATTATTTTGGGTAAGTAATGAAAAAGTTCAGGATCTTAGCGAAGCTCGCATGGTTGAGCGATCGGTTTGCCAAAAATCTGGGGGTGAGTACGACGCGGAAGGAGTTGGTATATTTAGACATCGGCAAAGCTACTCTAGATGGGAGATGGGAGAGTCATAGATCTGATGGTGGTTAAACTTATGCAATAATTTCAGTTGCTTCATTAATTTTAAAAAATCCCAGGTAATTTATGTTCGATCGCCGATTTCGTAACTTTCTAATCTCGATCGTCTTAGTTTTATTTTTTGTCATAGTGGCACCTTTTACCTACCCTCAAGAAAAGACTGCTAATCTGATCGTCAAAAAAATATCCCCATCTGCGGTAGTCTTAGCTGGCGAACCATTATTTGAAATAAAAGCTAAAATTGGTTCGTTTTCAGCGAAAGAACGCGCCCAAGCAATTAGTAAAAGACTGACTGATTTTGCCGAAGATTTAGCTACTCCAATTGAGACTCTCAAGCTTCAGGATGAAAAAGACGAGACAATTATCATCGCTAAAGACCAAACGATTCTCGCCCTAGTAGATGCAGACGCTAAAGCCGCCAATCGTAATCGTCAAGAACTGACCGCTGAATATCTGAATAAAATCAAAGCTTCAGTTGGCGAATATCGAAAATCTCGCAGTTTAGAAAGTATCTTGCTTAGTGTTCTATACACATTCTTGACGACAGTAGCACTGTTAATCACATTTAGAATCTCCGGTCAAGTTTTAGCTAGAGTGATTCGATATGTAGATTCTTTACAAGGTACGCGAATTCCGGCTCTGAGTATTCAAAATATCGAACTGTTACCCGCGACGCAGATTACCGCTCTAATCGATCGAACGTTAAGATTTTTGCGATTATTTTTGTTTTTTGGGCTATTTTATATTTATATCTTGGTCGTTTTAAGTCTATTTCCCTGGACGAAGCAGATTGGCAAATCTCTATCTAGCTACTTATTGAAAACGATTGGTGATGGCTTCCAGGCACTATTCAACTATTTACCAAACTTATTTGTGATTGCCCTCACTGTGGCGATTACTTACTATATTCTCAAGTTATTTCAATATATCTTTAGAGAGATTGGTAGAGGAACATTTAACATTCCTGGCTTTTATACGGAGTGGGCCAAACCGACGAGCAAACTGGTCACATTTCTGATTATTGCCTTTGCAGCAATTGTTGCTTTTCCCTATCTTCCAGGCGCAAAATCTCCAGCATTCCAAGGTGTTTCGGTGTTCCTTGGTTTGTTGCTTTCCCTGGGTTCCTCAGCGGCAGTTGCCAACGTTGTCTCTGGAGTGATTTTAATCTATACCCGTGCCTTCGAGGTGGGAGATCGCGTGAAAGTCGGGGATGCGATCGGCGATATTGTCGAAAAAACTTTACTAGTTACTCGTATTCGTACTATTAAGAATGTGGTGATTACGATTCCGAATGCATCGGTACTCAATGCCCAGATTATTAATTACAGTGCAGCGGCGCAAGATCCCAACACACCACCTTTAATCCTCCATACGACAATTACTCTGGGTTATGATGTGCCGTGGCGGCAAGTCCACCAAGCTCTCATTGGTGCGGCTAATGCCACGACATCGATCGTACCAGAACCTGCGCCGTTTGTGTTGCAAACTAGTCTCGATGATTTTTACGTCAGTTATGAAATAAATGCCTATACCAACACGCCCAAAATTATGGCAAAAACTTACTCAGAATTGCACCAAAATATTCAGGATAAATGCAATGAAGTCGGAATTGAAATTCTCTCCCCCCATTATCGAGCAGTCCGCGATGGTAATCAAAATACCATTCCCGAAAGTTATTTACCTGCGGATTATATCGTACCGGGATTTAGGATCGATCGCGTGAGGAATCTCGCCAATTTACCAGATACTCAACCAAAATCTACTGAACGATAGTTATTTTGATGAACGATCTAATTACATCAACTCAACGCTGGTTTGCCGATCCGTTAGTAGTTAAATTCATTACGGCAATTATTGCAATTTTTATTATTACAATCGCGGTGCGGATCTTTCGCCGTTCGGTATCGCGATATGTGCAAGATCCCGATACTAGCTATCGCCTGCGAAAAGTTGTGACATTCGTTGGCTACATCGTCATCGCCCTAATGATGACGATCGTCTTTAACGATCGATTAGGGCAATTAACATTCGTCTTTGGGGTAGTGGGTGCGGGGGTAGCATTTGCCCTCCAGGAGGTAATTGCCAGCTTTGCGGGCTGGGTGGCAATCTCTCTGGGGCAATTTTATAAGACAGGCGATCGCGTCCAGCTTGGGGGGATTATGGGCGATGTAATTGATATCAGCCTGTTGCGAACTACAGTGATGGAGATTGGCGCGTGGGTGAAGGCAGATCAATACAATGGTAGAATCGTCCGGATCGCCAATAGTTTTGTATTCAAAGAACCTGTTTACAACTATTCTGCTGATTTCCCCTATGTTTGGGATGAAATTAATATTCCCGTCAAGTATGGCAGCGATCACCGTTTAGCTCGCACACTGATCCAGCAAATTGCCGAGGAGGTTGTAGGAGAATATGTACCGCTAGCTAAAGTAGAATGGAAAACAATGGTGCGTAAATATCTAATTGAAGATGCCAAAATTGAGCCGATGATTTCGCTCGTCACCAACGATAATTGGATGGAATTTACCCTCCGGTATGTGGTGGATTACAAAGCACGGCGGGTCAAAAAAGACGAGCTATTTACCCGCGTTCTTGATGAATTTCTCGATACCAAGGGGCGAGTAGAATTTGCTTCCGCTACTTTCCACTTGGTAGAAGCTCCGGTATTTAATGTGAGATTGATGGATAATTCAGATCGATCGTTCATTTCACCGACTGAGAGCGAAAATAAATCAAATCCCAACTAAAATAACTTGTTAGCGCATCCTACTCCCTTCCCGCCTGAAAACTATAGATTTCTTACTCTGCGCCCTCTGTCTTGATGCACTAAACCGTCGGGTTCCCCGACGGTTTAGTGCATCGCTGCGCCTCTGCGGTTAAAAAGAAAGTCTCCAGGCATTTCTTATCCCGAACTCACGTTAATTATTATTTAGTCGATCGAGATCTAACAGCTTAGTTGCTGTTACGAAAAGAGACGATCGATCTCCGCACTAAATCCAGGTAATAACGGTGAAGTTAGAATATCTCCAGCTAACAGTGTCGCCACTAATTGCAGTTGGGCATCAGTGCGGCGGTAGATTTCTAGTGTTTGGAATTGCCAATTGACAATCCAATATTCTTGCACACCATAACGGGAATATAATTTCAGTTTGATACTCTTATCCCGTTGTTCGTTTTGCTCTCCTGGCGAGAGAATTTCGACCATCAATTCTGGCGCGATGGTAAAGTGTCCGGCGGCATCGACACCGCCTTCTAACCGCGATTGACTCGCCCACACCACATCGGGAATTACGGCATCTGTGGGCGTGAAGATGACCCCAGGAGCTTGAAAACTACTTCCTAGTCCAGTTTCTTCCGACCAATTTTCCAGGCGCATCTGGATTTTGCCTGCTACTCTTTGGTGGCTAATATGGGGAGCGCGAGTCACAAATAGTTCTCCTTCAATAATTTCATAACGCTTCCAGCCCCCATCATCGGGCATGGCATCAAGATCTGCGGTTGTCCAGGAGAGGGAATTGGCGACCATCGGATTCACTGGTAAACTCATCTTTCTATTATATTCGATCTCATCTTAGTGGTTAAAAAAATCGCCGATTTCTTCAAGAAATCGGCGATTTAGCAACCTGATTGCTATTTTTTCTTTGTACTAGCTTTTTCAGCTTTAGCCGCTTTTTTGGCAGCTTGTGCAGCCTCAAAAGCTTTTTGTTTGGCGAGTTCGCGTTCTTCTTCTAGTTTATCGAGATAGTAGTGATAGTCGCCTAAATATACTCGAAATTCACCATCTCGCACTTCGACGATTTTATTGGCAACTTGGGAGATAAAATATCGATCGTGGGAGACGATTAAAGCTGTTCCATCATAGTTAATTAGAGCCTCTTCCAGCATTTCTTTAGCTGGAATATCGAGGTGATTTGTCGGCTCATCGAGAATGAGTAAATTCGCCGGAGTCAAGAGCATTTTGGCTAGGGCAAGACGAGCTTTCTCGCCGCCGCTGAGAGCTTCAACTTTTTTAAACACCGTATCACCACTAAACAGAAACCGACCTAATAAGGTGCGAACTTCTTCATTTTTCCAATCAGGAACTTCATCGTGGATGGTTTCCATGACGGTGCGATCGAGATCCAGTGCTTCGGCTTGATTCTGTTCAAAATAGCTGGGAATCACATTATGTTCGCCGAGTTTGATGGTGCCACTGGTTTGTTGCTCCATCCCCATAATCATTTTTAAGAGGGTAGATTTGCCGCAACCATTAGGGCCTAAAAAGGCAATCCGATCACCCCGTTCGATAAATAAATCGGTACCGAGGAAGAGGATTTTATCACCATAAACATGCTCTAAATTTTGGATATCGACTACTTCTCTGCCGCTGCGAGGCGCAGGGGGAAAGCGGAAATGTAATGTTTTGACGCTAGATTCTGGAGCTTCAATCCGCTCGATTTTATCTAATAATTTTTCGCGGCTTTTTGCTTGAGTACTGCGGGTGGCACTGGCGCGGAATTTTTCAACAAATGCTTGTTGTTTTTCGAGTTCTTTTTGTTGACGCTCGAAGGCACTCAGTTGAGCGGAGGCATTTTCAGCCTTTTGGGCGAGATATGCTGAATAGTTGCCCAGATAAGTACTAGAAACACCGCGTTCTGTTTCGACAATCTGATTGCATAACCTGTCGAGAAACTCCCGATCGTGTGAGATAATTACCATCGGAGTTTCCAGCTTTCTGAGATAATTTTCTAGCCATTCGATCGTCTCTAGATCTAAATGGTTGGTTGGCTCATCGAGCAGAAGTAAATCGGGAAATTGGAGGAGAATTTTAGCTAAACTCATCCGCATTTGCCAGCCACCGCTGAAGGCACTGACCAATCGATCGGCATCTTCTAATTCAAAGCCCACCTCAGGTAAAATCTTATCAATTTCAGCTTCGAGAGCGTAACCATTCAACGCTTCATAGAGACGTTGAAATTTATCCATTTTATTGAGTAATTTATCTAGCTCATCACCAGTCGCTGATTCTAACTGCTGATGAATATGATTAAGTTCCGAGTGAACGCGATTAGCCTCCCCAAATGCCTGCCATAATTCTTCTTTGACAGTTCGCGTCGGATCGACATCAAATTCCTGATTGAGATAGGCGATATTCAGGCTGGCTGGGCGAATAATTTCCCCACTAGTGGGTTCGATTTCCCCGGCAATAATCTTCATTTGGGTAGATTTACCAGCACCATTGACTCCCACCAATCCAATTCGATCTCCTGGCTTAACCTCCCAATTAATGTCCTTGAGGACTTCTCCGGTGGGATAAATTTTGCAGATATGTTCCAGTCTGAGCATGAAATTAATTTTCTCCAGGAGTAGTGGCAGGATGGTGGGTATCCTTTACCCATTTTAACAAAACTTTACCACTGAGTCACGATCTTAAACTCAATTTGACAATAGTTGAGAGATTGAATCTTAACCAACTGTTAACCTATTTGTAGGGGTTAATTGCGTTAGGATTCTAGCAGTATCCGCAATGTTGACAATTGTTGTAAGCCTCTGCTGAGGAATCAGAATTTTTCAAGCACAATTTAATCCCTAGAATCTATGTTATCCATTAATTTCCGTCGGTTTGGTACTCTGGCAGCAGTAGTTACATTTGCAGCTTTACCGATCGGTTGTGGTAGTCAAACAACAACTACCACCACTGATTCAACGACAACTACTAGTAGCCCAGCAGCAGCCGAAGTAACACTCAATGGTGCTGGCGCAACTTTTCCCCAGCCATTGTATGAGCGATATGTCAAAGAGATTAGGAAAGATCGCCCGGAGATCAAAGTTAACTATCAAGCGATCGGTAGTGGTGGTGGAGTTAAACAAACGATCGCTGGTACAGTAGACTTCGGGGCTAGTGATGCGGCGATGACAGATGACGAAATCGCCAAGGTGCCTGGTGGTGTACTGATGATTCCTACCGCTGGTGGTGCCGTTAATGTTGTCTACAATCTAACTGGTGTAACAGATCTTAAGTTGTCTAATCCTGTCCTCGCCGGGATCTTCTCTGGCAAAATTACGACTTGGAATGACCCCCAAATCGTCAAAGATAATCCAGGTGCTAAATTACCAACTGGTACCATCAAGCCTGTTGTCCGAGCCGATGGTAGTGGCACATCGTTTATTTTCAGCAATTTTGTTAGTGCTATTAGCCCAGAATTCAAGACCCAAGTTGGTGTCAGCAAAGAACCAAAATGGCCAGCAGCTTTTCTCAAAGGTAAAGGGAATCCCGGCGTTGCTAGTTTGGTGAAACAAACTCCCGGATCGATTGGCTATGTAGAATATGAAGTTGCTCTACAAAATAAACTTACCGCCGCGTCTGTCCAAAATGCCGGAGGGGCGTTTGTTGCGCCATCACCTCAAACATCTAGTGAAGCATTAGAGGATGTAAAATTCCCTGAAAACTTCCGGGTATTTGATGTCAATTCACCTAAAGGATATCCAATTGTTGGCTTGACTTGGTTGTTAATTCCCAAAACTCAGAAAGATCCAGCTAAAGCTCAAGCTCTCAAGGGTATGGTCAAATGGATCCTGACTGACGGACAGAAATTCAATGAAGAACTCAATTACACCAAGATCCCCACTGCTGTAGCTACGCGCGCGATCGAAGCTGTTGAAACTGGTGTGAAGTAATTGTTTAATTGTTCCCTCTGAACTTGACGTTAAATAAAGTAAGAATCTCTTACTTTATTTAACTCAGTTTTAGTTAAATTCACGCTATTTTAGCTGCGGCAGTTAGATTAACCCTAATATTATCTAAGCTGACCCAAGTTGATGTATATTCACGACTCTTGACAGAAACGAGTCGGCAAAATCGGACTAAGACGGCGAAACTCCGACAAGTACTGTTCCAGTACGACAAACTGAGAGAGATTGAGACTATAGTAAATCCATCGCCCTTCCTGACGAGAGCGAACTAACCCTGCTGATTTTAAGGTTTTGAGGTGGAAGGAAAGCTTAGACTGAGTGGTGCCTAGATGTTCGCACAGGTCGCAAACGCAGAGTTCTTGCGCACGCAATAATTCTAATACCCGAACACGTAGGGGATCCGATAGAGCGTGGAAGCCAGCAGCAATAGTATCTGACGGCAGGGCGGAAGAGTTGGTCATCAAACAATTCTATCGATCGAGTGTCTTTATTTTAGACCGATAAAATTAGATTGGTTGGACAGTTGCAGGTGTTTAGAGACGCTCTGGCAGAACGCCTCCACCGCTTCAATTTAGCCAAACCGACCTGATACATAGTCATTTGTCCGTTGATCCACTGGCATCGAGAAAATTTGCTGAGTCTCACCAAACTCGATCATCCGACCAATCCGACTTTCATCAGTACTAAAAAAGGCTGTATAATCAGAAATCCGCGCAGCTTGCTGCATATTGTGCGTGACAATCACGATCGTCACTTCATTGCGCAAACTGTGCATCAAATCTTCAATTTTGACTGTGGCAATCGGGTCTAATGCTGAACAAGGTTCATCCATTAATAATACTTTGGGCTTGACCGCTAGAGCGCGCGAAATACACAAACGCTGCTGTTGTCCACCAGATAATCCCATCGCCGATGTGCGGAGTTTATCTTTCACTTCTTCCCAAATTGCCGCACCTCTGAGGGATGATTCAACAATATCATCAAGCTCTGTCCGACTGTACTTCTCTCCGCCGATTTTTACGCCGTAGGTGACGTTATCATAGATACTCATCGGAAAAGGATTGGGTTTTTGAAACACCATTCCCACTTGTCGTCTGAGTTGATTGAGGTTTACTTGAGGATGGTAAATATCTTGATCGTATAACAACACCTGCCCATCAACTTTAACTTTGGTCTCCAACTCGGTAATCCGATTGAGAGCTTTGATAAAGGTTGATTTACCGCAACCAGAAGGTCCAATGATGGACGTAACTTTGTGCTGAAGAATGGTCATATTGATACTTTCTAGTGCTCTAGAAGTACCATAAAAGAAGCTCATATTGTTGACTTGAATTGCCGTTGGCGTTTCATTCATCGGGTGTGAGTTTTGCATAAATAAACCGGGAGAACCACGGAATAGGTGAACTGTGAACTATAAAGAATGGAAATATGGATTTATATCAATCTATCTTCCTTTGCTAGCTAATAATCTGGAGGGAAGATTAATAATTAAGACAACTACCAACAACAGTAATGAAGCTGTCCAGACTAATTGATTTTTAACTGGATCGGGGTCATTATATAAGTTGTAGATCAGGATGGGCAGAGAACCAGTTGGGCTAAAGATATTGCTAGCCCAGTCTTGAGCAAATAAAGCAGTAAATAATAGCGGCGCACTTTCCCCAGTTGCCCTAGCTAGAGCCAGCAATACACCAGTAGATATAGCTGGAAGAGCCGTAGGTAATATAATCCGTGAAATGGTTTGAAACCTAGTTCCACCCAAGCCAAAGGAGGCTAATCGGAAAGTTTTTGGGACTAACTTTAATACTTCCTCTGTGGTTAAAGCAATGATTGGAAGCATGATGATCGCCAGAGCGACACCACCAGCGAGAGCACTGTAACTAAAATCAAATAACTTTTTAGTGGTCAATACTATTATATCGTAAGTAAATATGCCCACGACGATCGAGGGTACCCCAGTTAACACCGTATTGACAAATCTAACACTCCGATTAATTTTTCCAGTCGGATCGAATTCGGCTAGATATACACCTGTCCCAATGCCGATGGGAATACTCAACAGCGCACCAATTAGCACCATCGTTAAAGTACCCACAATGGCGTTAGCAAAACCATCGTCTATAATTGGTTGAAAAAACATCGTTGCGGTTAGCCCGGAAAATCCCCGACTGAGGATATTCCATAACACCGAAATCAGTGGTAATATGCCCAGAATTGTCAGGGCAAAAGCCAATCCGGTCATCCCTCGATCGAAGAAACCTCGGCTAGGGGATAGGGGTGTGGTTAAATCGATAACTGTTGATATATTTTTTGGCTCTTTCATGTTATTTTTTTCCACCCCGCTCAACTAGTTTGACTAATAAAATCGCACCGACATTGACTGCCAGGGTCAGCACAAATAAGATTAAGGATAAATAAGAAAGTGCGCCGATATGCACATCTTCTTGGGCTTCTGCAAATTGGTTAGCTAAGATAGCGGGGATCGAGTAAGCTGCTTCAAATAGGGATGGGCCAAGCGTGGTGGCATTCCCAATTACCATAGTCACCGCCATTGTTTCTCCGAGCGCACGTCCCAGAGCCAGCATGACAGCACCGATGATGCCGGAAAAAGCCGTAGGCAGAACTACACGGAAGATTGTTTCCCACCGGGTCGCACCTAAAGCCATCGAGCTAGTTCTCAGGTAAGTCGGCACAACTAGTAAAACTTCTCGACTGACGGCGGCCAAAGTGGGTAAGATCATAATTGCCAGCAGTGTGCCTGCTGTCAACAAACCAAATCCTGATGGTTCGGTACTAAATAGGGGAAAACCACCAAAGTTAGTATGGAGAAAAGCTTGAATCGGTCGAATTAGTGGGACGAGGGTATAAAATCCCCATAAACCAAAAATAACACTGGGAATCGCCGCAATTAGCTCGACCATAAATGCGATGACTGTCCGCACCCCCTGCGGTAATAAGTCTTCGCTCGTAATAATTGCTACAGATAAACCAACGGGAACAGCTACCAGCAGGGCGATAAAACCACTACCGAGTGTGCCATAAATTAAAGGGAGACCACCAAAAATAGCGTCTGGGACGTTCCATTCTGTCCCAACTAGAAAACCTAAACCGAACTGGTTAATGGCTGGTAAGGATCGACCAAAAATCGTCAATCCCATCAAGAACAGAATACTAACCGAAACTCCAGCTACACCATAAATCACATAGCGAAACAATCGATCGGCGAGATCGTTACGCGATGGTTTATTTTGCCTAACCACGCGATTGGTTATGGGTGATAACAAGTCTTGGGAGGAGGACATTTTTGCACATAGTTAAAGGTTAACAGCAATCTTTAGTTGGCTAGCAGAAGTTAAACTAGAGTAAGGCGATACCCGTCGGACAGTCTAATTTCATTTTAGGATCTTTCGATCCAAAATTTACACTAAGATCTGTCGTTTGGTATACCGCCCTTATCTAGATATTTTACTTCACGCCAGACTCAACAGCAGAGATTGCCCGGGCAGCTACACTACTTGGGATGGTTGTGTAGTTCAAACTGGCGTTAAATTTCTGCCCATCGGTGAGGATCCATCTCACCATTGTTTTAATTGCTTTAGCTTTTGCCGGATCTTTGTGAACTTTGGGAATCAACAACCAAGTCAGACCAACAATGGAATAACCATTAGCTGAATTCACATCAAATACCCGAAAGTTATCAGGGAATTTAACGTCTGAGAGGGCTGCGCTTGCAGATTTCTGGGATGGTGCAACGAACTTACCGCCAGCATTTTGAACGAGGGCAGATGAAAGTCCATTTCTCAGGGCAACTTCGTACTCGACATAGCCAATCGAACCTGGAGTGCTTTTAACCAATGCAGCTACACCAGGATTACCTTTACCTTTGAGAAAACCACCAGGCCATTTAGGGGCAACGTTCGCGCCAACTTGGGATTTAAATTCTGGGCTGACAAAGCTCAGATAATTACTGAAGATGAAGGAAGTCCCACTACCATCTGCTCTAACCACAGGTTTAATCACCCCAGATGGGAATTTAACCCCTGGATTATTCTTGGCAATTTGAGGATCGCTCCAGCTAGTGATCTTACCTGTAAATATTCCACTTAAAACGGCATTAGATAGCTTGAGATTTTTAACGCCAGGTAAGTTGTAAGCTGCCGATACAGCGCCGCCAGCAGTAGGCACCATGATTACGCCACCGCTTACTTTGCTGATGTCTGCATCAGTCATCGCTGCATCACTAGCACCAAAATCTACTGTGCGACCGATGGTTTGTCTGATCCCACCACCGCTTCCAATTGACTGATAGTTAATCTTAATATCAGGATGAGCCTTCCGAATCTCACGGATATATCTCTCATACAATGGCTGGGGAAAAGTTGCGCCGGCACCACTAAGAGTCACTTGAGCCATTGCAGCTAATTGACTACCTAAAATTGATACTGTTACTGCTGTGGCAGCGGCAAACTTACTGAAATTACTGAATAACATAGTTGCTGAATTTATGAAAAGACACCGATCTCAAACCACAATTTTTAACAATAGCTATTTGGGCATATTGTTGGGCTGCTTTGACACCACCTGAATCTTAGCGCAACTGTCTGTTCTACTTGGGTTAACAATTGTTTAAGGTTAATTTAAATATTGATTAAGTATTATCAATCAGTCACGATTAAAATCTAGTTTAATCAATTTATGTTGTTTTAAATTATCACTAGATTGATACCAATTAATTTTATTTTCACATCTAAGTTTCACCAAGCAAGAGTTGTCAAATTGAGTGAAATTTTGAAGTGCTTAGTATTGAGTTCAGGAGATGGGGGACTGGGGGACGAGGGGACGAGGGGACGAGGGGAATTGGGAGGCTGGTCGATGTACATCTCGCTGCGGGTTGTAAAATCGCCATTGTCACGATTCTTGAAGGTATATTAATTTTTCACTTGGGTGTATATTCGATCGCATTTTGTGATTGACAAAACAATTTTTTTTGAAATGATAGACGTATATAATCTGATATCAGCCAGGAAATGAGATCGATGAATACCATAGCCAGGAAATTAGCTTTAGCGATCGGCATACTAGCTTTTGTCACCAGTTGCGCCGAAACACCGCAAACATCTATCCCAACAACTGATGGTAATAATACTGATACACTGGCATCGACAATTCAAATCGATGGCTCCAGCACAGTTTATCCGATCACCGAGAAAATCGCTAGGGAGTTTGAAGCGGTACCAGCTAATCAAGCAAAAATCGAAGTTAAATTTTCTGGTACCACAGGTGGTTTTAAGAAATTCTGTGCTGGAGAAACAGATATCAGCAATGCTTCTCGACCAATTCTCCAAGGAGAGATAGAAGCTTGTCAGAAAAATAATGTTAGATATATGGAGTTTCCGATTGCCTTTGATGCCCTCACTGTTGTGGTGCATCCTCAAAATAATTGGGCGAAAGATATTACTATCGCCGAATTGAAAAAGATTTGGGAACCAGCGGCGGAAAAAAAGATTACACGCTGGAACCAGGTTCGCGCTGATTGGCCAGATCGACCCCTAACCCTTTATGGTGCCGGAGATAAGTCCGGGACATTTGATTACTTTGGCGAAGCTGTAGTTGGCAAAACTGGAGCTAGCCGGAGAGACTATACAGCCAGTGAAGATGATAATGAATTAGTTGAGGGAATTACCAAAGATCCCAATTCTCTGGGTTACTTTGGGTTTGCTTATTACGAGCAGAACCAAGCTAAACTTAAGGCATTAGCAATTGATAGCGGTAAAGGGCCAGTATTGCCATCGCTCAAAGCAGTGGCGAAAAATCAGTATCAGCCACTAGCTAGACCTTTATTTATTTATGTCAATCCTCGATCGAATCCTAACCGGAAATTAGTCGATGGCTTCGTCAAGTTTTATATCAAGAAATCATCCCAGACAGCGAAAACGGTTGGGTATATTCCCCTCCCAGATGCGATGGAAAATGTCAACTATGTTCGCTTAAATACGGGCAAGGTCGGCACCTCATTTGGTGGGAAAGAACAATTAGACTTGAAACTCGATGACTTGCAACAAAAAGTCCAATGAATTTGAGGGCTGGGGAGTCAGGTTGCCAGTCCTTTATTAGAAAACATATCAATTTTTATTGATATATCTGTATACTGTTGATGTTCGGAACTTCCAGAATCAAGGAGATATAATGGCTATCAAAGTTGGCATTAATGGATTCGGTCGAATTGGGCGATTAGCTCTGCGAGCAGCTTGGGACTGTCCCGATTTGGAATTTGTCCATATTAACGAAATTAAAGGCGGTGCAGACACAGCGGCTCACCTGCTGAAATTTGACTCAGTTCACGGTCGCTGGACACCAGATGTCATCGCTACTGACAACGGAATCTCGATCGACGGCAAAACCCTCACCTTCAGTGAATCTGCGGCGCCAGGGCAGGTAGACTGGGCGAGTTATGGTGTGGATATTGTGTTAGAGTCTTCCGGCAAATTTCGGACACCCGAAACCTTGAATCCTTATTTAGATCGAGGTGTCAAAAAGGTGATCGTTGCCGCACCTGTCAAGCAAGAAGCACTCAATATCGTGATGGGAGTGAACGACCACCTCTACGAACCTGACAAACACCGGATCCTGACCGCCGCATCTTGCACCACCAACTGTCTAGCACCTGTCATCAAAGTAATTCTCGAAGGTATCGGCATCAAACACGGTTTAATCACCACCATCCACAACCACACCAACACCCAAGTAGTAGTTGATGCCCCGCATAAAGATTTACGCCGTGCCAGAGCGACAGGAATGTCCCTAATTCCCACCACCACCGGTTCAGCAACAGCCATCGGGTTAATCTATCCTGAACTCCAAGGTAAACTCAACGGACTCGCCGTGCGCGTACCATTACTCAACTCATCCCTAACTGATTGTGTATTTGAAGTCGCCAGACCGACAACCGTAGCAGAAGTCAACAGCTTACTCAAAACCGCCGCCGAAGGCGTACTTCAGGGGATTCTCGGCTATGAAGAACGCCCCCTAGTCTCGATCGATTACAAAGACGACCCTCGATCGGCGATCGTCGATGCTCTCTCCACAATGGTCGTCAATGACACCCAAGTCAAGATCCTCGCCTGGTACGACAACGAATGGGGTTATGCCAATCGGATGGTCGAACTCGCCCAAAAAGTAGCCCTCAGCCTCTAACCTTTGCGACCTTTGCGACCCACACCAAAAATCCCGCCCAAACACCAACAACCCTTTGCGTCCTTTGCGTTTGAACATCTTTCCCACCCATGACCAATCCAACCGCCGCCGACGCGAATCTCCGCAACTATATCCTCGTCACGCTAGCATACTGGGGCTTTACCATTACCGATGGTGCCCTACGAGTACTAGTATTACTCTACTTCAATAGTATCGGCTACACCCCGATTCAAATTGCCTCTCTATTCCTGTTCTACGAAGTTTTTGGTGTCGTCACCAATTTCCTCGGCGGTTGGATTGGCTCCCAATTTGGATTAAAAGTGACGCTCTACACAGGCATTGGGCTACAGGTATTCTCTTTAATTATGCTATCTCGGCTCGATCCTAGTTGGCCACAATTTACCGCCGTACTATTTGTGATGGGAGCGCAGGCTTTTTCGGGAGTTGCCAAAGACCTGACCAAGATGAGTACCAAGAGCGCGATTCGCTTGGTTGTGCCCCAAGATGCTCAATCTGCCTTGTTTAAGTGGGTCGCCATCCTCACCGGCTCGAAAAACGCGCTCAAAGGGGTGGGTTTTTTCGTTGGGAGTGCATTACTTGCCTCTGTTGGGTTTGTTTATTCCCTCTGGATAATGGCTGGAGTGCTGTTCATCCTGATGTTCAGCGGACTAATGTTGCCTAAAGGCATGGGAAAAATCAAGGAGAAGGTCAAATTCAGCCAGTTATTTTCTAAGAGCAAAGAAATAAATGTCCTCTCAGCAGCAAGATTTTTTCTATTTGGTTCGAGAGATGTTTGGTTCGTGGTGGGTTTACCTGTTTTTTTACGCAGTGTGTTAGGGTGGTCATTCGCTCAAGTTGGCGGATTTCTGGCGATTTGGGTGATTGGTTACGGGTTTATTCAATTTTCCGCCCCAACGCTACTAAAACGCTTTGATTCCGGTCGTCCACCCCAAGCTTCAACAATTCGGTTTTGGACTTTTGCACTTACCGCCGTGCCCGGACTAATTGCCATTGGTTTGCAATTTGGACTCGAACCTAATCGGGTAATTATTGCTGGATTGATGCTATTTGGGGTAGTATTTGCGTTTAATTCCGCAGTCCATTCTTACTTAGTCTTGGCATTTACTGATGATGATAAAGTCGCGCTCAATGTGGGCTTCTATTACATGGCAAACTCCGCTGGACGACTAGCGGGGACAATCCTATCTGGAGTGGTTTACCAGTCTTATGGATTAGTTGGTTGCTTATGGACTTCGATGGCGTTTATTTTGGCGGCTGGTTTGGTTTCACTTCAGCTACCCGATCCTCAGCCGAGTAAGGATATTGCCTGGAAAGCTGGAGAAGGTGATTAAATATAATTTATGATTGAAATAGAACTTAATCGAGCAAAATTGTTGAGGCGTTATGTCGGAGGAAAAACTCGATCGAATTGAAAGCCAGTTAGGTCAATTGTTGGCAGGTATGTCTACGATGACTCAAAATATTGGCATCTTAAAGCAGGATGTTAGCGGATTAAAGCAGGATGTCGGTGAATTAAAGCAAGATGTTGGTGGATTAAAGCAAGATGTCGGTGGATTAAAGCAGGATGTCGGCGAATTAAAGCAAGATGTTAGCGGATTGAAGCAAGATATCGGCGCAATGAAGCAAAATGATAACGCTTTGCGGGAAGATATGAACGATCTCCGCAACCGGATCAATAGCATTGAGGCTGCTGTGATGTTGCTAGTTCAAGATGGGTTTACGCCACTCCGAAATTATGCTGACGATCTAAATTTTGAACTATCAGAGGTTCAACGTAAAAATAGATTGCTAAATCGTCGAGTTAGGCGATTAGAACGCCGAGATATTGCTGATGACTTTGACTATTAAGCTCTAATTAAGCAGAGCGGAGTAGTTCTCTACTTTGTTGTTGTTGCCAAACACTAAAAATTTCACCTCGACCATCATCTAATAAGGATCGATCGAGTTGATAAACTTTTTCAAGTTTACCTTGTCCATTTAAAATAGAGCGAGTAGGTTGAACTTTTAATCCGAGCAGTTGTAAGAATCGATTGAGAATAACGATCGGACTCACTTCCCCACTTGTATTATAGGGAATATCAATACCAATTGCACGTTTGATATGTTGGCTGCACAAATAGCTAATTCGTTTCAGTGAGACGAGATCGGGATCGGTAATTTGCATTTCTCGATCGGCATCAAGAAAGTTGATAATTCCCAAGGCTAATAATCCCTGGATTTTGAGAATATGGTGGTTTGCATCAGGTAAGAATACTCGATCTGGTCTATTTTCGACATCATCTCGATTCCAAACTAAATAGATGGACTGAGGTAAATATTGCTGATGATTGAGTAGGTAAAAATGAGTTAATAGTTGCCCATAATAGCCCTTATCATCTTTTAATTTGAGTTCGGGTGTGATGGTAATTCCATATCGTTGTTGGAGGGTATATTTCTCCACTTGAGCGCGTTCTAATTCACTTAAAAAGCGTTTGTTTGTGAGAAACTGGTACTCACGGTGGCTGATGTCTGGAGCAGTAGCAATCGCTTGTGCCAACTGAGTTTTAACCTGCTGTTGAATTTTTTTTGTCTGAGTACCGATCAGACTATACTCGCGATCGCGCTGTGTTTTTTGCTTGTGAATATTGGCAATTTCTCGCATAATTTCTAAAGATTTTTCAGGATCGGTTTTTGCTGCGTGGATCAGTGCAGTGCGGAGTTCTTGTAAACTCTGACGATCTCGATCTTCACTCACAATTTGAATCTGATGTCCCTCGCCCATCAAGCCAGCTTTTACAGCATCACGGTAGAGTGTAATTGAAGCATTAATTCGAGCGGCAAATCTTGCCCAAGTGCGAAGATGAATCGGATCGTAAACAAACGGTATATCGACATCAATTCGGGATAATGGACACATGAGCGCGTAATTTTCTTGATAATTTTCTTGATACCAATGAGCTAACGCCCGATAATTATTACTCCCACTGCCAATTGTCCCCATCCCTCTTTTGGCACACCAAATATGACGCGGTACATTTGCCCGAACTCTAGCTAATGCTTGGCGAACTTCTGGATCGGGAATTACACCCTGAAAGATACCATATACTCGATCGAAATGTTTGACATCGATACTCACTCCAGTACCTAAAGTTGGGGTGACAAATACGGCATCATATTCTGGTGCTTGAGTATTAATTGCTGAAACAAAATCGACTGCAGGATGTCCAATCGTGTTAGTAGTATGACTGCAAACTACCAAAGTTTTAGTATAGCGATCTTCCAATTGCTTGAGCGTCTGTTTGATATAACGACAGGTTGTATCAGAACCATAACGACCAGATCGACTGTCTGTGGTAACATAACACTTATACCCAGCGCGGAGATCGAGTTCTAGTTGGTGAATCAGAGCCGTAGGATTAGGAGTATCGTAAAAGTGAACATCCCATCCTCGTTCGGCTTGCCAATGGTTAATCAGAATCCACGGTTCGATCTCTGTATTGGCTAATTTTTTGAGATAATCGATCGAAATATCCGATAAGTCTGCATCTTGAGCGATAACTAGTCCATTTGTCTCCAACACTCTAGCAATCAGGTGTTGAAAAGTTTTTAAAATCGCTAATCGTTTCTTTTTACAGGTCGAACTATGGAGTAAATGCCAGAGTGATTGTTCGACTTCATCTAAAATAATTACCCCACCCACCCAATCATCTGGATTGAGTTTCCACATTGAATCTAAACATAAACCAAGGCTATCTGTGGTCAGATGTGGAATATCTTGATTAATCCAATTCACCCCAATTTTTTGGCACAGAAATCTACCTAATTGAATTCGATGAGTTAATAATAATACTGGACAATTACTTGCTTGTGCAGCAGCAACGACGGGAATTAATGCTGTAGTTTTACCAGTTCCTTTAGCTGACTTAATGCCGACTATACCACTAGTCGGAAATTCAAATCCATGCAAATAACGCAGATTGACAGATAGATTGGCAGGATAGGTTAATTCACTATGACGCTTAGATTGAGCCAGATCTATTTCTAGATCCAATGATTGTTGATAAACCTCCTGAAAAATATTAATTCCACGCGCCGCAATCAAATCATCAACACCTTTCTCATCTCCAGGCAGTCGAATCACTTTAACGACAGATTTTGCCTGATGAAGTAATTCACCTAAGTGGATTATTGCTGTGTCAACTAATTTTGATTTACGCGGAACATTTTCATAATCAAAACAGATATAAAAGCTTTGTTTCTGACTGGCAAATACTGCCAACTCAGGAATTAAATTCCTGCCAATTATATTGCCTTGCAAGTCTCTAATTACTCGATAGCCACTATTAATTCCTGGCAAGGCGATTGCTGGATAGCCATAAGTCAAAAGAGTTGCAGCCTTCTTGACTCCCTCACAAATAACAATCGGTATTTGCTGTTCAATGACCCATTGCCAAAAACCGATCGCTTCTCCATGTCGATCTATATCAATTTGTAGTGGTAATTTAGATCTAAATAGATTAGCAGTTTTTGTCCAAATTTCTGATGTTACTCGCAAACAAAATAATCTAGTTGGAACATGGGGCGGATGCTCATATTTAATAACTTTACCCTCTGAATTTTTAGCTGGTAATTTGGGTTTAAAAGTTCCCCATTCCATCGGCTGCCATTTATTCAAAGGATCTAGACCACTACACCACCAGCCACCCTGGATACAATGGGCATATCTGCGCATCCAACTAGGGATTACCTGACCGCTATTATTACGCGGAATTTGTGGTGAAATAAATAATCGATCATAAGCAGAATTTCCATCTAGAGATATGAAATTTAGTCCGACTAATGCTCGATCGATTCCACTAGCAGTAACCAATTCTGTATGGTGGATAGGATGTAGATCGGATTGTCCCATAGAATAGATCAGTTGCAAGGAGGGGGACTCATATTCTAATCGAAACTTTCCAGAAAAACCGAGATTTATAGATTTTTTTTAATTCGATCGCATCTGGGGAGCTTGACAATTTTCAACCACTATGGATGGTGTAATAAATATGAACCAATAGTTCATTCATTCTCTTTCATTGAATGACAATTTTGGTAGTTGTTTGTGATGAATTTATGCTGCCAGTAGTGACAATCACATCAATCAGCGACCTTTAATCACCCGCCCAGTTGTCACCGATCCTAGATCCGGATATTAGGCTAAATCTTGACCACGATCGATCTTTAGTGTTGAATAGCAATAGATTAAATTGACTAATTTTTTAATACTAAGGTAACAATCGATGCCATATATCAATAATGATGGTGACAATAGGTTGAATAATTTTCCAACCGAGCCGAAAATGTACACTGCCGAACCGGCTACTCCCAGCCAGAAGCGAAATTATCTGATTATTGGCACAGTTGGTGTGATACTGGTCGTTGGCTTAATTTTCGTGGCGAAGGCGGTATCTTAAATTTAAAAGTTGAGGAAAGGAAAGCTGTTCATTTGGGTGGCAATTCCCCAGCTTGCCGTGGAAAAGAAGTCACTTTTCCGACATGACAGTCATTCAGCCAAGTGCGAATCGCTTCACCGACAATTGTCCGACTGCTTTCCGTCGGTGGGGCGATGACAGTATCCTCTGTGCGGGGACTAGTGCTGGTTCGTGAATAAATATTGCTCAGTCGCCAACCCAATCGTGTGTTGACGAGAAATAGCCAGTGGAACTGCTGAATTTTGGCTGACTTTGTGCCCGTGTATTGTACTTCTAGAGTAGTAATAAAGACCTGTGTTGGCCCAGCTTGAGGGAAAAGTGGTGGATATTCTCGACTTGTATTGTCAATCGGCGTAAATTCTGGTCTCCCGGCGAGGATCACAGAACTATAGACTAGATCGGTTCGTTTCCGCCGTCGCTGAATGATCCGATTGGCATAGCTGGGTAAATCTCGCAACAATAAACTAGTCAAAGTCTCCACATTTGCTGGGCAAGTCTGGGCAGCTAATGAAATAGCCCGAAGGTCAAACCCCAATTGATGTGTTGGCAGAGCCTCTGCCTGGGCAGAACTAAAATCGCACGGATACTCGATCACAGGGCAAGAGGCGACGTAGTTACCAAAAATTGGAAATATCACAATTCACGAGCACCTTGGAGATCCAATGTCAATGTTTGGGCTGTTGCAACAATCTGATCGGACAGCCAAGCTGTAGACATTGCCTCAGCAACTGCTGGAGCGTGTTCTGCATGGCTTAAAGCTAATAGGGTAGGGCCTGCACCACTAATCACCATTCCATAGCCACCAGCCGCAAGTACAGCTTGTTCTACATCATTATAGCCAGGAATTAATCGTTGACGATATGGTTGGTGCAACCGATCGACCAAGGCGGCTCTCAACCACTCGGCATTGCCAGTCTCCAATCCACGAATGAGTAAACCCAAATGGGCGGTATTAAAGATCGCATCAGCGCGGCTGTATTCAGTTGGTAAGACACTCCGTGCAGCTTCGGTTGATAGTTCAAAATCGGGGATAGCAACTACTACAGCAACACTACTATGCCAGGGAATGTCGGCGATCTCCCAACCAGTCGCCGCAGTTGCTGCCAACCGACAGCCGCCAATCAAGGCTGGTACGACGTTATCGGGATGTCCTTCCATTTCAATCGCTAGTTGCATCACTTCTGCGGTAGACAAAGGAGCACCAGCTAAAGTATTTGCGCCGAGTAATCCACCGACAATCGCCGTAGCCGAGCTACCCAATCCACGGGCTAGAGGTACCCCTAACTTGATCTCCAGTTGGATCACTGGGGGCGTGCGATCGATTCGCTGATAGAGTTTGAGAAAAGCTTGATAGGCAAGATTGGTAGCATCGGTATTGACTCTTGCCGCTTCTAATCCGCGCACAGCGATCACGAGATCCGGAGCATCGATCGGGGTCAAAGTAAACTCGTTATACAGGCTCAATGCTGCACCGATACAGTCAAATCCTGCCCCTAAATTAGCGGTGGTAGCAGGTACGCGAATCATGGCTATCGTCATGCAAAATTATGAATAGTGATAAAAGCTAGTAATAAACTATTGGTGCCGTTAGGATATCAGGTTTGATTTGCCATTGCCTATACTACATTAGCATGGGTACCCAAATTGTTGGTCAGGAACAATAGAAATCGACAGCCTCAGCTACACTAGAAAATGTAAATGAATGTCACAGAATGCAAAGTATTCTAACCACGCGATCGAAGTCAGTTTCCACGACCCGATAAGATGCTAATGTATAGGTAATCACAGAAAATGTGAGGTAGTTATCTTCCCCATTCCTCAACAATCACTAATTAAAGCTGACTTTAACCTGTAATGTAGTATTATTCATTGTTTAGGTGAGATGCTATATCAACGAGTCAGTATAGTGAAAAAAGTCGCTACACCAGAAAGCTAAATTTTTCTCATTTTTTATCCAACGTCATACCCAGTGGGAGATGCTTATGAAGCTTGTGCTCCAGAGTAAAAATATCGAAATTACTGATGCCATTCGTGAATATGTGAATCAGAAAATTGAAAAGGCAGTCAGTCATTTTGAGCATATCACGACCGAAGTAGATGTAAATCTATCAGTTGCCAAAAATCCCCGCATTGCTTCTTCACAAGTAGCTGAGGTAACTATTTACGCTAATGGGGCAGTGATTCGAGCAGAAGAAGCGAGCGAACATCTATATGCAAGTATCGATCTCGTTGCAGACAAGATTTCTCGCCAATTGCGCAAGTATAAAGAACGGAGTTCTAACAAGAAGGAGCGAGTAGATTCTAAAGATCTCGGAGAAGAAATAGATCTATCATTATTGGACTATAATCTCACCGATAATCGATCCGCAACTTTACCAGCAGAGGTAGTTCGGACTAAGTACTTTGCTATGTCTAAATTGACGATCGAAGAAGCCTTAGCTCAGTTGCAATTAGTCGATCATGATTTCTATATGTATCGCAGTGCCGAAACAGGTGAAATTAATGTAGTTTATCGACGTAATCATGGAGGCTTCGGAGTAATTCAACCTCGCGATGGTACAGGTGAAAATTAGGAAAAAGTAATTACTACAACATAAATTAGTTAGCTAAAGTTGTAAAATTAAGTGATTTCCCGTTGGTAGTTTTCGTAGATTTAACTATCAGATGAACGATCCAGGAAGATCCATAACAGATCTTTCTGGTTTTTGTGCGGTTTTGGGTTTTTAAAAATCAACAGACTGCAATTCACTGTCAGCCTAGATGATGTTCGAGATAGGAATCGGATGCGTTTGGATCTCCAGATTTGATTCGACTGTAATAATACTTTGAACCTGACAACTCTGCCAGTTGCCCATAAATAGTGGCTCAGAGGCTAATATTACCGAATTCGGATAATCGGGACTATCGCGAATCCAATAAAGTGACGGCACTGCGGTACCATAAGCAAATCGGGAGGCAATCAATCGATCGCCATCACTAATCACAATATTAGCTGAGATAGTAGTTTGTGCTGTCGCTGCTAAACCTCGCAGAATCTGTAAAGTGCGTTGGAGCGCGATTTCTAACGGGAGTTCGGGATGAGTATGGATTTCGCTCACCAAGAGGGCGAAGATATGTTCAGAATCGGTAGTACCATCGATCGATTGATAGATATGCAGGTGCAACCTGTCACGAATTTGTTTATATAAACCACTCCGAAAGTTATCGATAAATCCGTTATGCAAAAATAACAATTTACCATCTTCAAATGGCTGACAATTACTCAAACTGACAGATTGCTTTTCCGTCGCACTCCGCACATAAGCTAACATACAACCAGTTTCAACATACCGACTCAATGAGGGCAAATTCACATCATTCCAGATGGGCAGGGTATGTTTGTAGATAAATGGCTCGGTATCTCGATCAGTATGATACCAGCCAATCCCAAACCCATCAGCATTGATGATCCCTGCGGTCATTTCGCGCGGTTGATAGCCTTGAACGATCAGCGAATGTTCTGGTTTAGAGATCAATCGATCGAGTGACTGGGGTATTCCCTTGTAAGCAAGCAGACGACACATTATTTAAGTAATAGTAAATAGTAAAGGCAGATTTATGTAATTATTTTGTTTGGAACTAAAAGTTTAGAACAAAACTTACCCGCTCTCACTAGAAAGTAGTCAATAGTATAAACTCCAAGATCTAAAAAAGGTAGGTAATAGTACCTACCTTTCCTAAGTGCGAGTTAAATTTGGATAAATAATAGCAGTCGCCAGGGCGGTTAGAACATTTGGTGAGGCTATATTCCCGACTTATCCAAGAAGTCGGGAATATCTGTCCTAACAAGCTTGGCGGTTGCGATAACTAGGGAGCTAGTGCGTTACCCCGGAGGAGACTACCGATCGTTTTTGCGGTAATCTTCATTTGAGTGAACGGATTCGCAGGAACTACAGTTTTGTAAAGATAGCTATCAAATGTTAACTTTTGGACATCGATATCGCTACACATTTCGACGAAAGCTTCGCGAGTTGCATCAGAACGATAGAATACCCGCTGGAGAATATCCAGTACCGTGTAAGTTAATCCATAGGCTTTATCCCAATTCTTGATATAGACCTTCAGATCCGCTTCTGTGGGGATTTTCGCGCCCTGCTCGGAACGTTCGACGATCGTTTCGGCACACATCCGCCCAGATTTCGCGGCAAAGTAAATACCTTCACCCGAAGACTTGGTGACATAACCCGCCGCATCACCTACCAGCGTACAACGTCCAACTACTCGGCGGGGACGAGGATGTTCGGGGATGGGGTGAGCTTCAACTTTGATAATCGTGCCACCTTCCAGCTTCTTAGCCGCCCGTTTACGGATCCCAGCTTGTAAATCTTTAATTGTGGCTTTGTGTACCTTCATCGTCCCCGTACCCACTGCTACGTGGTCGTATTTGGGGAAGACCCAGGCATAGAAATCAGTCGAGACATCATCACCCACATACATTTCCGCGAGACTGTGGTAGTAAGCCATTTTGTCTTCAGGCAGTCTGATTCTTTCCTGGAAAGCGATCGCGTAATTATAGTCTCCAGCATCCATCGCTTTGGCAACGCGAGAATTGGCACCATCTGCACCAATTACTAAATCGACTTTCAGGGTTTTAGCTTCCCCTTCGATACTGCCACTGGAGTGATCTGCATAATGCAACACATAAGGATCGGTGGTATTTAGTCCAGGCATTTCCAACTTATGCACAGTGCCGTTGATCAACTTGGCACCGAGTTTAGCTGCTCGATCTCGTAAAAATCCATCCAAGACTTCTCGCCGACACATGCCAATATACTCACCATCTTTGAGTGTTTGACCGATATCGACTTCAATATTGGAAGGTGAAATCATCTTCATCTGCCGCACTTGGCGATCGATAATCTCCGGTGGCAAGTCAAATTCACTCACCATGCACAGAGGAATCGCTCCACCACAAGGTTTGGCGTTATCTAATTTGCGTTCAAATAAATAAGTTTCAATTCCAGCTTTCGCCAAGACTTCAGCGGCGGAAGAACCCGCTGGCCCAGAACCGACAACAGCAACCCGTAGTACCACAGCTATACTCTCTTCATGACTTGTGCTTACATTGATGGATGTTAGCATGGACTCATCAGTAGATCCCCCCAAACCTATCATCGTCAGTCAGAATTGAAATATTCCTTTATATAAAGACATATTTGGCAAAAGAGGGGGGTAGCTCCAAATCCCAGAATTTTTCGGTAAAATATCGATCGGTACTAGCCCAATGCACAGCCGATCTTCACCCATGCCTGATTCCATCACAAAATCACCATCGATGCCGCCAGAAACGCTAGAGTTGAAGGATAAATTCATAAATAGTAACGCCAAAACTCAGTTGCAGATGGTTGCGGAGATCGTTGCTACCGGAGAACCAGGCATTGAAATTTTACTCGAATGGCTAGACGAGAAGCGATCGACAGCACCGATTGTCTTGGCGGGAGCAGTTTATCAAGCTTTGTATCACAGCGAGTTCTCCCAAGCGCGGACTTATCTAGATCGGGAGTTGCCTACAGGGATTGTGCCATTGAGATCGAGTGCTCAAATCGATTATGCAGCCCTCCAAAAATTACTCGCCCAACAGGACTTTCAAGCCGCAGATAAACTGACAACTGAGAAACTGTGCGAACTTGCCGGGACTGGAGCAATCCAGCGTAAGTGGATTTACTTTACAGAGGTCGAACAGTTGCCAGAAATTGACCTTCAGACGATCGATGCCCTCTGGGTAGCCCATTCCCAAGGTAAATTTGGGTTCTCTGTTCAACGGGATCTGTGGCTGGGGATGGGTAAAAATTGGGATAAACTGTGGGCTAAAATTGGCTGGAAGAGCGGGAATAACTGGACGCGATACCCAGGGTCATTTACCTGGAGTTTAGCGGCTCCGATGGGGCATTTACCCCTATCTAATCAACTCAGAGGTGTTCGGGTCATCTCATCTCTGTTATCACATCCTGCCTGGGATCGATAGTGGGTATTATAGATAAAAGATACTAAAAATTTATACAAGCATCAATTAAATCAGTCATTTAGACGGTGATTAATTTGAGTATTTAAGATACGCTCTACGAAGTCGGAGAGTGTTTTTATCATGCGCCAAATCACCAAAGCTACAGCCCCACTAGAATTTTTACCACCCAATTTCAAGTTGTGGGTACTTCGACTAGCTGTGCGGAGCTTACCTTATTGGTTGAATAGTAAGCTGCATATTAGCAAAATTCAGGCGAGTCATATCGATCGATTGGTGGAAGTTTATAAGCAATCCCAAATGGGGCGATTGCGGTTAATTTTGGCATTTCGGCATCCAAGTACGGATGACGCATTTTGCATGGGATATTTATTGACCAAGATTTTACCTGCGGCTGCCACAGAGCATCGAATTTCACTCAAATCCCCGGTATTCGCTCACTTTATCTACGATCGCGGCGTTCTACTCTGGGCGGGGAAATTTGTCAGTTGGCTCTATCCTCGGCTCGGTGGTATTCCCATTCATCGGGGTAAATCCGATCGACTAGCCTTAAAATCAGCGCGAGATTTGCTCGTCGATGGACAAATGCCGATTGCCTTGGCTCCAGAGGGTGCCACTAATGGACATAGCGAAATTGTCAGTCCACTCGAACCAGGGGCTGCCCAGATTGGATTTTGGGGGATGGAGGATTTAGTTAAAGCAGGCAGAACTGAAGATGTGTTAATTTTGCCGATCGGGATTCAGTACTACTATGTCGATGAACCGTGGTCGAATCTCGAAAAATTGTTACACGAACTGGAAATAGACTGTGGGCTGGAAGTCAATCGACATGACTCACTCGTCGCCATCAGCCAAAGCGACAGGCGGCCAATGAAAAAGTTGATTTACGATCGATTTTATAAGTTGAGTCAGTATCTTTTGTACCAAATGGAGAACTTCTATGCGCAGTTTTACCATTATGAAATTGGCGAACGCCCACCTTTGGTTGAATCTATTTCTCGGACAGAAATCGCCCAAAGACTCCAAAAATTATTAGATTTTGCTCTAGCCGTTTCCGAAAACTATTTTCATCTCCAACCGAAGGGCACCACGGCTAATCGGTGTCGCCGGATCGAGCAAGCTGGCTGGAATTGGATTTATCGAGCCGAATTGAAACCTCCACATAATTTACCACCGATCGGTCGCAAATTAGCCGATCGAATTGCCACTGAAGCCGATCTGCGAATGTGGCACATGCGAATTGTCGAAAGCTTTGTCGCGGTGACTGGTACCTACGTCAAAGATAAACCAACAATCGATCGATTTGCCGAAACCACACTGCTGTTGTGGGATCTTGTCGCCCGAATCAAAGGTGAAAATCCCAGCAAACGCCCGATCCTCGGTAAACGTCGCGTCCAGATTACCATCAGCAACCCAATTCCCATTTCTGATTATTGGGATCGCTACCAAAGCAGTCGCACCGAAGCCAAGCAAGCGGTGATTGATTTAACGCAGGAATTGCAAACATCACTGGAAGGAACAATCGATCGAGAGTGAGGGAGACGAGGAGATGTTGGGATGTTCATAATGATTGGTTTTTTCACGCTGCTCAGTAAAGATCGCATTTAGCACCGACCATATTTCGACCTCCTGGTTTTGCTGCTGGAATCATTGATTCGATTAATTCCCATTGCCATTGTGTCGAGTTACTGGAGTATGCTTTACTCATGTTTCTTTCAGGGTTGCTGTGACTAAGTATCTTCAGCTTATACCCTGAAAGCTTTTTTACCTCATACCCCCTTTTCAAACAGCCTCTAACTTCGATTAAGCAACTCGATCTCGAAGAGTGATGATTTCTGCTGGAGAGAATGCCCCAAATTCAGTAATAATTGCTTGAATTAAATGGGCTGGAGTCACATCAAAAGCTGGATTATAAAACTCAACCCCAGGCGGACAAATAATTGTCTCACCGATTTGATAAAGCTCCGAAGGGTGACGTTCCTCGATCGGAATCAAACTTCCATCACTGAGACTAAAATCGATCGTCGAAAGCGGTGCAGCTACAAAGAAGGGAATATTATGTGCCTGAGCGACCAAAGCTAAACTATAAGTACCAATTTTATTAGCCGCATCACCATTAGCCGCAATGCGGTCGGCACCAACCACCACCGCATCGATTAGCCCCTGCTTCATACAGTGCGCTGCCATACTATCGCTAATTACCGTTACCGGAATCCCCTCCTGTACGCATTCCCAACTCGTCAGCCTCGCACCTTGTAGCCGAGGACGGGTTTCATCCGCATACACCCGCGCCAATCGCCCTTGTGTCCACGCAGAACGTACTACCCCCAACGCCGTACCATAACCAGCCGTTGCCAGGGCACCAGCATTGCAATGCGTCAACAAACACAAGCGTTCTGGACTACTTGGCAAAGCCGCTAAACCATGTGCCCCAATCGATTTACAAGTTTCGATATCCTCCGCATTAATCTGTTGAGCGACAATCAATAATTGCTGAATGATTTCGGCGACACTCCCTAGCGTAGATTTAGCGGTTTGTTCCATCCGCTCGATCGCCCAAAATAAGTTTACCGCCGTCGGTCGAGTTGACCTGAGCATTCTACCGATTTCTGCCAGTTTAGTTAGAAATTCATCTCGATCTGTAGTCGTCAGATCCCTAGCACCCAAATACATGCCATAAGCCGCAGCTACCCCAATTGCTGGCGCACCGCGCACGATCATCGTCACGATCGCTTCTGCCATATCTTCAACCCGATTGATTTCGACGTAGGTATACTCATTCGGCAACCGATTTTGGTCGATCAGTAATACGCGATTGTCTTGCCAGCGAACGGGATAAACTGCGATGTTCATGGGTTAGGAGTGAGGGATTAGTTCCGGCTCAAATTTTATCATCACCCTTACAATATTACCTACTCCCAACTCTCAACTCCCAACCCCATGACTGTCACCATTCACTTTTTACCCGATCGAGTGACGATCGAAGCTGAACCAGGAGAACCATTACTAGCCGCAGCGACCAGAGCCGGAATATCCATTCCGACCGGCTGTATGATGGGTTCATGTTATGCCTGCGAAGTCGAGATCGAAGGTCGCGAAAACCCCGTGCGTGCCTGTTTGACTAGTGTACCGACAGATGCAGTGACGATCGTTCATCTCTATGACGATCCTGTTTGGTAAAGCTGAAATTGCCCATACCGAATTATCCGTAATTGTCTAGGCGCGAAAAATCAGCACAATAGTAGAGTAGAACCTACGATAAATTGCCAACCGAATCTATGAAATTGCCAAAACTAGGTTATCTGATCGCAGCGATCGCTTTGACAATTGCCACTATACTGCCTTTACCCGCTCTAGCCGCTGTCCCAATTGCTGCCGTTGCGAATGATAATAGTGGTAGAAGCTTTGTCAGTCAGGCAGTCGAGCGGGTAGGATCTGCGGTAGTGCGGATCGACACCGAGCGGACGATTACCCGGCGAATCGACCCATTTTTTGGAGATGAAGCTATGTCAGGATTGCCCCAGCAACAACTATTAAGGGGGCAAGGTTCGGGCTTTATTATCGATCGAGATGGGGTAATTTTGACCAATGCCCATGTCGTTAACCAAGCCGATAAGGTAACAGTCATTCTCAAGGATGGGCGAAGTCTAGAGGGCAAAGTCCAGGGGGTCGATCCAGTAACTGATTTAGCCGTAGTCAAGATCGCTGGCTCGAAAGATTTACCCGTTGCTGAACTGGGTAACTCCGATCGAGTGAAAGTGGGCGATTGGGCGATCGCCGTCGGCAATCCCTTCGGCTTAGATAATACCGTCACACTAGGGATCGTTAGCACCCTCAAACGTTCTAGTGCAGCCGTCGGCATGACCGACAAACGCCTGGATTTCATTCAAACCGATGCAGCCATCAATCCAGGTAATTCAGGTGGTCCCCTGCTCAATGCTCAAGGACAAGTTATCGGCATCAATACGGCGATTCGCGCCGATGCAATGGGGATTGGATTTGCGATTCCGATCGATAAAGCCAAGCAAATCACTACCCAATTAGCGCGGGGTGAAAAAGTTTCTCATCCCTATCTCGGCGTGCAAATGGTCACACTGACACCGGAACTCGCGGCGGAAAATAATAGCGATCCCAATGCACCATTCCAAATTCCCCCAGTTAATGGCGTATTAGTCGTCCGCGTGTTGCCCAATACCGCTGCATCAATGGCAGGAATGCGGCGCGGCGACGTAATTTTGGAAGTGAATGGTGATGAAATTCACGATGCCAGTCAGTTGCAAGATGTGATGGAAAATAGTCGCGTCAGTCAAAGGTTGCAAGTCAGAATTTCTCGTGAGGGCAAAAATAAACTAGTCACAGTTATGCCTAGAGAATTGGACTCGTAAAAGGTGTTGATTCCTGTTGCTAATGGGGTTAAACTTATCGATCGATTGTTGATTAGCAAATAAATCGAATTTTACCTATGTTAGTTAGATTGCATCTTGAATAACCCGATCTGACTTTTCCAACACTCTCTGAGGGACGCTCCTTGTTGCTTTGTTGATTTTTGGTGTTTGCACTGTGTTAGCTTTCTTCGCCTTACAACGCTCGCGAGTTTTTATTGGTAAGGTAGCGGGATCGATCTTTTCGCTACCAACAATCACCGATTTCATTTTTGCACCATTATCAATTAATATTTCGCCACAAGTGTTGGCGGTGACAGGTTTTCTCTTTCTCAATTTGCCTTTAGCATTGATAGTTTGAATATCATATTGTTGTTTGGCGGTCAGGCCTGTGACTACTACTTGATTTTTAGCAGTCTTGTAAATTTCTGCATTGACGATCGAGGCTTGTATTAGTGTGATGATTGTCGCGATCGTTGTTCCTAAAATTGATATTTTTCTTAGCATATTCAATAAGTCGAAAGTTTAAAATAATCTCAAATAATCTTAGATGAAATTACGCACAAAATGCGTAATTTCATGATTTTAGAACTAGGATTTCATCGCCCGAATTAATTCTGCGGCAACTTCAGGGCGAGAAAATTCTGGCGGTGGTAATTCACCATTCCGCAACAGATCGCGCACTTTAGTACCAGATAAATGTACCCGTTGATCGGGCTTGCTCGGACTGGTTTTTGTTGTCGCCATTGATTTGGTCACAGTACAGTAGAAAGCGTGTTCAAACATCATTGGTGTGATGCCCAGTTCGTCTGGTTCAAACTCACTAAAAATGTGTTGGGCATCGTATGTGCCATAGTAATCACCCACACCAGCATGATCGCGACCGACGATAAAATGTGTACAACCGTAATTTTTGCGAATCAGCGCGTGAAAAATTGCTTCACGGGGGCCAGCATAACGCATCGCGGCGGGATTAATCCCGAGAATCACTCGATCAGCAGGATAGTAATGCTCTAGGATAATCTCATAGCACCGCATCCGTACATCGGCAGGAATATCATCTTCTTTGGTCGCGCCAACTAGGGGGTGGAGAAATAGTCCATCAACGGTTTCCATCGCGCATTTTTGGATATATTCATGAGCGCGATGGATGGGGTTGCGGGTTTGGAAACCGACGACTGTATTCCAGCCTTTGGCTTGAAACTGCTCGCGAGATGCCGCCGGATCGATTTGGTAGGTAGGAAATTGGGGATGTGCTTCCCGTTCCAATAACCAGATGGCACCACCTAAATTAACATTACCTTGTTCATAAACCACCTTCACGCCGGGATGCTTTTGATCGTCGGTACGGTACACATTAATTGCTTCCCGCTGTTTATCATAGGTATATTTTTCAGCTAATTCTAATACGCCAACATATTTGCCCGTATGGTCATCCAACCGCACTAATGCGCCGATTTCTAGCGGTGCAGCCACAGCTTCCGTCACGGACAAAGTAATGGGAATCGACCAGGGTAAGCCATCTGCCAGCCGCATCTTCATGACCACATTATCGTAGTCTGCTTCGAGCATAAACCCAGAAATTGGACTAAAAGCACCGATCGCAATCATCACTAAATCGGAAAATGCCCGTTCGTCCAACTGCACTCGCGGCAAATGTTCCGCTTTACTGAGAAATTCGGCTTTTTGGCTGGATGTGGCGATACGAGAGACTAACTTACCGCCGTGGGGTGCAATACCAGAACGCTGACTCAAACTAACTTTCCTCGCAATTATCACTTAACTATGACTCACTCTAGCAGCTTTTCAGTTTACAGTTACCAGTTAGAATAATCCTGTGTCAATTAGTTCTGTTTCGATCGATCGTGAAGTTAATCACATCTGATTGGGCACAATTAATACGCGATCGATAAATAATTCGTTCCGACCTAACAATTTAAAATTATGCCTAATCCGAATATACCTAATCGCAGTCTTCACGCTGGTTATGAAATCATTGCGAGAAACCTGTCGCAGATCAACTTTGCTACTGCTGTTGCCGGCGATGGAGCCGCGATTCCCGTCCTGCAACAAAATGGTTATGTAATCGATCGCGTATTTAACGATCCAACCACAGGTCTGCAAGCGGTTGGGTTACGTCCCATCGACACAACTAGACCACCACTACTTGTTTTTAATGGCACAAATGACGATCTTGATGAAGCTGAAAACCGTAACACTCAAGGAGCAGGATTCAATCAGTTTAGTCAGAATAGCACCGCTATCCGCGATTGGTTGACCGCAATTGCGGCTGATATCACCAAAAACCCCAACCGGCTGCTGCCAGATGTGACCGGACATAGTTTAGGCGGTTCTCTAGCTCAATGGACAGCCGCAACCTTCCCCAATTTAATTAGCGAAGCTGTCAGCTTGGAAGCCTTTGGCTTAAATACAGGCATTGCCAATACCTTTACGCAAAATGGCGGAGTAGTGGCGCAAGTCACACATTATGTCAATAGTGGTGACATCGTACCGCTTCAGGGTCAAGAATTTATCCCCGGTGCCGTGATTTTGGCAACTTATACAACTCCAGCGATCGACCCACAGGATTTTGTCCAAAAGCATTTGGAGTATATTGTACCTGGTTCTCCCTCCACTACTTCAGGGCTAAATATCACCCACCAAGAGATTAGCACTACTGAATTAAATAGTCCTAACTTTAGTTTCAACGACCGCGATTGGAATGATTTTATCATTGCACTGCGCCAGAGTGCCCCCACATTAGCCCAAAGTTTAACTAATCGTCAAACTGCGGAGCCGTTGAGAACTCAGTCGAGCTATTTTGAACTAGCTGCTCGCATCAACGCCTTAAACCCAAATCTAGCCGCTGGTTATGCTGCGGCTACCCAATCGGGATTGAGACCAAATCCTGGTAATAATATCTTGGAAGTCACTAGTGCGACAGCCAATCAGGGGATCAGATTTACCTCGATCAGCCGTACAGGTAGTCTAGTTAACGAAATTGGGTTATTTAAAGTCGATGACGATCGAGGCAGCATCGGCGGCATTCTCCCTGGAGCGGCGGGATATCTCCAAGCGGCTCTCAATCGTGGTCAAGTTGTTTTTTCCAGCCTCAGCGGCGATTTCTTTGACGCGAATAGTCAACGGCAGATTAGCTTCAACCCTGGCGATAAATTTCAATTGTACTCTGTCCAAAATAGCACCACTGCACAGGCTCTCCAAAACCTGAGTAATGGTCAAACTGCACCTTCAATTCTGTTTGCTAATCCGGCGGCGAATGGTGGTAGCTCATTCGTTCAGTTAACGCCCAATGGTAGCAATCTCAATGTTAGCTGGAATGATGGATCAAGCACTGCTACAACCGAGCCAAATTTGGTCTTGCAAGTCCAGGAAATCACCACTCCGGCACTTACAGGCAGTGGACTTCAAGGCACATCAGCAGGCGAAGTTATCGACTTGCGTAATCTCACGGGTGCGGTACAAGTCAGTACCAATATTCGATCAGATGCCTCCTATAACAACACACTAGGTTTGTATCGAGTTGATGACATCACTGGTCGAATTGGGACTCTCAACCCTGGTGATGCCGGATATGCTGAAGCCGCACTCCGACAAGCTGTACTCAACCTCAATAAATCTCAAACTAGCTCTCAACAGCAGCTTGCTGGCGGTAGTATATACGCGCCATTCTTGGTTTCCAATGGGACTATTCAAGATTTCCTAGCAAGAAATATCACGAATACTGGTGCTGATAATTTACCTGTTGCCTATTTTAACTATGGTGCAGCCAATCCCGATCGGGTAGATCATCTCCAGTTACTTGGTGATAACAAGTTTGGCTTTGAAGATCTACTCGGCGGTGGCGATCGAGATTATAACGATCTTGTCGTTCAGTTTAATATCGGCTAGAGGCTAATCGACTACCTGGCAAAGTGTGTTCTATCGCCGATTGTCTCAAAAATACCGTCCATCCGTGTCAGCATAAATAAGTGTTTCACGGGTGCTGCAAGCGAACAAAGATATAAATCACCTCCAGCCGTTCTGAGCATTTTCAGGACGGCTATTAGCGCACCTAATCCTGAACTATCAATAAAATTGACATCTGCTAAGTCCAAGAGCACGAGATTATTTCCAGATGCAACTAATTCACTCACTTGTTGGCGCAGTTGATTCGCCTGCAAGCCATCGAGAACACCTGCTGGTTTAATAATTTGAAGGGGAACAGGCATAGCAGAGTTTAACTTGAGAAGTTAGATTAATTTTACTATTTGCTGTGATTGTCAATGATGACGATCGCATAGATTGTTTTAGTTCCGCAATAATAAATTCTCGATCGGGGCTTAGGCGATGTAACTCAATGACCCAGTTTAGTTTTAGCTAAACATTACATTTTGCTTAAGAATTGAGCATCTATAGACAATCATACCGCCTCGTTAATTAGGTTTATATGGGCTGAATTACTGAAGTTAGGCTGTGAGATCTGGGGGAAAGGAATAGTTAGTTGACACTTCTGCTAAGGCAGAGGCTACGCCAACGACTTCGCTCAGGACAAGCAGTACAAGTGCGTCAACGACAAGCTTAGGGCAGGCAGTCCCCTAGTCCCCCAGTCCCCTAGTCCCCTAGTCCCTCTGATATCTAGCTTGTAAATCTGGAATGGTGAATATAGAGTCAAATTGTAGTCCAGCGGCGGCATAACACTCCGCGCCACCCTGTTGTCGATCTACCAGCGTAATCACTCGATCGACAATATAACCCGCATCCCGCAGTCTGGCTACGGCTTTCATCGCTGATTGTCCAGTTGTCACCACATCTTCCAAGACGACTACCTTCGCTTGTGGTTTGAGCGTTGCACCTTCGATATATGCTTGAGTGCCATGTCCTTTGGCTTCCTTGCGAATAATCAATGCTGGAATCGAGCATCCTTCATAGACAGAAACCACACTTACCGCTGAAACGATCGGATCTGCACCCAATGTCAAGCCAGCTACCGCATCTGTATCCGGTGGTAGCATCGACAGCATGATTCTGGCAGTAGCTAACGCACCTTCAGGATGGAGCGTAACTTGCTTACCATTGATATAGTAAGTACTTTTCTGACCGGAAGATAATGTAAAGTCACCTTCCTTGTACGCCAATTGACAGAGTAAATCTAGTAAATGTTCGCGCAAAGTAGTTAGATCGAGCGTCGTCCAGGGAATATTGCCAAGAGATGACTGCATAATTTAGGGATTAGGGCTGAGATATTAGATTTTTCACTATCCACTATCCACTATCTACTATCCACAAGTCACCTATTCGATCGAATCTTCCTGATCCAGTCACAAATAAGTTGAATAACGTAGTTAATAGATATAGAGGTTTAACCATGATCAAGTTACAGTCGATCGGTTTATTGGCACTAGCTGTTGCTGCGGCGAGCTATTTTGCCACTCCCACCCGCGCAGAAGCACCCCCAGAAAATATTGCTGATGCCATCACTACGGCTCTATTTAAAGACTCTGGGGATATCTATCGCAATCGGGGGATCGATCGTCAAGCAACGTTCTTGTTTGGTTTGAGCTATCCCGAACATGAATTTATCAATGATGCTCATGCAGTTGAAAAACTCTATCGTCAGGGAATGCAAGCGCAAAGTGGTGGCAAAGTGATGCGTACCGCTGATTTACCCAATCCATTTACAAGTTCCATTCGGACTACTCCGGCACAGCCGAAATCAGTTAGCAATGTTGAGTAAAAAACTGATGATGCGGCTTTCACTCCAGCAGCAATAATCGCGGCTGAAGAGGAAGTCGCTACGCCCGCACCTCGTGGGAGATGGTCGGCAACCCAATTAACAATTCATTATTAATAATTGCGCTAGACTATCTGTTAACTTATCGGCAATCCCCTCGATCCATGCTTCATCTTGTTTGGTGTAGCTCCGAGGGGCATTTGCACCAAGAATTAATACTCCCTTACTGCCCAATGGCTGACAAATGATCCCTTGGGTATTGGGTGGTAAATAGTCAAATTCAATCCGCCCGGGATAGACTTTGGTGTCTACAAGATAAATTGCCTTTTGTTTGGTCAGAACTCGATCGAGAATTACGCCAGGTGTAACTTCTGCTTGGGTAGCGAGAACCCCTCGGCGGAGCAATACTTGTCCCTGATAGTAGATGACAATCGATCGAGTGACTGTATTTGTCAACAGCAAATGAGAAGCCCAAGCCAGTTCGGTTTGCAATGAGTCTGATAACGTGGGCGACAATTCAAACCCTTCCGCTCCTTCGAGAATGACACTATCGGGCTGTCTGGGCTGCACTCGTTGCCATAACAGTCCCGTCAGGATTGATACCGCTGCCAAAATTACGCCAATCACATCCGATCGAGCCTGAGAATCGGTCAATTCTGGTGTCAACACCCGATTTACCATTAATAAAGTTCCCGCTATTCCCCCGACAATTAGCGGCACGAGTCGAACGATTCGATTTGAGTCGTTGTTCATTTCTAGTTCTACTTATTTAGAGTTGCATCCCAAGTTGAATTTTAACTACACGTTCGATCGATTTCATGTTGTCTGCTGAAATAGTACCAATGGAAAAGGGTTTAGGGCGGATCGTGGAGATTAATCATGTAAATATGAAATGTACAAAATTCGTTACAATGAGGTGCTGTCTGTCAGGGTAAAAATCGATGCATCGTCTCGCGACTATTCCGGGTGGTTGGAATCCTGCCGCTGAAGGGGTGATATTTGTCGAACAGCAGCCAGCACCGATCGTCTTTATTACCGCTGCTGATACCGACATTCAAACATTAGCAGTTGCTGCAACCAAATTACCCGCTGATTTTCCCCAGGTGCGGGTGGTGAACTTATTGCAATTACAGCAGCAATTGACGATCGATACCTATGCCGAAGATGTATTGACAGCAGCACAGGTGATTATCGTCCGGTTAATTGGGGGTCAATCCTACTGGAGTTATGGGCTAGAAGTAGTCCAGGAGACTGTCAGACAGACGGGAGCGGTGTTAATTGTTTTACCAGGGGATGAGCGTCCCGATCCGACGTTGATGAGCCATTCTACAGCAAGTTTGGCGGATGTCGATCGCGTGTGGAAATATTTGATTGAGGGTGGGATAGAGAATTACTGTCAGTTATTGAATTTTATCACCAGTCGCTGGTTGGACTGTGACTATGAATACCGCGATCCCTCTGCCGTGCCCCGTGTAGGTATTTATGATGCTCCTCGTTGGCTCCCAGATGGACTGCCAACCCATTCAGGCGCAGCAATTATCTTCTATCGAGCGCATTATCTGTCAGGAAATCTTGCCGCGATCGAGGCGATGTGTCAAGCGTTGATAGACCGCCAGCTAACCCCGATCCCGATTTATGTCTCCTCCCTCAAAGATCCAGATGTCCAAGCAGAGTTAATTAATTACTGTCAGCAGGGTGTGGGGGTGATACTGAATACCACCAGTTTTGCCCTCGCAAGTTTAGATACCGACACACCCCAAGTAGACCTGTGGTCGAGTCTGAATTTACCAGTATTTCAGGTGATTTTGAGCGGCGCAGGCAAAGAATTTTGGGCAGATGGTTGGCAAGGATTAACACCTCGCGACATGGCAATGAATGTCGCATTACCAGAAGTAGATGGGCGGATTATTACGCGAGCGATTTCATTTAAGGCAGTCCAAACTCAGAACGCAGCACTTCAGACAGATGTATTGGTGTACGAACCCATAGCCGATCGCGTCGAATTTGTGGCAGAATTAGCCCTAAACTGGGTCAAACTGCGCCAAAAATCGGTAAGCGATCGCAAAGTAGCCCTCATCCTCGCAAATTATCCCACCCGCGATGGTCGATTAGCCAATGGCGTAGGATTAGATACACCTCAAAGTTGCGTCGAAATTCTCCACGCGCTCAAAGCTGCTGGTTATCAAGTCGGAGATATTCCCGCCGATAGTGGAGAACTGATTAAATTATTAACCACCGGAATTACCAACGATCCAGAAGGCGATGGGTGGCGGAAGGCGAATCAAACGTTGTCAGGGGAAGAGTATCAAGCGCATTTCCAAACGTTACCGATTTTAGTACAGCAAGGGATTATCGATCGATGGGGCGATCTGCACAGGTCTTGTAGCTCCGCAGATGATGGGCGAGGGTACCCACCAGGGGCACCCCTCCAAAATCTTCCTGTCCCCCCTTCTCCCCCTCTCCCCCTCCCCATCCCCGGCATCCAATTCGGCAACATCTTCGTCGGCATCCAACCCGCACGGGGCTACGACAAAGATCCTAGCCTCAACTACCACGCCCCCGATTTAGTTCCACCCCATCAATACATCGCCTTCTATCACTGGATCAGAGCCAATTTCAGCGCAGATGCGGTCGTCCATGTCGGCAAACATGGCAATCTCGAATGGCTCCCAGGCAAGAGCGTCGCCCTCTCCGAAAACTGCTATCCCGAAGCTGTATTCGGCGCGATGCCTCATTTATACCCTTTCATCGTCAACGATCCTGGCGAAGGTTCCCAAGCCAAACGCCGCAGCCAAGCAGTCATCCTGGATCACTTGACCCCATCGATGACACGTGCCGAACTCTACGGCAGTCTAAATCAATTAGAGGGCCTAATCGATGAATATTATGAAGCCCAAACACTAGATCCATTGAGGTTAGCACCGATACGCGATCGATTAATCGCCCTAATCGAACAAGAACACCTCCACGAAACCCTCGGCATCGACATCGGGACTGGCGACGAAGCGATGCTATCCCAGTTTTTAAATACTGCCGACGGTTATCTCTGCGAATTAAAAGAAGCCCAAATTCGGGACGGGTTGCATATATTTGGACAATGCCCCCAGCATACACAATTACGAGATTTAGTGGTCGCGATCGCCCGTAATCCAAACGCAAATAGACTCGGATTAACCCGTGCAATTGCCCTAGATTGGAATCTAGACTTCGACCCCCTTACCGCTGATTTAAGCGAAGAACGAGTAAACTTTGTACCTCCTACTCTTATTCCCCTCTTGCGAGGGGCTGGGGGTGGGTTACACATCTCAGTAGCACCAGAAAATGATCGACTAGTGGGTTTCGCGATTGGTGAAGATCCCCCTAAATCCCCCTTAAAAAGAGGGACTAAGAATTCGATCGATTCCTTTCTAGACAGCGATAAGAATCCGAATCCGTTTCCCCCCTTATTAAGGGGGGCTAGGGGGGATCTCCACGCAGCACCAACAACCAAACCCTGTCGAATCATCGGCGACGCAGTAGAAATATTAGAAGAATACGCCGCCGAACTAGTCGAAAGGCTAATAGCACAAAGCACGATTGATGCAGGGTACACACACTTCGACTTCGCTCAGTGCAAGCAAGGGGCACGCCTACAGGTTGATGGTGCGCTCGGTATCAACACCCAAACCGAATTAAATTGGATACGCGATCGATTATTACCCGCACTCCAACAAACCAACCAAGAAATGACGAACTTATTACGCGGCTTAAACGGCGAATATATCCCCAGCGGCGCATCCGGCGCACCCACACGCGGCAAACCCGAAGTCCTCCCCACAGGACGAAACTTCTACGCCGTCGATATCCGCGCTGTCCCCACCGAAACCGCTTGGTGTCTGGGACGAAAAGCCGCCGAAGTGCTGATCGATCGCTATACTCAAGAACATGGCGAATATCCCCAAACCCTCGGCTTATCCATCTGGGGTACATCCACCATGCGCACAGGCGGCGACGACATCGCCCAAGCACTGGCATTAATCGGTGTACAACCCGTCTGGGATGGCGTATCCCGCCGCGTAGTAGATTTTGAGATTTTACCCGTCTCGATTTTAGGTCGTCCCCGCGTCGATGTCACCTTGCGAATTTCCGGCTTCTTCCGTGATGCTTTCCCCAATTTAATTGACTTATTTGATAATGCAGTTAAAGCCGTCGCCGCATTAAATGAAACTCCAGATCAAAATCCATTAGCGCAACAAGTTCAACAAGAACAAGCTAAATGGTTAGAACAAGGATTAACATTAGACGAGGCGCAAACTCGATCTCAATACCGAATTTTCGGTTCTAAACCTGGTGCCTATGGTGCTGGATTGCAAGGATTAATTGAATCGCAAAACTGGGAAACCGAAGCTGATTTAGCCCAAGCTTATATAAATTGGAGTGCCTACGCTTATACCAACAAAGCTGAAGGCATCGCCGCACCCGAAGCATTTAACCAACGCTTGGGAAATATGCAAATCGTCTTGCAAAATCAAGATAATCGCGAACACGACTTACTCGATTCGGATGATTATTATCAGTTTCAAGGTGGCTTAACCGCAGCCATCAAACAAGTATCTGGGAAAGCACCCGCAGCCTATTTCGGCGATAATTCCCGCACCGAAAACCCCAAAGTTCGCAAACTAACCGAAGAGATCGATCGGGTATATCGATCGCGTGTCATCAACCCCAAATGGATCGCCGGAGCCATGCGCCACGGCTACAAGGGAGCCTCCGAAATGGCAGCGACTTTAGATTTCTTATTTGCCTACGATGCGACGGCTAATTGTGTCCAGGACTTCATGTATCAAGGTGTGGCAGATGCTTATTTATTCGATGAATCAGTGCGGGAATTTATCGAACAAAATAACCCCTGGGTACAACGAGATATGGCAGAAAGGCTACTCGAAGCCAATCAGCGAGGTTTATGGGAAGATGTTGAATTAGGTACGTTGGAACGATTAAGGTTCATGGTAAATGAAGCCGAAGGTGTGATCGAATCTCAGGGAAATTAACTTATGAGTCGAGAAACATTTAATGAGATAGATAGTCTGTTAGTCACACTTAACTTAGACATCTTTCTCGAAAAGGATATTGTTATTGACACTCTTTGTGACTATGCTTGCGATCATCCAATATCAACTGAATATAAAAATAAAATTACCGAGAATATTCTAAAGCTATTCGACCCAAAAAATAATTATACCATTCAAGAAAGCATATTCCATTTTTTGGTATCGGCACATGCCAGTGGAATTCTACGAGATAAAATAAGCGATTTTATGCTTAATTATATGCACAACCCAGAGCCAGAATTCATGGAATATGCTATGGACACACTAATGTATGCAGAACTAACAGATTCTAAAAAAAATGAGCTAAAGAAATTCGTCGAACAATGTTTGAATTCAGAAAATTTAAGTATTCAAAAAGGAATGTTGATGATTTGGGAATATTATAAAATCCAACGCATTACATGGGCATTCCCAAGTCAAACCCAGACTGAGCAATAATCTCAAGTGAAAATTGATTACGATCTATTTATATCGATCCTTATCTTACCCAGCCACACCACTCACACCAATAACATCTAATTCTCTAATTTGGTGTCGATCGATCTCGTTTAGCTACAACCTTTCGATCGATCTGAATGGTTCGATCGCGAGGAGGAGAATACCAGAACCTAGCTTTAGCTATAATAGTAGGTATATTTCTGAGCTTACCTGTCAATGAATACTCAGCTAGTAGACTCGATCGTGCAGATGGTTGAAACCCTTCCCCCAGAAGAACGCGAACTAGTCAAACAGAAGTTGTCTATATTATCCGATTTTCGTTCCGAAAGGCTACTTGTGCCGAGCGGAGTCGAGGTACGCCAAGGTGAGTGGTCTGACAGCAAGACCGAGTTAACTTTAGAAGACCGGCGGGCTTTTCTGCGCAAACCCTTAGCCCAAAGACAACTTATTCTAGCGCAACAAGCACAACAGATGGTCGAACACTATCAGACATCAACAGAATGGCGGGAATTGATGGCTGGAGACATTATTGATGACTAGCTCAGATACACCACAACGGGGAGAAGTTTGGCTAGTCAATTTCGACCCAACTCTTGGTACAGAAATTAGAAAAATCAGACCAGCAGTAGTCATCAGCTCGAATAATATTGGTATATTACCGATTAAACTAGTTGCTCCTATTACCGACTGGAAAGATTGGTACGCAGGAAATTTATGGCATATTAAGTTAAATCCTAACTCTGATAATGCCTTGAGCAAAGATTCTAGTGTCGATACTCTCCAGCTTCGCGGTGTCGATCTCCAGCGATTTATCCGCAAACTCGGATCTCTCAGTTCAGAAGAAATGAACTCAATAACAATTGCGATTGTAACTGTCATTGAAGCAGAGATTTAAATTGTTGATACTAACCAGCAACACCACTCACCCTAACAACATCTAACTCTCTAATTTGGTGTCGATCAATCGCTGTTACTCAGAGCCTTTCGATCTGGATAACTCGATCGCGATCGTCATCGATAATTTCGATTATGGTACAATTGGTTTGAGCCAGTTGTAAATTATCGGTTGTGCTTAAATGATTGCTGCCAAAGAAAATTTCCCAAAATTCACTCCTGAAGAATACTTCGCTTGGGAGGAACAACAACAGTGTCGCCATGAATATATCGATGGTGAAATCTATTCTATGACTGGCGGCACACTAAATCATAGTGAAATCGCTAGTAACTTTAACTTTTTACTCAAAGCTCACTTACGTGGCGGTGGGTGTCGGGTACTCAATTCCGATGCGCGAGTGAATATTGTCAGATCGACTGATTATGTTTATCCAGATGTTAGCGTTACTTGCGATGAAAGAGATAGAACAACCAATCAATTTATCACTCATCCTTGTTTAATTGTTGAAGTGTTATCTCCTACTACGGAGGCTTATGACAGAGGGAATAAATTTAGAATGTATCGGCGCAATCCTAGCTTACGCGATTATGTATTAGTCGATGCAAATGAGATTGCTGTTGAGCTATATCACAAAGATGAAGATAATAAATGGGATATTCTGAACTATCAATCTGGAGATACGATCGAACTAAAAAGTGTGAATTTAACTATATCGATCAACCAGATTTATGAAGATATAGTATTCGACAGAGGAGATTAGTTCGAGCGATTGTGGTTGCCTGCGATCGATATTTAACTCTCTCGTCCTCAATAGAAATAACAGCGACTTCAATTCATTGCGATCGATCTTTATCTTAGCCAGCCACACCACTCACACTAACAACATCTAACTCTTTAATTTGGTGCCGATCGCGTGATCGATTGTGAGTCAAGAATTTAATCATAGAAGAATTAATCAAAGATTTAGTTAGTTCTATTCAGCAAAGGGAATTACTCTTACAAAAAATCCTACTGTCACAATTGGCAGTAGGTAGTAATCAATGGATCTTTATTTATTAATTAATTAATTAATTAATAGTGCTTACCATCCAGCCAGCTTAACATATCTGCTTCAGTATCAAACTTGATTAATTGTTCGGTTTGCGGATCGTAAACATGCCAATCAATCGAGCCATTGCTACTTGTTTCTGGTGAAATAGTAATTTCAGTAAGCGGTGGATTAAATACACTTAGGATGCTGTTAAGCCAATTTTGGGTTTGGGATGTAGCCGACATATTGATTAAGTTGCAGGTGGTGATAGTAAATATTTCCAGCACAATCAACTTAGATCCGGATAGTTACAAAGATAATCATCCGATGCATCATCCGTCCAAACTAGCTTTCTACTCATCTAGTACATCTCGTTTGATCGCTTTTCCTGCTCGAAATTCGGCGATCGATCTTTCCAAATGAGCGGCATTTGCTGGAAATTTGAGCAGATGAACTGTTTCCATCAGACTATTAAAAGACTCCATTGACATCACTACCACGTCATCCGCATCGCGTCTGGTGACGATCGTATAATCAGCTATCCGCAACCACTCGATCGATCACGTTTAGCTACAGCCTTTCGATCTGGAAAGCAGTTAATTTCCTCGCATACACTACGCGAGTACAAACCATTATGGTAGTATTCAAGCATGTATCACACAAAGATTTCAGATTTAGCCTTCAATGTCAGAAGAACGCTTAGAGCAAGTCGAACAGAAGCTAGATAGCCTGATTAATGCGATTCAGACAGGATTTGGTAGCTTTGAACGCCAATTAAATGATGCACGTAGTGATAATAGACAACTCTCATCTCAACTTAACGATCTCCGTGCTGATAATCGACAACTTTCCTCCGATATCCAACAAGTTTCATCTCAATTAAAAAAGATCGAAGAACCGGTACAGATTATCGACAGCCAGATTAACACGATCAATTTACGTCTGGCTGGGATATCTAGTAATATTATTGGCTTACAAACCGAGCAAAATCGTATTAAAGAATATCTCTTCAATCGTCCTCAATAGAAATAACAGCGACTTCAATTTATTGCGATCGATCCTTATCTTACCCTGATTATGTTTACCCCGATATTAGCGTTACCTGTGAACTATCAATTTGATAATATGTTTGAACTAAAAAGTGTGGATTTAACTATATTGATCGACCAAATTTATGAGAATATCCTATTAGACAGAGAAGATTAGTTCGATCGCGTATATCGATCGAATTTAGTCTGATAGCACTTCCCGCTCTTGAGATGTATAGCTTTACCCCGCTCCTCCCTCCCCGCTCCCCTCTTTCATCACGAGTAACGTAACTCATAGTAACAGAAAGTGCTGTATTTCTCATCGCTGGTAAATAGATCGAGAATATTTGCGCTAATCGCTACAGTATTGAGATCGATCGGTAGTCTAGAATACCTGGAGTGGCGTGTGAGTTGAAAATAAGAGTATGCGACTGCTCGATCGAACCAATCGATCGAGACTGATGAAGCTACTGTAAACGCGAGTATTTCCAGTTTGTAAGAGATCCAATGAGATCTTTAGTGCGATCAAAATCATCATTGAGTCGAATAACTTTGTTCGATTTGCTAAAGCAACGCTGTGCGAACGCGCAAGTGTACCACCTGGTGGCGATCGATTTCTGCTTCTGTATTGCTTCGAGGATCATTATGACAACATACATTGGCATTGAGGCTGGCAGTGTCCAGTTAGAATCGGATAATTTCGATCGTGCATCGCGATCGTTGAAAACAGACATCAAATTCTCGAAAAAAGTTCGTTTGCCCAAGAATTAACGGTACCTGAGATGCTTGTGTCCAGGCAAATGCTAGGCGAACTGGTTCCAAATACCCAATTTGAACATGCACAAATAAACCCCGTGCTTCAGCACTCGCGAGATTTCCAGCCAATGGTAAGCGGACAGTTTGTTCATCCCAAATTGCACCTAATTGCAGCCCAATGTCATAAGGCAATAGATTGACCGTAGACCCAGTATCGAGCAGTGCATTCGCAGAAACAGAAGAGTCTGCATAACTCAGAATGATAGGAATTGTGGGCAATGCTTCATCGTTAGAAAAGGGGAACTCGACTGTACTAGGCATGAGTAGATGCCTCTTGGTCATCCTGAATCATTTGCATCAGGATGTTTGCAGCTTCCGTTGCGTCGTAGGGCGACCAAATCGGGTACTCTGATGCAGAAAAGATGACTTGTAGTTCAGCGTCTGGGATTTGCGTGGCTAGGAGTTTGAAGAGTGATAATTTGTCTGACTGACTTAGATTGTTGACCAGAGGAATTAACTCAGCGAGTGACATGCTTTAAACTCCCAGACATGAATACATTGATCATAAGCGATCGGTGAGGCACCGTCTAACAATCCGCTTGCACACCGACTGGATCGAGTTGGTCGTTGGAGTCCAGAAAGTTACTAGCAACGGGTGAAGCGGGACGTTAGACCGACAACTGTGTCGGGAATCGTCCATAGCGCGATCGATTACTAATAAAACTCGATCGCATTCCAACACAATAGGAGAGCAGGGAAACTCATGAATTGCCTTCCCCTAGCTGGTAAATAGATCGAGAATATTTGCGCTCATTGCTACAGTATTGAGATCGATCGGTAGTCTAGAATACCTGGGGTGGTGTGTGAGTTAAAAATAAGAGTATGCGACTGCTCGTTGGCGCAGCGTCCGCTTTGCGGAATCGATTGAGTATCAAATCAAAACTGATTGCTATGCTGTTGGCGGTGAGTGGCTGTTCTATTTTATTGTAGATATGAGGTTTCTCAATCATCTTTGTCTACCGCTAGAGGCAGTAAATTTACTTAGACTGCCATTAATTGTAAAAGCAATTTTTAATTCAAATAAGGTATCACAAATAAAATCAGACAATGGCCAAGCAAAAACAGTTATTTACAGTGGATTACAAGAATGAGGACGATCTAAGACAAATTCTACCGGCTACTCCCTCTTACAATAGTCATCACCTGGGATGGAAAGGTATTGACTTTCAATATCATGAACAACCTGGAGGGGAGATGCCTGAAAATAGGACGAATCAGCATCTAATTTCTATCACCTTTCCTAGTGGTTCAGGTACACAAGAGCGATTCCTAGATGGACAGAGGTGGGTAGGTTCAGTTGAGGATAGACAAATTTCTCTAGTTCCAGCCAATTTATGTCATAGGGCTATTTGGAATACTCTCGTAAGAGTTAATATTCTGATTCTAGAACCACAATACCTCGCTGATCTTGCCCATGAATCAGTAGATGTCGATCGAGTTGAACTACGACCCATCCTTAACATCCTCGATCCGGTCATCCATAACATCACGTCTCTACTTCGACTGGAATCCCAATCACAAAATGCTCAAAGTCTACTGTATGTTGATGGACTAACGACTGCTCTCTCTGCTCATTTGCTGCGTAATTACTGCACGACTCCACAACAGTTCCGAAACCACGAGGATGGATTATCTAAAGCCAAGCTACAACAGGCAATTGATTTCATCCAAGCACACTTAACTGATGCGGTCTCGCTCGAAGATATTGCTACTGAGCTAGGGATGAGTCGCTATTATTTCTGTCGCTTATTCAAAATATCTACAGGCATTTCACCATATCAATATCTGATTCAATGTCGGATTGAACAATCCAAATACCTACTGCTAAAAGGACAAATGAGTACTGCTCAAGTTGCTGTTGAAGTTGGTTTTGCCGATCAAAGTCATTTTAACCGCCATTTTAAGAAGTTTGTGGGCGTTTCTCCAAGACAATTTCTCATCTAAACAAAAAAATGCCATGAAGATCGCAAGATCGTTCTATCTTTCGATCGAGCTAGTTTCTTGCTGCCTCATGATCAGTTGGTGATAAGAGCTAGAAGTCAGATCGCGCTGAACTTATTGTCAATCAAACCCATCGGACTGAACGCAAGATCGTTCTATTCTTCAGTGATGTCGATTTGATATTCTTTTTGCATAGATAATGTGACCGGCTGTATGTAAGTTATTTAAACGTTTACTAATTACTTAACTTTATATGAAAATTCAGAAATCATATTGCAAAAAAATATCGCCATTTTGTAGTTATCTAATTTTTTCTACCATAATTTTAGCACCCGTTTCTTCTATAGCTTGTGAAGCTTTCTATCCGCCTAAGATTAACAACGTACTTATTGATCGTTGTGCCTACTTGGGAGCATCTGTCTCTTGCACTCAAAGCGCAACAGAATTTGCTGCAAATTCATTTTGTAAGTACAAAAGTTACTCTTATGCCAAGAGATATTGGTGGAAGGATCACCCTTGGAAAAATCGTACCAACAATTATATTGCCCGGTCTGCATTTGGCCCCAATGCAAATTATGAATTTGTTTCAAGGACTGGAGGCTTTAGATTTGAACTCATTCTTTGCCAGTAGAGTAGGTGTAATTAAGATTCAGCGTTCCTTTTGTTCTACATACTGCAAAAATAGTTAATCGTTTACTTGTTACAATCATGATTATATATAATCGATTCTCTAATTTGTTGATTGGCTCTCTTTTTTTAGCTAGTGCTTCAACTACAACAGCTTTATTATCAGAAAGAGTGCTCGCTCATATTATGTGTCCTGTAAAAGTAATTAGATCAACACAAGAACTTTGCCCTCATCTTCATCCGGAAGATATTGAAGCACCAGGCGAGACTGGAAGTTGCACGCAAGCAACTATCCCTCCTCGTCAATTCATAATCACAAATAATACAGGAGTTGCAATCTCTTACGCTTTCAATGGCGGAGTAAATAATATACCTCCTAATTATTCCCATACTTTTAGTGTTGGAGGAGGGAGCAATGGTTGTAGTGGAGGATGGTCACCTCCTAGGGTTTCTTTTGATCACTCATTTGCTCCTGGAAATCAAATTAAAGAATACAGTTTGGACAGAGCAGGAAAATATCATTTTGGATCAGTTGGAAATACTGGGATTGATTTGTATAAATAATTTTACAATAATTTGATGCGCTATCTATTCAGCATCTTACGGTCTATGCTCTTTTTTTTGTCGAAAATAGCAATAGCATACGCCTCTCAACCGTTCTAAGCTTGTCCCTGTCACAAATTTCTATCTTTCCTCTGACTGGTGTTGCATACTTAGAATATAATTATTTGAAAACTTTATGCAATGCCCAGAATGTGAATCTCAGCATATATCGAAACCCAAAAATCCCAGTGTTTGAAAATCGAATCGATCGTCGATTTAAGATGGTTCAATCGGTGGTCAGATTCGATCAATAAGATTCCATCAATATCGATCTCTAATGGTTGGTAAATATATCGAGAATATTTGCGCTAATCGCTACAGTATTTAGATCGATCGGTAGTCTAGAATACCTGGGGTGGTGTGTGAACTAGAAATAAGAGTATGCGATTGCTCGATCGATTGAGTATCAAATCCAAACTGATTGCCATGCTGTTGGCGGTGAGTGGCTGTTCGATTGTTGTGGTTACTTATTTGGGTTATCGGAGCGGACAGGAAAATTTGACAGATCGAGTGTTCAGTCAATTAACCAGTGTTAGGGCATCTAAAGCCGATCGAATTGAGGCTTATTTCAAAAATATTCACAACCATACCCAAACCCTGAGCGAAAATCCGGCGATTGTCTCAGCAATTCAAGAGTTTACGGCTGCTCAACGGAAATTACAAACCGTGCCGATGACACCGACGATCGATCGACAGCTTACCAGTTACTATCGCGATGATTTTCTGCCGCGCTTAACCAAAACGGAGATCGGCACTCCGGTAATTGAATCATATCTCCCCAAGGAACCCGCCGCCCGTTATCTTCAGTACCATTATATAGCTGCCAATCCCCACCCCGTCGGTAAAAAAATGCTGCTGGATGACCCCCGCGATGGGAGCGAGTACAGCCGGATTCATGCCCGCTATCACCCGATTTTTCGGAATATCGTCCAGAAATTTGGCTATTATGATATGTTCCTCATCGACCCCCAGGGGACGGTGGTATATACGGTATTTAAAGAAACCGACTTCATCAGCAATTTTCAAACGGGAGCTTATAAGGATAGTAATCTGGCGCAGTTAAATGCGATCGTCCAAGCTGCCAAAACGCGCAACTATGCCCGCCTCACCGACTTTGCCGCCTACGCACCTTCTTATGGGGCACCTGCGGCCTTTATTGCTGCACCGATCTTCGATCGATCGGAATTTATCGGTGTCTTAGCCTTCCAAATGCCTGTGGATGAAATTAACAATATCATGACGGGAAATCGCAATTGGGCGAGTGATGGCTTGGGCAAGAGCGGCGAGACTTATTTAGTCGGACACGATTATTTGATGCGATCGGTTTCCCGCTTTTTGGTGGAAGATCCGAAAGGATATGCGGAAACCTTGCGCTCTTTGGGGATCAATCCTACCGTCGTCAATCGGATCGACCAGTATGGTACTTCAATTTTACAGCAACCTGTCCGCACAGAAGCTGCCGTGCAAGCGATCGCGGGCAAGCGGGGGACACAAATTATTAATGATTATCGGAATATCCCCGTCCTCAGTTCCTACGCGCCGCTGAAGTTGGAACATCTCGATTGGGTGATTTTATCGGAAATCGATCTGGCGGAAGCCTACAGCCCGATTTATGCCTTTGAGCAGCAAATTTTAATTTCGGCAACGTTATTATTACTCGCGGTGACGCTGATAGCGATGGCTTTAGCACATCTATTTGTCAAACCGATTAATGAGTTAATTTCGAGTGCGCGGCGCGTAGCAGCAGGTGAGTTAGAGACAATTGCCGTCGTCGATTCTGGGGATGAATTTGGCGAGTTGACGCAATCTTTTAATGCGATGGTGACGAGTCTGCGGACTCAAACTAATTTAGTCGCTCAGAAAAATCAGGAAAATGAGCAGTTATTACTGAGTATCTTTCCAACGGCGATCGCTAAACGACTCAAACAGGGTGAAAAAGATATCGCTGAAGATATCTCTAATGTTGCCGTATTATTTTCCGATCTAACCGGATTTTCTAAGTTATCCTCAACCTTAACTGCCTACGAAATTGTGGCGATTCTTAACGATTTAGTTGCCGCTTTTGATGAAGCTGCCGATCGACATGGGATGGAAAAAATTAAAACGATCGGTGATAGTTACTTAGCCGTTTCTGGACTGTCGATGCCCTATCTCGATCACGATCGACGGGCGATCGATTTTGCGATCGAAATGTTATCAATTGTTCGGCGATTTAATCACGAGCGATCGTTTGAACTGAATATTCGGATTGCGATTAATTCTGGTGATGTCGTGGCGGGAATTGTCGGTCGAAATCGATTTATCTATGACGTGTGGGGCGATACTATCAATACCGCTAGGGATCTGCGGATCGTCTGTCCACCTGGTTCGATTTTAGTCACAGCAGCGGTGCATCAACGCTTGCAAGATCTCTACCACTTTGAACCCGTACCGGATTTAGAAATCGTTGGCAAACCAAAAGTGTCGGCGTGGCGATTAGAAACTATCCCTTCGTCCTTACCCATAGTGCAAGGCGTGAATATTGAAGATCGCCCGATCGCGTGAGTATACTAGTAATCATCGGATGCTGCCATCGCAGACGCTGCGCGAATGAGGTCAAACAATGCAATATCAAGTTTTTGTCAAAAGTCAATCGGACAAGCATTTTACCGCATCAATTATGGGAATGCCATCGATTGCTGTCGATGGCGGTACCGAAGCCGAAGCAATTGCCAATGCTAAAACAGCACTTGAGTCACAATTGGCAATGGGTAAAATCGTGACAATTTCAATCGAACCTCAAGTAAGTAGCTTTTCAAATATGCCATATGCAGGTATTCTCGCAACCGATCCAACCTTTGATGATTGGATGGAAAAACTTGCAAGTATTCGTCAAGTTGCCAACCAAGTCGAAGATGAAATATGACACTTTATGTCTTTGATACCGACCACCTGAGCCTTTATGGACGAAATCACCCAGTACTAATCGCTCGACTCCAAGAATATTCGATCATTTTGACAACTACTGCTATCAACATCGAAGAACAATTACGCGGTAGACTCGCACAAATAGCCGAAGCTAAAGATGGATCTGCTCTTTTTAATACTTATCACTGGTTGTCAGAAACAGTTAAAATGCTCTCAGTGTTTGAGGTGTTGCAATTCACAGAAACATCTCAAACTATCTATCGAGATCTAAAATCACAGCGAATTCGGATTGGCACTCAAGATTTACGGATTGCCTCGATCGTCTTAGCTCACCAGGGTGTATTGCTATCGAGAAATGCTCGTGATTTCGATAAAATACCAGATCTAATTGTTGAAAATTGGACAATTGAACGATAGCAGATGTCTAAGTCATCGGTGCGGCGGTAGATTTTTATGAAGTCAGATTTACTTTTCTGGTCGATCCTCCTGGTTGCCTGCTTCCCGATCTCCACCATTGGATTGGGGGAAGCGATCCACCGCCTCAACAGACAAGGACACCCCCTCTCGTCCACTCTCAGCCTCGTCCGCAATCTGATTTTACCCGTCCTAGTCTCTTTGCTGTTTATACAGCGCGTATTGCAACTAGACACCGATGGACGACTGGTGAAAAGCGTCCAAACCTTGCTGTGGGTATGCGTGATTCATACCGCTCTATCGCTGTTGAATGCGATGCTATTTGAACGCGCACAGAGCGATACCTGGCGATCGCGGGTGCCGAAATTACTAATTGACCTAACCAGACTAATTTTGATTTTGCTGGGCACAGCGATTGTTTTAGCCACCGTCTGGAATGCGGATTTAGCAGGGTTGGCGACGGCGTTGGGGGTGAGTTCGATCGTGATTGGGTTAGCGTTACAAGATACCCTCGGCAGCATTACCTCTGGGATTGCCCTACTATTTGAACGCCCTTTTTCCGTCGGTGATTGGCTGAAAATTGGCGATCGCGTGGGCAAAGTTATCGATATTAACTGGCGTGCCGTGCGCCTGATCACCCTAGAGCGGGAAATGCTAGTCATTCCCCATAAAGTGATTAGCGGTGAAGTGATCCGCAATTTCAGCCAACCCCAGAAGCTCCACGCCGAACGGGTACAAATTGGTTTTTCCTATCAAGATCCGCCCAATCTCGCCAAACAAGTCCTCAAACATACCGCCTTGATGACTCAGGGGATTTTGAGCGAACCGGAACCGGAAGTTTATACCTTGGGCTATCAGGATTCGAGTATTAATTATGAGGTGAAATTTTTCATCGAAGATTACGGTAATTTAGAAGCAATTCGCGATCGATTTATGACTCGTGTTTGGTATGCCGCTCAACGGCATCACCTCTCGATTCCCTTCCCGATTCGCACCCTCTATCACTTTAATGGACCAACTACCCAAGCTCAAACCAGTACCAAAAAATTCACCGAAAGTCTGCGACAGGTGCCCGCTTTTATCCCGATCGATAAGACTCAAACTAACGGGCACATCGCCGCTCAAGAGGTAATGTTACAACATTTTGGTGCTGGAGAAAAAGCCATTCGCCAAGGCTATCCGAGCAATGCCCTATACATCATTGTCTCCGGTAAAGCCGTCTTAACTACCCTCGATAGTTCAGGACGAGATCGCGAAGTCATGACACTCAAATCGGGCGATTTTTTTGGTGTAACTACTCTATTTTCTGAAGAACCCAGCACAGTATCAGTAACCGCTGTGAGCGATCTAGAAGTAATGATGATTCCCGCCGCGATCGTCGATCGAACGATCGAACGACAGCCCAGTTTTGCCCGCGAAATCAGTCAAATTTTAGAACTCCGCCGTCGGGCAATTCAAGCAGTCCAAGTTGAGGATGAAGTGGCTCTCCCGTAGTTATCAGAAATTTGGGTAAAAACCTATCCGTTCACGGTGACTTTCTAGGCGCAAACGCAGTTAGGGCCGATATACTGTGACTAATCACTAGTATTTTCAGCGATTGGCTTGTCTTGGGTTTGGATATAGACTTTCGTAATTAGTCAGTGCAATAAGGTGGGATAGTTGAGAAAGGAAGGCAGTGGTGGTAATCTAAGCAAATGGAACAGCAGCAGCCAACTGTAGAGGAAATGATAGCAGATCCAGAATTCTCGCCACAGAAGCAAGGAGCTAAGTTTTGGTATGAGCAATACCTGAACCAAAAAGAGCAATATTGGGCTTTTGATTCTCAGCAATTGGTAGCCAGATTTAGACGACATTGGTCGGAGTGGTTTACGTTCTTGAGTTATCCAGGAGTCAAACCAGATAATAATGATGCCGAACGTGCTTTAAGATCAGTAGTCATCCAACGCAAAGTCAGTGGTGGAGCTAGAAGTGATTGGGGCGGTCAACTAGTAGCCATGATGTTCAGTTTTTTAGAGACGATGCGGTTGCAAGGGCAAAATGCCCTGACAGAATTGTTTGCTTTGCTCACTTCGATGGGTCGAGAACCTCCACAAACAGTCTAATTCTCTGTCTGGGGCTTATGAGATGTTCATTCTCATTAAGCCCTGCTTGTTGTTGTGATTAATTACACTTGGTCTACCACTCTTATTGGCGAATACTTTTTCTGCTGCCACTACCTTCACCATTTGCTCGAATGTGTCAAAACTCACTCCACATAACCTTTTAAACTCTTCTGCTTCTAAATTTTTAGCCTGGATGTATCTCATGCTTGAAGACCTTGAATCTACCTCTATTAGCCCTATTTTACATAAGCGCGATCGGACTTTCGTAGGAGGTCTAATGAGTCAATCAAATCCTAATTCTGCACCAATCGAAGCTGAATCGGACAAATTAGATCTGCCCGAACAAATAATTAAAAATATTGAATCGATCGCCAAACTACAAAGGCAAGACGAACAGACCAAGAACCCCCAGTTAAAGCTACTCAATCGACTGGCGGCATTGACTGCCGAACCGATTTTTTTGTATGGACTGCTAATATTTCTCGCTTTGTGGTGGTTAATGAGTAAACTTCATCGCAGTGGTTTCATTAGTTGGGATATCCCTGATTATCAACTGCAAGACCAGTTACTCGACACCATTGCTCTACTAGTTTCGACAGTAATTTTAATCCGCCAAACCCATCAAGAACAAGTAGCCGATCGCCAGTCACATTTAATGTTACAGCTAGATATCTTGACCGAGCAGAAAATCGCCAAAATTATCGAGCTATTAGAAGAACTGCGATCTGACCTACCGAATGTAGTCGATCGCACCGATCTGGAAGCCGAAATTATGAAGCGATCTACCGATCCAGAATTGGTGGTCAATATTATTCAAGACAGTTTGATCGACACCGATCAAACAGCCAAAATAGATAGCCCCGTTGACGAACTCACACTCTCACTCCTGCCCGAAATCAAGTAATGAGCTAACTAATTTACCCCAAACATCAATGATTAACCAATTCTTAACCTTTATTTTTGGCGATCGCGGTTTACTGTTTGCCCTTGTCCTGATACATTGAGCGAATATTGACTGATAAAAATAAGAACTTTAGTAAGCAGTTTATGAAAGTCCTGGTGATTGGCGGTGATGGTTATTGTGGGTGGGCAACTGCGCTGTATCTGTCCAACCGAGGGTATGAAGTTGGTATTTTGGATAGTTTGGTCAGGCGGCATTGGGATTTAGAATTAGGGGTGGATACACTCACGCCGATCGCCAGTATCCACCAACGAATTCAACGATGGCAGGAATTGACAGGTAAATCGATCGAGTTATTTATTGGTGATATCAATAATTACGATTTCCTTCACAAGTCTTTGCAGAAATTTCAGCCGGAAGCTGTCGTCCATTTTGGCGAACAGCGTTCGGCTCCATTTTCGATGATCGATAGGGAACATGCTGTCCTCACTCAAGTAAATAATGTGGTGGGCAATTTGAACTTACTATATGCCTTGCGGGATGATTTTCCCGATTGTCATCTGGTCAAACTGGGGACGATGGGCGAATATGGTACGCCAAATATCGACATTGAAGAAGGATACATCACGATCGAGCATAATGGTCGGACAGATACTTTACCCTATCCCAAACAACCAGGATCTTTCTACCATCTGAGCAAAGTTCACGATAGTCATAATATCCAGTTTGCTTGTAAGGTCTGGGGCTTACGCGCCACGGATCTCAATCAGGGTGTGGTATATGGTGTCCTCACCGAAGAAACCGGGATGGATGAAATGTTGATCAACCGTCTCGACTATGATGGCATCTATGGTACAGCCCTCAATCGCTTTTGTATTCAAGCGGCGATCGGTCATCCCCTCACCGTCTATGGTAAAGGTGGACAAACTCGCGCCTTCCTCGACATCCGCGATACTGTCAGATGTGTCGAACTGGCGATCGAAAGTCCCGCCAATCGGGGTGAATTTCGCGTCTTTAACCAGTTTACTGAACTTTTTAGCATCAAAGACCTCGCTCTCAAAATCAAGCAAGCCGCCGTCACCCTGGGCTTAGATGTCGAAATCCAAACAGTACCGAATCCCCGTGTCGAGCTAGAAGAACACTACTTCAATCCCAAAAATACCAATCTCCTTAATCTCGGACTTCAACCCCACTTTCTCTCAGACTCCCTCCTCGATTCACTCCTCAATTTTGCCATCAAGTATCAACATCGCGTCGATCGATCGCAAATCTTGCCGAAAGTTAGTTGGAAGTAGAGGGTAAAGGGTAAAGGGAACAGTTGACCCTTCCGCTTAGGCAGAGGCTGCGCCAACGACAAGCTCAGGGCAAGCAGTTGACAGTTGACAGTTGACAGTCCCCCAGTCTCCGAACTCCCTCAAGCCCAAAGCCTAAATTGCGGTAAAATGATAAAAAATAAGATGCTGTGTTAGGAGAAACATATTTTATGAAACGGTTTGCCCGTCTGCTCGTCGTCTTTAGCCTCTGCTTAACTTGTTTAGTGGGTATTGCCCCACAAGCAATGGCAGCTAATTGGAATAATTCGATGGTATTGGCTGCTACCCCATCAACGGAAGAAGTAATCCGTAACAGTGCTGATAGTAAATTACGCACTGAATTCGGTAAGAAAATCGATTTGAACAATACTAACGTTCGGGCATTTCGTAAGTACCCTGGTTTGTACCCCACCCTAGCACGGAAAGTCGTAGACAACGCTCCCTATGAGAGCGTCGAAGATGTACTGAATATTCCTGGTTTGAGCGAAAAACAGAAAGAAACGCTCAATGCTAACCTCGATAATTTCACATTGACTTCTGTTGATGATACCTTTACCGAAGGTGGCGATCGATATAACAATGGCTATTACTAAATAATCTCGTAATTGATAAATCAAGACCCACCCCCAGGGTGGTTTTTTTGTGTTCAGATTCCTAGGCGTAGCCTCTGGAGCAAGAAAATTGATGTAAAATTTATGTTACTGTTTTAAGGAAAGGTACGCTCAACCTTTTACACTACTGCTAGAAATCAGGATTATCTCCCAGCTAGCAATGATTATTACTATTACTGCGCTCAAGGGTGGTGTCGGCAAGACCACCACATCGATTCACCTAGCCGCATACCTTCAGGACAACGCACCGACACTACTGATTGATGCCGATCGAAATCGGTCTGCACTAGTTTGGTCGCGGGAAGATAAATTACCCTTTACAGTGGCTTCCCAAGCTGGTGCGACAGCAATCATTGGCAAGTACACCCACATTATTACCGATACTCAAGCCCGTCCCGAAAAAGATGAACTTCAGGATTTGGTGGCAAGTAGCGATCTGTTGATTATCCCTACGACTCCCAATCACCTCGATATCGACACGACGATTAAATCCGTTGAGTTATTAGAAAGTTTGGGCGCGAAATATAAGGTTTTGCTGACTCAAGTAGACTCGCGCACCAAAACTGGACGCGCGGCGAGACAGATTCTTGAAGAAGCAAAAATGCCGCTATTTAAGACCGATATTCCCCTGTTAGTCGCCTTTGAGCGTTCTTCTAGTCGGGGCGTAATAATTAGAGATTATAGCGACCCTCGCGCCCAATTTGGTTGGTCTAAGTATCAAGCTGTCGGCAAGGAAGTCTTGGGAGCCTAGTTAAATCGCTTGAATCCACTGTTTGACTTCGTATTCTGTCCAAATTCCATTCGCCCAATAAGGATCGGCTTCAATCAGGTGGCGGACTTGCTGTTCGTCATTAGCTTCATAAATGGCAAAGACTTTAGTTAGATCTTGCGTCGGGCCGATCGTGACTAGGATTCCATCGGCTTTTTGTTGGGCTAATCCAGCTAAATGTGCTTCTCGGTAGGGTGCGCGTTGGTTAATGACATCATCACAATAGCTGCCCCACATTACATATTTGGTCATGATAGTTATATCGATCGATTTTGATCGCAATTATACGATTGATAGCGATTGGTTATTGGTGGGGTGGGTGGGTTTTGTTGTCAATCTTTGGTGCCAAGTTTGTTGATTCCATAAACCCACCCCTACAGTCCCGTACAGATGTCTAGTTAGCTCAGGGGTTGAAGACTAGGGGTTGGTTCGACAGCAACAGGGAGATCGATAACTTCTTCCTGGCGAGTAGCTAAGTATTCAGCTAGTTGAGCTTCGATTTCATCGCGGACGATTTCGCGATAGCCGTTGAAATGCTCGTTGTGTGCGCAAACGCTGATATACCCTTCAAATACAGCAGGATTGTGGCGGAGGATGCCAAACAGGTGATGCCAGAACATCCAGCGGGTTTCGCGGACGACCCCCTGTCGCCAGACAATGATAGATAATGCCCGTAAGTCAATGAGCGATGGAAATTTGAATGCTGCTTTACCGCGTGGGGCACCTAATTTGAGGAAACAACGGTAGGTGCGATCGAGGAAATTTTTGCGATCGTAAATCCGCCAAAAGGCATCGACGTACTCACGGGCAATTTCTTCGAGTGGACGGGTGGGGACAAAGTTCATCAGTGTGGTTTGGTTGATGTTCCCATCGCCATTCCGCATTCTGCCTTCTCGCTCCAATCGATGCCAGAGGGCGGTATTTGGCAGGGCTTGCAACATGGCAAAGGTTGTGGTGGGAATTGCGGCTGCTTCGACAAATTGGACGATGCGATCGCCAGCCCCAGTTTTTTCGCCATCAAAGCCAATAATAAAGCCAGCCATCGGACGCAATCCGGCTCTAGTAATGGTATCGATCGCATCGGCGAGGGAACCACGTGTATTTTGGAATTTCTTCGTCATCGCCAGACTTTCCTCGTCTGGGGTTTCAATCCCGATGAAGACGGAGGAGAAGTTACTATCTACCATTAGTTCGAGCAATTCGTCATCCTGAGCGAGATCCACAGATGCTTCGGTATCCAATTTGAACGGATAACCATGTTCTTTCTGCCAAACTTTCAGTTCCTGGAGCAATAACTTCACATTGCGCTTGTTGCCAATGAAGTTATCATCCACCATAAATACCGATCGTCGCCAGCCGACTTCATAGAGTCTGTCTAGTTCCGCGATGATTTGTTCTGGTTTTTTGGTGCGTGGTTTCCGACCATAGAGGACAATAATATCGCAGAACTCACACTGGAAGGGACAGCCCCGCGAAAACTGGATCGACATCGAATCATAGGCATCGAGTTCGAGTAAGTCGTAGCGAGGAATTGGGGTAGTAGTGACATCGGGTTTCTCCCCTTCAGCCGCGCGGAATATCCCGCTAGTTTCGCCACGAGCGATCGCCTCGACAAACATCGGGAGGGTAATTTCCCCTTCATCCAAGATCAAGAAATCTGCTCCAGCAGCGATCGATTCGTGGGGTACAGATGTTGGATAAGGACCACCGACAGCAACTAATTTGCCGTATTTTTTGGCAAGTTGAATCTGAGTTGCCAGATCTTTTTTCTGGACGATCATCGCTGACATAATCGTGATATCTGCCCACTTCCACTCTTCCTCTGTCACTGGACGAACATTGATATCAACTACTTTAATGTCCCATTCTTGGGGTAATATCGCCGCTACCGTGATCAATCCCAATGGCGGCAACAACACTTTGCGATCGACTAGTTCGAGAATCTTTTCATAAGACCAAAAAGTCTTGGGAAACTGGGGATAGACGAGCAATGCACGCATAGGATTTAGGGGATAGGGAATGTGTGAAATGTATTTTTGTTTAAGATGTGTGGGTGTAGATCGGATATCAAAAGCTACTTGAGGCGATCTCGGAATTTTTATTTATTAACTAGAATCATCTTTATTAATAACACGAAATTACTTTTGAGTGCGAGTTCAGATGCTCTTACATCTAAAACACCTTGTCTGCTGTTCCTGTCTGATCTCGCTGCTTGGTGCGCTCTAGCGAAGACATAGAGACGAAATTGACGCTTTCTAGTTCCCCTGCTCAGTTAAGGGGAATAGGCGACCGTCGTTCCAGTATTATTAGCTACTTTGTTTGAATTAGAATTATTGCCGTCGATCGTGCCACCAATTGGAGTTCCGATATAGTTCTCTGTTAAGGTGTTTGTATATCCAAAAATCTCTACCCCCTTGCAACCAGGCTTCATATTTGCTTGGATATCATCAATTGTGATCGTGTTTTTTGAAATATGAAAGGCGTTTGCCATATCAATTTTAAGTTGAATTGTATTGTTTAGTAACGAAGAACCTCCTATATAGTTATCAGATATCGATCCCCACAAAACTTTTTTGATATAGATTGAATTTTGGTAATTATAATCGAATATGCCACCACTTACATACAGTGCAGATACAAATTCAACGAACAAACCAATATTGCAGACAAGGACAGAAGTATTCACGATCCGCATCCCTTGACATTCTGGAGTTTTAGCGATCGAAGGAGCTACCATGCTAATCCCCTTGTCGTAACCTTGGATATGCGCCGAAGATATCACACAATTGATGCAGCTATCCGCTAAAATACCAATACCAGTAATACTCACCCGATCTGAATTTACTGCTTCGACATGGAGATTGTCGGCTCTTAATTGAGATGTTCTCAGTAACTTAATTGCTATTAAATAATTACCAAAAAGAAAGATGTTTGACAGCCTTAGTTTATACACATTATCAACACTAATGCCAATGTACAGATGTTGACTTGATGTTTGTATTTGTAAGTCTCGAACCTCACACTCAGACGACGTAATTTTGATGGCATCAGAATAAAATGCTTTAATTATAGATTGCCCATGACCGTCCCCTTTGATTGTTGTTGCCTTGTTAACACTCAGTACCGATCTGATTAAGTAAGCTCCCGCCGGAATATATACCAGCGGACATTGATTAATCGCCAACTGAATTGCGGTAGTATCGTCGGCAATCCCATCGCCAATAGCCCCGTAATCCTTGACATTTGCCCTGGACTTGTCCTTGATTTCCCAAGATGTCCCACTCCATTTGTGCCATGTGCCAGTCTGGGTATAGAGATATAATTTTCCAGCGTCCTTGCTAGTTAAATTTTGGGGTCTGTCGGCAAAATTATCAAAGCTAGTTAAATTCTGGGGTTTGTCGGCCACATTGCCACAGAATCTGTAATTTGCTAGCGAAATTGCACCGATAATAATCTCTCTTCTGGTAGCCATATTATCCACAACATCCTGAATCTATTCTGACTCGATCGAAATGCTTATGTATGTACAAAATTTTACTACGCAACGAGCCTATCTCCCAGTCATCTATTTCCCCAACCTGCCGATGTAGATCTCTTAGTTCGTTGAAACTAACTTATGCTCTTAACCTCGAATTCATTCGATGGCTTCAATTGAAGACCAAATTCTAGATTCAATCGATATCATTTAACACCCAATCTAGAATCATACAAACAAACGAAAATCTAAAATAATTGATGATAGAATTAATATTAAATATTTAAGGTGAAAATTGTACTATGGTAGTAAAGATGGAACCAGAATTAATCGGTTGGTTAGTGATAACTTTCACGAGTATCTCGGCATTATGCTTCTTTTATTGGATATCGCTTAAGAGTGCAAAAGCTAGTCTAGTAGTATTAGAGGAACGCTTAACTCAGGAAATTGTTACATTAAAAGAGCGATCACAAGCAACTGAATTAGCCTTGCAAACTCAACTCACAGATGTCAACTCTCAACTCGAAACTAGCGAAGTCAAAAAAGCAAAGTTAGCACAGGAAATTACTGCACTGGCGCAACAATGTCAACGATTGCGGGAGGAATTGCAGACACAAGCAGCGCAAGTACGATCGGATGCGATCGAGGGTAGTTTCGAGCAGATTCAAACTCTACTGACTCAGTATCCCAGTTTACGAAAGATGGTCGAAAGTCAGCCAGATTTACCCGCCCGAAATATCGTTGCTTTATTAACATCCCTGGAAAATCTCGTCAAATTCTGGGAATGTCAATCGATCGGTAAACCTTGGGAAAGGGTGCTATATGACCCGCAGATCCATCAAAGTGATGTCGATAATATCGTAGTAGGTGAATCTGTTTATGTGCGGTTTATTGGCTATCAGAAAGGCGATCGAGTTTTGATTCCCGCTAAGGTTAGTCGCACTTTGCCTGCTGGCTCTAGATATCAGCGAGATAGGGAGGCTGCGCGACGAAGAGATTGGGGAAATGATTGAGTATTGGTGGGAATACTCGGCGCAGCCTAAGCTCGACTTGATCCATTTAAGCCGCATAGACAGCAAGATCCCTCAATCGCTCAAATCAAGCTCAGAGGGTAGTTCATAAGTCTAAATTCAGTCCCCTACTACTGTTTCAATAATTCCAGGCTCCGCAATTGCTGATTTTGTTGGTGAGCCTGATGGATCAATGAATCATAGACCAAATCGCACATTCTAAACAACATGGGATTATCGATCCGATAGTAGACACATACGCCTACTTGTTCTCTAGCAACAACACCTGCTTGGGTGAGGATTTTTAAGTGCTTAGAGACATTGGCTTGCCCTAAGCCCGTTGCTTCAATAATCTCGGTGACGTTTTTAGCCTCTGATTTGAGACAACAGACTATTTGCAGCCGACTGACTTCGGACAACACCTTAAAAAATTCTGCCATTAAACCTAGTGCCCCTGGTGAAAGCTCTAGAATCCCACATTCGTCAGGCTGTACTGCTGTGGTCTGTGAAGATAGGTCAGTTACATTGGTGCGCATAAACTAGAAAATCAATTTATACAGTAATTATATTCGATTATATTCCTATATGGTGAACTATATTATCCGATCGGGGACATATTTCCTAACTAGCCTAACCCACCAAGTCGAATGCCTGCACCTAAAATCACAAATAAGACAGCGAGGGTTGTGATGCCGATAATATGATAAGCCAAAGAATTCAGGGTTTCTGTGGTCAAGTTAGGAATGATAAAAAATCGGGCATGAATTGCTAATCCGACGGTGGCTAAAAGCAGGCCTAGTTTGATACCGATATAGGTAGATAAGTAAGATTCAAATTGGAGAAAATGCTGAAATCCAGGGAAATAAAGCCAGGTCATCCACAGCCCCGTAACAATTTGGAGTAACAAGGCAGTTAGCCCAAACGTTTCAAAGTGTTCCTCAAACTGGTGAATCAAATTGGGATTGCGACTTTTTAGTGCTTTGGGTAGGACAGTTATCGCTAACACCAAATGTCCACCAGTCCAAACAGTTGCCCCTAGAGTATGGAAGATTACCAGATATTTAAACAGCATGGACATCAGCAGAAATTAGGTTGTTGTAAATTTATGCAAAAAAAGCAGCTTTATTATTCAATAAAATGTATCATCAAATACAGAAATTAGATACTTGTTATGAATTTGTAAATAAATTGAGTTCGCACGACTGCAATTTTCTCACCAAGCTGGAGATAAACTATGCTACTACGTTCAACCGATCCGATCTCTCCATTGGGTTCAGAGACTGAATATCCAACTGTATCAACCTGGAATCCTGTTTGTCACATTACCTATACTCGGGACTCTTGGGTCAAGTTAATTGAGCGTCCCAGTGAGTATAGTGCCGATGAAGCTCTGCTGCTCTGTCAGGAATCGATTGATACTTGGGTTGCCTGGGTGCCCGCGCACGGCGAAGTCCGGTTAAATAGAAGTAACTTGTACTGTTAAATTATTGTGTTCAAGATTGAATTTTCCTTGAAACGCCTCAGCAAGTTCTTGTTGGGGTCAAGTATTGTTGTTAGTGATTTAAGACATCTTTCTTATGTTGAGGAGCCGCAGCTATTGCCGCTACTTCTGCCAAAAGTTCATCAGGCACACCCATCTCTGTCAGTGTAATCATTAAATCCTCAGCGACAGCCTCAAAGTGTTCGCTATTTAAACCCTGTTTTTCGACTAACTCTTTATGCGCCGCTCGCATATAGCGACCATCATATTTATCACTTCCCCCAAAGGCATAAGTGAGAAAATCTTTTTGATGAATTCGCTGTTTCACCATATCTGTTTCTGCAAAAAAGTGTTTGATCCGATCGTCTTGTAATACTCTTTCGTAGAAGCGATCTACAGCTAAGTCAACAGCGGGTGCGCCGCCAAGTTTTTCAAATAAAGTTGCCATTGTTGTATTAAGTTATTGGGTTGTATTTTGGTGTGATCAAAATTGAATTTCAGGTGACAACCAAGTTTTTCAAATGCTGGTGACATTTTTTTCGATCGACGGTTCCTATTCTACTAAAACATCTATTCAAAATGCTTTGACTTAAGTCAAGAAAAGATATCAATAATTCATTGATTTTTTTCTCATGTTAAAATAGAGTTTAAAATATAAGCTAAGAATTAATCAGATACCTTGATGGTATTGCTGAAAATGGTAGAAGTATCCGATCTAAATAATTGGTTAGAGACAACATTAGTTTTTCGAGGATTATTGCCTCAACAAATTTTACAGTTGACCAAAATTGCTCAGTTACAAACATTTGGAAAGGGCGAAGCAATCTTTCACCAAGGTTGTGTGGCAACAGGTTTATTTATTGTCGAACGTGGACGAGTGAAAGTATTTAAAGTCTCACCCAATGGCAAAGAACAAATTTTAAATATTTTTGATCCCGGCGAAAACTTTGCCGAAGTGGCTGCATTAGACGGGAAAAACTTCCCTGCTTCGGCGATTGCTTTAGAGCCAACGAATTTAATTTTTTTTCCTCGGCAGAGATTTCTAGATCTGCTCCGCCAAGACCCAGATATTACCATTAAAATGTTGGTTAGTCTCGCCCAGCATTCTCGCAATTTAACTGAGTTAGTTGAGGGATTATCATTTAAAGATGTGCCGCAACGACTAGCATCATATTTATTAGATTTGAGTGAACGGGCAGATAATGATCATATCGTAAATTTAGATCTAAGTAAAAATCAAATAGCCGCTACACTAGGCACAATTCCGGCAACACTATCAAGAGCCTTTTTTCGCCTTAGTAACGAAGGGTTGATTTCGATCGATGGTGCTCGAATTGAATTATTAGATCGGCCTGGTTTGCAACAGTTAAAAGATTAATATTTCAGGGGGGAGAGTATAGTTGAGTTGCTAGCTAAGATTTCTGAATTAAATTAGTTTTTTGCTGCGGTGTCGTAATTTGACTAGTAGAATTATTTACCAACTGCAAAAAGGCATTAAGTGGGCCAAAATTAGTGGCATGAACGATGACTGGTGTGTCATAGCCTTTAAGGTCTACCGAGCATTCCTTAAATACTCGATGTTTACCAAGTAATGGTGCCAGATAACGATATGTAGATGCACCGAGGGCAATTTCGGCATTGAGTTCCTTGGTAATTGCTTCTAAGCGGAATGCTGCATTTACGGTGTCGCCCAAGGCGGTATAGTCAGGTTGGTCGCCACTACCAGCATTCCCGATCATGGCATAGCCAGTATTAATTCCGGCCCCAATCTTTAATTCAAATGGGAGAGGATACTGTTTACTTAGTTCCTTGGTCATTTGGTTGAGATCGTTAAGTGCCAGGAGAATATTCATCATCTCCTGTTTGCCGACGGTTTCGGCATTATGGAACCACAAAGCCATCAAGGCATCGCCAATGTATTTGTCTACCCAGCTACCACGGTTACGGATAATCGCTCCAGCGTTGCGGAACCAGGCACTCATCACTTCAGAGAGAAGATTCTCATTGGTTTGGCGAGTGAGAATTGTGAAATTACGCATGTCTACCACCATCACCGACATTAACTTGCGTAGATGGAGAATCGATGTGATGGTGCCATCGAGACTGCCTTCAGTATCCAGACTCAAGCTGCCATCGATTCTGGGACAGTGAAATTCAAATTCAGTTTGACCAAAAGTAATTGTATCACCATCATGAATGGTGACGGGAATGCTAACTCTCCGACCATTGACAAACGTGCCATTACTACTGCCTAAATCAATTAAGTAGTAATCACCCGCATCGGTGTACTGGATCATCGCATGATTGCGAGAAATACAACGTTCTTTGACAACAAATTGATTATCATCGCCCCGACCGACCGTCCAACAGTTGCCATCAATCAAAGATAGCTTGCGTTGACCGTTATCCGAATGCAAAATTAGATATGGTGAGATTCCCTGGTTCACGGTTGGGTAGTTGGTGTGACGGTGAACTAGTATTTAGGCAAATTGCTTGGTACTGGTCGCTGGCGATCGAAAACATCCTCAACCTGAATCGGCTAATTAGTCTAGGCGATGCTAGCTACCCATAAAAACAAACTGTCAACTACGATAGTAGTCAAAACTGCTCCACTGAAAGCATACCAGTGTAACTGTTTTGTCCCCAATGACATTATACCCACACCTAATAGTAAATTAACGAGGACGACAGCCCAAGCGGTACCCCATGGAGTTCGCACTTGAGCGATCGCCTGCTGTAAAATAGGTGTGGCGAGGGTTGGATCGACTTGCATCAATTGTCGCCAGTGGTCAATTAAGCCAACTTGATAAAAATATAAATCAGTGATTGCCGTGCCGAATAATGAACCGAGGTAGAATATGCTACCAATCTTGCCAATTCCCCGCCACAGACACCAAATAGCAAATGGTACACCGATCGATTCGATCGGGAGGTGAATAGCAGGCTCCCAGCGAAACCACCCCCAGTAAATCGCCCCAGCTAGCCAACTCCAACTAAATCCTAAAATCAGATCGCCCCAAATTTGGCTCTGGGGGCGTTGCAGTAGGATCGAACCTAAACACACCCACAGGAGAGTACTAACAACGCTGACAACTGGATATTGCCGGACTAGCGGGGCTTCCAGAAAGACGGGGACAGATACGAGCAGTGCGGCTGCGATAAACATTCCCCAAGTCCCTTGGAGTTTCCACCACCATGCCCTATCGATCTCACGGGTGTTATAGCTAGGGTTGACCAAAATACTTATTTTTTATTTACTTATATTTATTTATATAAAGATATCATACGTGTTAATTTGGCAGGAGGCAACTGAGTAAGGCTAGTAAGAGATGGATTTGAGCGGTTCAACCGCCAGATTATCGTCAATCTGATTATGAGAGAAGACTCTCATCTACATTAATTTTTATGCCAAAACAGCGATCTCGATCAGACAGCGGATCCTTAAGACTCGATCGCCAGGATTAATTTGGCTAAATGGAGATCTGTGCCCGATAATTCAGATAGATTTAAGAACTGTCATCTCGGCTCACTGAGGCGGGAAGCTAAATTATTAATTATCCCCAACGACCACAAGGAAACTATCACTATGAGATCGAAGTATAAATTCCCCCTATTTGCGGTGGGAACAATGGCGATCCTATTGCTAACTGCTACAGTCAGTCAAGCTCAATCTGGATCTCAGGGTAGTACAGCCCCGAACATCAATATTTTTCAAGCTCTGTTTTTGGGATTGGTGCAGGGGATCACTGAATTTTTACCCATTAGCAGTTCGGCACATCTCAAGGTGATTCCCGAAGCTCTTCAATGGGGCGATCCGGGAGTCGCATTTACGGCAATTATTCAGTTGGGGAGTATTGCCGCCGTAATTTGGTTTTTTTGGAGTGATATTGTTACAGTAATTTCGGGAGCATTTACAGCTATTCAGAAAAAAGATTATCAATCTTTAGAGTTTCAAATGGCAGCGGGAATTCTATTGGGTACTTTACCAATTATCTTCTTTGGCTTGTTAATCAAGAAATTTATCCCTGATTTTGATAATTCACCACTGCGTAGTTTGGGGGCGATCGCCATTGCTTCAATTTTTATGTCAATTTTGTTAGGTATCGCCGAAAAAATTGGATCAAGAAAAAGGGATTTAAATAACCTGACCATGATGGATGGGATATGGATGGGATTGGGTCAATGTTTGGCATTAATTCCTGGTTGTTCCCGTTCAGGATCGACATTGACAGCAGGGTTATTTATGGGTTTAGAACGTCCGGCGGCGGCAAGATTTTCGTTTTTATTAGGTATTCCCTCGATTACATTGGCTGGGTTAGTAGAACTCAAGGATGCAGTATCAACTGGGTTTAGTGGTGTATCAGCAATTGCCCTGATCGTCGGCACCTTATCATCTGCGGTATTTTCCTATCTGTCAATTGCCTGGTTGCTCAAGTTTTTACAAACTCATAATACTTTTATTTTTATTTGGTATCGATTAGCTTTTGGCATCGCTATTATTGCGGCGATCGGCATGGGCGGATTAGTTAATAGATAGACAATTACTTCGATTAATTTACGAATCGTATTTTAGAATTTCCATGCTTTTATCTTTTCGCAAATCCCTAGTTAAATTTACTGCTAAATCAATCGAGATATTGGTTGTTTTAGCGAGTGGATGTTTGATGGGCATCACATTTGCGCCAGTGGAAGCCTGGTATTTCGCTTGGTTTGCCCTCGCTCCCTTGTGGTATCTATTGTGTCGAGATCGCAACTCTGGCATGGTAATTTATCCCTTATGTTGGGGGATTGGCTGCTATGGATTGGGTTTAGGTTGGATCTTTGGGATTCATCCGATGACCTGGATGGGTGTCCCTTATTTAGCAAGTTTAGCAATTGCCACTTTTTGCTTGACTTTTATCACTTTGTGGGGTGGAAGTTTAGTTGTATTATGGTCATTGGGGATGCGATTTATTAATACTAAGCCAAAATTAAATCCCTTCATTCGAGTAATTCTAGCAACGGCTTGTTGGTGTGGTTTAGAGACTTTGTATAGCCTAACGGATTTATGGTGGACATCTCTAGCTCTGAGTCAAAGTCCCAATAATCTAATCATTCTTCATCTTGGACAATTATCTGGCCCGACGGCAGTTAGTGGGGCAATTGTTTTGGTCAATGGGCTAATTGCTGAAACTTGTTTAGCCTTTAGTCATAACTATCGCCGAACTAAACCAATCCAAAAAATTAGACAAGCAGCACCTTATTTTAATACAGCGATCGCAGCACTGGTGATTTTACATCTGGTTGGTTGGATCTTAGCTAATCGGCCAACAGTTGAACCGATCGAATCTGCACTGAAAGTTGGCATTATTCAGGGGAATATCGGTAATGAGGTCAAACTTTATCGATCGGGTCACAATTTGGCGATCGAGAATTATACTAAAGGGTATCGAGCTTTAGCCGAGCAAGGTGTAGAAGTTGTTGTTACACCAGAAACTGCTTTGCCATTTAATGAAAATCAAATCACCAAAACACCACTATATCAAGCAATTTTAGAACAGAAAGTTACTGCATTTATTGGTGGATTTGGAAATGCAAATCCAGGTTTTACAAATAGTATGCTCACAATTACTGGTGATGGTAAAATTCTCAGCCGTTATGATAAGTGGAAATTGGTCCCGTTAGGTGAATATATTCCCTTTGAACAGATTATTGGTAAATGGGTGAATCGGCTTTCCCCACTCGATTCTCATTTGGTTGGGGGTAAGTTTGGCGAATCAACTATTACACCCTTTGGCAAGATTATCTTTGGCATCTGTTATGATTCTAGTTATGCCGAGCATTTTCGTCGTCAGGCACAGAAAGGGGGCTTGATCGTTACTGCTTCAAATGATGCCCATTATGCCCCCGCAATGCCAAGGCAACATCATGCCCAGGATGTGATGCGGGCAATCGAAACAGATCGATGGACAGTTCGAGCTAGCAATACTGGTTATTCCGCAATTATCGATCCCCACGGACATACACTGTGGATATCGGAACTGAATGAATTTACTACTCATGCCCATCAAGTTTATCGTCAACATGCCCAAAATCTCTATGTGAGGTTCGGCGATTGGGTCACTCCATTACTATTCACGATTGGATTAATCTCGTTTCTGCGACATCCTTAAATCGCCGACTAGATGCCGATCTTGTTATGATTTGAGAAACTCCTGATTAGAGTGAACATAGATATGTCGCGTGCCCATCCATACCAGCCTGTTTTACTGCGAATATTGCATGGTGCCGCTGCGGTACTACTCGTTTTAGCCTTGATTTCAGGGTTTTTGATCTACAACACTTATGACAAACGTTGGGGTAGTCTTACTTTACCCGCGATAGGCGGTATTCAAGATGTTCATGGCACGATTGCTCTAACGTTCCTATTATTGCTACCAGTTTTTGCTCTATACAGTTTTCATATTGGCTATCGTCGTCTCGTAGAAGAGCAATCTTTCAGTCAATTAAAACAGATTGGCAAACCGGTTTGGTGGATATCAGTACACCGCTTTGCCAATACGTTGATGTTGCTTGCGGCAACGTTTGCTGTGGTAACTGGTCGAATGATGAAAGAAGAATGGCTTCCGGCTGGAGAAATTGATCGTCAATGGTACCTGGCGCATTTGGCGGCCTGGGGATGTGTGTTCATTAGTCTTGCATTACATCTATTGATGGGAGCCAAAGTTGGTGGCATTCCCTTGCTAGTATCAATTTTTAATTGGAAAATACGCGGCGAGGATACGTTATTTTTCTGGCATCAAGGGGTCAAAATTAAGCACTCTAGTGTGGTCTTGAAGGTTCTGGAAGGTATTGTGATTGGAGGCATTATGATGGCATTTATTCTGCCAATCTTTAACGCCTAAAATGTACCTGCATAACAATCCTGTTGCACGCCAACCGAATAGAGATAGTTAAAAGCTAATGGCGGCGGTTTAAGCGGAACGTTAGACAGCACTAGAGGAGACTGCACAAAATGGAACCGCAAGATACGCCGCACGGCCAAGTCGCATTTCAGTTCGCATCACATCTAGTGGCTGGGGAATATGAGGAGGCACATCGGCTGCTTTCTGCTAAAGCGAAGCAAGAATGGCCAGATTCTCTACTCCAATCGACCTATGAAGGAATGGTGGAGTACTTTGAGTGTCCGCCCACCTTGGTCATGGTCGTCAATACCATGGAGGAATGGCCTGACATCCAACCAAAAGACATTGGCTGGGCTTATGCCGCAATTGTGGGTGATGGTGAGTCTGAGGCCGTCACAGTCATTGTGTGTGAGGAATGTGGCAATCACGTTGTGCGTCTAATCGAGTGGGGTCGCCCATAGTGCTGTCTAACAACACATAGTTTATTCGATCGCGCCAGTGTACGAACCAGAAATTGTCTAGGATTTATTTTCTAGTTGACAAAGCATAGACTAATTTTCAGAATTTACCAACCTTGTTTTTCGACCAATTCGATACAAAGCTGATTGATTGCAGGTAAATCAGGATGATGGGGGAGAGCAGAAGTGGCATAAGCCTTATCTAGTTCGGCAACCAAATCGTCTGCTAGCTGAGTGACTTGATCATAGGTGAGTTCGCCGTGTAAAATTGCTTTCAGTTCATCAGCATCCCCAGCATCGCGTCGATCGACTAAGACTTCACCCGATCGCAAAATCTCTAAACCACCACGCAATAGTCGAATACAGTGCATGGCGTGTTTGAGATCGAAACCCGACTTTTTTTCCATCCCTGCACGGGTAGGATTGCGATTGGTTTGCCAGGATTGGTAAGCAGTCCATTCCCGTAATGCATTTTGATACTGTTGGCTTTTTTGGAGCAGTTTAATAAAATCACCGCGACTATTGGTAAGATTTTGAGTGTATTCGAGTACCTCATCGGTGAGGTGATGTTGTTTTAATAGTCCCTTATAGTCGATATCTCCAGTTAATAGCTGATGCAGTTCTTCCGCTTCTGCTAAATATTCGATTTTACTGCGGATTAAGGCATAGAGATATTCCAGAAAAGCGTGTAATTCCTCTTTGCTTAATGGACGTTCTTCTCCCAGCCCAAACTGTTCAGGAGTAGGCTGTTCTTGCAAGGGATTGAGCAACCATTTGCGGTGAGATTCGATCTTCTTGATTTGGGCAAAGGCGTAGCCGGAATAGGTATGCTTTACCCTTTTACTCAAAAACATCTGCCGATGCTGACAGAGATAATCACCAACATCTGTTTTAACTGGATATTGTTTGAGCCATAATAACTCCAGGATATTTGGATTAGCTCCGGCTAAGAGTTGGATGAATTTTTTCAGCTCATAAATTACTGTATCTTGTTGCCCATTGAGAAAATTAAATATCCCTGGTTCTCTATCCCATCCAGCTTCTTTTTGCTCGATTTTATCGAAACCTAAATAGTATTGTTTCGGCGCAATAAATACCCCTCGATAGTCAAGATCGGATTCAGGACGGTTCAAGCCATAGCCGTGGCTACCTGCTAAACCAATCAGGATCGTGCGGGATTCGACTTCTAAACGTTGCATTTTAACTTGTTACCTACAGAGATTGATGTAAGATTAATCGATTACCATCAGGGTCATAGGCATAAATTTCGCGTCCGTGAGCGGCTGTGGTAATTTGCCCTGGTGGTGGATAGCCGAGTTGGGCTAAACTATCGATCGATCGTTCGAGACTATCCACTTCCAAACACAGACTCATCCCACTATTGCTAGGTTGCCCAAATTCCGATCGATTGCTAGACTTAGGGGCGAAAATCCCCAAGCGTAAATCAGCCACTAAAAACTCCGCATACACTTGGGGAATATATGGCTGGGGCACAGATCCCAGCAATTGAGTATAAAAATCCACTATTTGGTCAAAGTTAACACTTGCGATCGTCACTAAAGCAGCCGTGAACATAGATCCACTCTCCGTATCTGTGAGCATAAAAGTTAAGTTCCCCATCCAATGGTCAATTTACTAGTAGTACCACAATCATAGATCTTTAAATTATTCAATAATTTAAGATCGGCAGATTGCAAATTGGGTCTATAATTACTACGCTTGGGGCACAATATTTATAGATACATACTCGCGCAACTAAGTCTAATACTACTGGGCGGGACGACTGGGGAGCATTCGTAAGTTATGGAATTGGCAAAACGCATCAGCGAAATCGAACCATCTGTCACTCTCGCCATTTCTGCGATGGCTAAGGCAATGCAGATGGATGGACAGGATGTCTGTAGCTTCAGTGCAGGAGAACCCGATTTTGATACTCCAGCACATATCAAAAATGCGGCAAAACAGGCATTAGATGACGGCAAAACAAAGTATGGGCCAGCCGCTGGTGAACCACGCCTGCGGGAAGCGATTGCCAATAAACTCAAACAGGATAATCACTTAGACTATCGGGCGAATAATATCTTAGTCACCAATGGTGGCAAACATTCGCTCTACAACCTAATGATGACACTGATCAATCCAGGTGATGAGGTGATTATCCCTGCACCCTTTTGGTTGAGCTATCCAGAAATGGTGAAGTTGGCGGATGGTGTGCCCGTGATTGTCCATACCGATCGCCGTACTGGTTATAAAATTACAGCAGAGGCTCTCAACGCGGCAATTACACCTAAAACTAAGTTATTTATTCTCAATTCTCCTTCCAATCCCTCTGGGGTCGTTTACACTCGGGCTGAGTTACAAGCTTTGGCGCAGGTGATTGTCGATCGAGATATCTTAGTTGTCTCGGATGAGATTTATGAGAAAATTATCTACGATGGGGTGGAACAGGTCAGTATTGGTGCTTTGGGTGAAGATATTTTTCGGCGGACGATTATTAGTAATGGGTTTGCCAAAGCTTACTCCATGACTGGTTGGCGGGTTGGTTATTTAGCTGCGCCGCTCGAACTGATCGAAGCGGCAAGTACTGTGCAAGGGCACAGCACATCAAATGTCTGTACCTTTGCTCAATATGGGGCAATTGCCGCACTTGAAGGATCTCAAGACTGTGTGGAAACTATGCGCCAAGCTTTTGCTACCCGCCGACAGGTAATTTTAGAGCGGCTGCAAGAAATCCCTGGCCTGAGTTGTGCCAAACCAGACGGAGCTTTTTATATCTTTGTGGATATCAGCAACACAAATCTAAAATCGCTAAAGTTTTGCAGCCAGTTCCTCGAACAGTACCAAGTTGCGACTATTCCTGGTCAACCATTCGGGGCTGACGATCATATTCGGATTTCGTATGCTACGGATTTAACGACGATCGAAAAGGGGATGGACAGGCTAGATAAATTTATCCGATCTCAGATCTAAGGTTTTATGACTGGTGAATTGCGCACGAGAATTGCCCGTGTGGATTTGCAGACATCAATGCCAGGAGCATAAGCTTCGATCACCCGATTGGTTCGTTGGCACATCACTAGTAAGTAATCGCACTCAGGACACTGGGTGCGACTGATTTGTCTATCGGTGATATTGTGGCGCTCGGCTAACGGGCTGCCACAGTTAGGACAAATAATTTTAGTAATAGTCTGCATCTACACAACTTTCCAATTAAGGGACTGGGATTTTTAGTTTAATATAACTGCTACAATTCACTGATGAAATCGTAGTCATGGCTGAACTGGTGATCGTCCCGCGTTGATATAGGGAATCATTGTGCTAGCTCTATAGACAGTATAAAGACAGGGATCGAGTTAAACACTAATTCTTTGCACTCGATCGCACTAGGGATCGACTTAATACCATTAACACACACAACTCTAGAATAAGTGTGGAATTTTTTGTTAAGAATCTCGAAAGAGTCCGAATCAACAAAGAAACCCGACTTTTTTAAAAAAGTCGGGTTTCTGAGAGACGTTTATAACCTAAACAGGTGATAGTGTCCGGCGTTTGCTGACCATTTGGAAGGTTTCGATAATATCACCTTCGGCCCAGTCATTGAACCTGTCTAAGCGAATCCCGCACTCAAAGCCAGCATTGACTTCTTTCACGTCATCTTTAACCCGCTTGAGCGAATCGAGCGTGCCTTCGTAGACCAACTGACCTTTGCGTTGAACCCGAATACTACAGTTGCGTAAGGCTTTGCCAGAGAGAACATAACACCCAGCAATATTGCCGCGTCCGGCTTGGAATACTGCCCGAACTTCCACTTGACCGAGGGGTTCTTCGACCAATTCGGGGTCAAGTAGACCTTCCATCGCGCCCTGAATATCACTGAGGAGGGCATAGATGATGTTGTACTCGCGAACATCGACACCAGCATCATCTGATGCCGCACGGGCACCACTAGCCAATGTGGTATTAAAGCCGATAATCACGGCACCACTGGCAGCAGCTAGATCCACGTCAGTCTCGGTGATTTCACCTGCGGCGGAGAGGAGTACACGCACCTGGACTTCATTTTGCGGTAATTGTCCGAGCGATCCGAGAATTGCTTCAACGGAACCTTGAACATCAGCCTTGAGAATCAGGTTGAGTTCTTTGAGTTCTCCTTCTTGAGCTTTCGCTGACAAGCTATTCAGCGTGACCCGACGGGATGCCATCATCTGTTGTAAGCGCGATTGACGGCGTTCGGCAGAACGGATATCAGCCAGGGCGCGGGCTTCTTTTTCTGGGAATACTTCAAATTCATCCCCAGCCTGCGGTACGTCACTCAAACCAAGAACTTCGACCGCAAAAGATGGGCCAGCAGCTTCGACTCGGGCTAAACGGTCGTCTACCATTGCCCGGACTTTGCCGAATACATGGCCAGCAACTAGTGTTTCACCGACGCGGAGCGTCCCATTTTGAATTAACAGGGTGGCAACAGGGCCTTTGGCTTTATCCAAGTGAGCTTCAATTACCGTACCACGCGCAGTCCGATCGGGATTGGCTTGGAGATCTTCAACATCAGCGACCAGCAGGATCATCTCTAGTAAGCTATCTAGATTTTCACCTTTGAGGGCACTGACTGGTACCATGATCGTGTCGCCACCCAATTCTTCTGCTTGCAGATTGTAGGTGATTAATTCCTGTTGAACACGATTGATATTTGCCCCGGGCTTATCGATCTTGTTGATGGCAACGATAATCGGGACTTCCGCTGCTTGAGCATGACGAATTGCTTCGATCGTTTGGGGCCGAACACCATCATCAGCCGCGACCACCAGGATGGCAATATCTGTCACCCGCGCGCCCCGTGCCCGCATTGCCGTAAAGGCTTCGTGACCGGGGGTATCGAGGAAGACAACCTGCTGCATTTTGCCTTCATGTTCCATATCCACATGATAAGCTCCGATGTGCTGGGTAATCCCCCCAGCTTCGCCTTGAGCAACTTTGGTCGATCGAATGGCATCGAGGAGGGTCGTTTTACCATGATCGACGTGTCCCATAATCGTGACAACGGGGGGACGACGTTGGAGTAAATCAAAGTCAGCCAGATCGAGCATTTCGGTAACTTTAGTTGCCTCAGCCTGTTCGACTCCGGTAATGACCTGGACTCCCAATTCTTCGGCCACCATGGTTGCGGTACCCACATCCAGAATTTGGGTGACACTGATGGCAATCCCTTTGAAGAATAGCTGTTTGACAATTTCCGTTTCCGGGACGATCAGCATTTCGGCGAGATCCCGAACTGTAATACTACCCATCAGGGTAATTGATTCAGGTTTCTCAACGGTATTTTTTTGCTCCCGTTTATTACTGCTGCTGCCGCGCTCTTGTTTTTGTTGATCCCCCTTCATCACCGGCTTTTTCCGCTGGGCTGGAGCGGCGGCTGCCTTGACTCCACCACCAGAGCCGAGCTTCTGTTTCGGCGGTCTGGCGATCGACAGACTTACAATTGTTTCTGTCTCTGTATCGCTACTATCGAAATCATCATCTTCATCATCTTCATCGAGGACGACTGTTTTGACCCGTTTACCTTTAGCCGGAATCTTCGCCTTGGCGGTTTCGATTTCCTCTTCTTCCTTACTCCAACTCTTACCTTTGCCGAGGGTCGGTTTACGCGGCGGAGTCGGTCGCTTCAGTTCGAGATCTAGGGGGGTAATGATGTTATCATCCTTGTCCCCACTAGCCGCATCTTTGCCAGCACCACCCGGTCGGGGCGATCCTTGAGGTTTGATTTCGACGATCCGGGTGGGCGGACGATTGAGTGGGGGTAGAGCCTCACTTTCCGATTTGGCGATCGGTCGGCGAACTGCACCTGTGCTGGGTGGTCGAACTGAGCCACCAGTTGGTCTATCGCCACTAGGCTCACTCTTGACCTGCTGGGATTTGGGAATAGGTTTATTGGCAGCAGGTCTGACGGGGTTAGCACTGCGACCATCGGCACTAGCAAAACTGATTTCGTTCGTCCCAGGTTGTGCAGCTTGCTGCGGACTTTGACGGGCTGGCGGGCCAGCTAGCTGCGGCTTTGGTGCTGGGGGCGTGACGGCTGGTCTTTGAACCCGAACTGGGGCTGACCCACTGTTAGCACTTTCCCCGACTGGGGTGGGACGGACGACGGGACGGCTGGCATTGGGCGGTTGTGGGGTTGGCGGCTGCTGTCTTGCGCCTGGTTGCTGAACTGGCACTGGTGGTTGGGGCATCAGTGAAGGCTTGGGTTGAATGTCACTCTTGTGCTCGATCCGCAAAATCTGGGTTTTGGGTTCGACTGGACGCTGGGGTTGTTTGGCTGGGGCTTTGGGTGCGTCGCTCTTGGGTGCCGTAGCAACTACCCCTTTCTCGGGCTGTGGCGGACGCGGTGTTTTCTGCTGCCGCTCAGGAAATTTCTCAGTCGCGACTCGCGTAATCTGTTCTGCTTCTGCGCCTGAGATACTGCTGCTATGGCTTTTAACTGTGATATTCAATTCTTCGCAAATCCCCAACAAATCCTTATTTTCCAAATTCAATTCCTTTGACAGTTCGTAAATTCTGACTTTGCCGTTGTTCATCCACTATGTCCCTATTTATGCAACCATTCGAGCGTCTAGATTATGACTTGATATAGGCAAGACCATATAGTTATCTACACAATTAATATTTTGGTGATGAAAATTAGTATATTGAAGAAAGCGATTACCTGGTAGTGGGTTTCTGGTTCGGTCGCGATGCGCCCGGTGCAGATAAGTTGCCCCGATTCATGGTTGACCAACTCGTTGGCACAGCCTCTATTGAAAGAGAATTACTGTCTGACAATGTTGGTTTAGGACTCGGTATTGGCGAACAACGTGAGTCATTGTACCAGCTTCGCCCCAGGGGGAACCATCTTATATTGTTACACCAATCTGTCATAATTGGCGAGTCCGATCGACAATTTGTGATAATGTAATAGGTTTATCCGATCGGGGATCGTCAGGAAATAGTGATTAGCCCCAGACAATAGCTAGTATTTACATCAATAGTTAAGAGATTTTTGAGATTTCCTAGATCGAATTATTGAGGGCGGATTCTCTTAGACACAATCAGACCAGATTACGAGCATCTTATGATTCATGGGTAAGGCATATATTGTAGGCGCGGGACCAGGCGATGTTGGATATCTGACGGTGCGAGCACAACAGATTCTCACCCAAGCAGATGTGTTAATTTACGATGCTTTGGTTGATCGAAGGTTATTGGATTTAGTTCCAGCCACTTGTACCCTAGTCGATGTCGGGAAACGCGGCGGACAACCGAGTATGCCCCAAGCAGAGATCGATCGATTGTTGGTGATGTACGCCGAAACCAAACCACAGGTAGTTCGGCTCAAAAGTGGCGACCCATTTATCTTTGGGCGCGTGACAGCCGAACTCAATGCCTTAATTGCTGCCAATTGTGAGTTTGAGGTGATCCCGGGACTTTCCACCGTCTTGGTTGCACCGCTACTAGCGGGTATCCCCCTGACAGATCCCGTCCTCAGTCGGGGATTTGCGGTAATTACAGCCCATCAACCTGACGATCTCGATTGGGATGCGTTAGCTAGAATGTCAACGCTAGTAATTTTGATGGGAGCGCGGACACTAGGGGAGATGATCGCTCAATTATTAAAACACGGTCGCCCAGTTACTACGCCGATCGCCATCATCAAATGGGCGGGAACATCACAGCAACAGGTTTGGGTGTCCGATTTGGGGCGAATTGTGGTTGAAACTGCCACCGTTGAACTATCCCCCTCGGTAATTGTCATTGGTCAAGTAGTGCGATTGCGGGAATATTTACACTGGTCGAGATCGACTGGTCCGGGACAGGTGCATTATCTTCCCCTTGCTGGCAAAACTGTTCTTGTCACCCGTGCTAGCGGACAAAACCATGAATTTACTCAAATGTTGCGATCGCGTGGCGCACAGACGATTGAGATGCCAACACTAGAGATTGTCCCCCCATCGAGTTGGCAAGAGTTGGATACCCAAATTGAGCGGTTGAGTGATTTTGACTGGTTAATTCTGACTTCGACTAATGGGGTGGAGTATTTTTTTGGGCGACTGCACCATGCGGGTAAAGACAGTCGCGCTCTAGCTGGAGTAAAAATCGCTGTCGTCGGTCAGAAAACTGCTAAATCTCTAGAACAGTATGGGATTATTCCTGATTTTATCCCGCCGAATTTTGTCGCTGATGCTTTAATTAGTAATTTTCCGATGTCGGTTGCCAGTCAACGGATTTTATTCCCCCGTGTGGAAACAGGCGGACGAGAAGTTTTAGTTCAAGAATTTACCAATTTAGGCGCAACAGTGGTAGAAGTAGCTGCGTATCAATCCCGGTGTCCGATCGAGATCGATCCGACCGCTTTAGCTGCACTTGAATCTCAGCAGGTAGATATTATCACCTTCGCCAGTTCCAAAACCGTCAAATATTTCTGTCAGTTGGTCGGCGGTAGGTTACGATCGGGTTGGCAGGATCGAGTATGGATTGCGTCGATCGGTCCGCAGACTTCAGCTACTTGTCGATCGCTGTTGGGTAAGGTGGATGTTGAGGCGAGTGAGTATACTTTACCAGGATTGGTGGCGGCATTAGAGTCGAAGGTGAATAGCTAACGATATTGATATAAATATTGATATAAATACTGAGATCCAAGCTTGGCTTGTAGTTGATTTCAAAAGAACGTCAGATCGCCAATTCTTGAAACACGGAGCTTGATGCTAAGAGAAACTTCTAAGACTATATTATTTTGCGGCAGAAGCTAAATAAAACTGAAATTTATCTTCGATCGCACCGCTCAGATTTACATCAAAAAACAAAAGTTCGCTCACCACAAGGGTTTAGAGCGAATTTTGGACAATAACTATGCAAAACTGACAAATATCTCTGCAATGTACACATGTACAGTACAAGTAAGAATAAGCGAGCGGTGGGAATCGAACCCACAACAACAGCTTGGAAGGCTGTAGTTTTACCACTAAACTACGCTCGCGGAATAAGCGGATTAATTTTACCGCTTAGACATCTTAACACAACCAGGTAAATTTGCAAGCCTAAAGTATCAACCGTTAACCTTCCTTACCTGTACCTGCCTCAACCAACTTCACCTTAGTTGCCAAACCGAGGAACTGGAGAAACTGAATCGTCATCCAAGTGATATCGATTTCCCACCATTTCATGCCGTGACGGGCAGAATACTGGTAAGCATGATGGTTGTTATGCCAGCCTTCCCCGTAAGTAGTCAGCGCAACCCACCAACAATTTGTAGATCGATCGGTAGTCTCAAAGTTGCGATAGCCGAATTTGTGAGTTGCACTATTGACTAACCAAGTACAGTGATAGACGACTACGAGCCGGACAAATACACCCCAGAAGACAAAAGACCAACCACCGATCGCATATAAAACTAACCCAAGGACAACTTGCAGAGGGAAAAAGTAGTTGTTCAAAAATTGATAAAATGGGTCATCGGCAATATCCTTGGTAAAGCGAGGGATATCACTTTCAGCCGGAATCTCGAAACACATCCACCGAATATGACTCCACAGGAAACCTTTTTTGGAATCATGATGATCGACATCCTGGTCAGAGTGTAAGTGATGATGACGGTGTAAACCTACCCACCAAATAATTCCGCCTTGTAATGCTAATGTGCCGCAGAATGCCAAAAAGTACTCCAGCCACTTAGGAGTCTGAAAACTGCGGTGAGAAAGCAGGCGGTGCCAGCCCAGGGTAATGCCTAATCCGCCTGTAATCCAATGTAAAAGTAGAGCAACGCCTACCCCTTGCCAGCTAAATAAACCTGGCAAAAATGCACAAATCGCGCCAATGTGAAAGATCGTGAGCGCAATAATCATCGTCCAGTCGAGGCGAAGTTTTGTTGATGCGGCAACAGTCATTGAGATAACCTATAGAAGAGTTTTGATACTGTGCCCAATCTGCGTGCGGACTTAACAGGCAAATAATTTAACCTCATCAAATCATGAACAGCGCATTACTCATTCCAGCGGCAGAAAAGGCACTATCACTGATTTTTGATGGTATTGACGGTCAAGTCAAGAGGAATATCCGAAGAGTTTTGGAAATTTACCGTCATCATCGGGTCGGTGTCAGGCATTTTGCTAGTGTCAGCGGTTACGGACACGACGATTTGGGGCGAGAAACTTTGGATAAAGTTTTTGCGGATGTTATGGGTGCAGAGGCCGCTGCCGTCAGGGTGCAATTTGTATCAGGGACACACGCGATCGCTTGTGCTTTATTTGGGGTATTGCGACCGGGAGATGAAATGCTCTCTGTTGTGGGTGCGCCTTACGATACATTGGAGGAGGTGATCGGCAGTAGGGGTGAGGGACAAGGATCGTTGAAAGAATTTGGGATCGACTACCGCGAATTAGCCTTGGGAAGCGATGGTTCGATCGATTGGGCTGGTTTAGGTCATGCAGTTCATTCCCGTACCCGTCTCGTCCTAATTCAGCGTTCCTGTGGCTATGCTTGGCGGTCTTCTCTTTCCATTGCCGAAATCGAGCGAATTGTGGGGATTGTTAAGCGGCAAAATCCGAGTACGATTTGCTTTGTCGATAATTGCTACGGTGAATTTATCGAAGATCGGGAGCCTCCGGCGGTTGGTGCTGATTTAATTGCCGGATCGCTGATCAAAAATCCTGGGGGGACAATTGCGACAGGTGGCGGTTATGTGGCTGGTAGAGCGGATCTCGTTGAGGCTGCGGCTTGTCGGTTGACCGCACCAGGCATCGGTTCTTCTGGGGGTGCGACCTATGACCAGAATCGATTGTTATTCCAAGGTTTATTTCTCGCCCCCCAAATGGTGGGAGAGGCGATGAAGGGTAATCATCTGACGGCTTATGTGTTCGACCAGTTGGGTTATCCGGTCAATCCATTACCACTTGCGCCGCGTCGAGATGTGATTCAGGCCATTAAACTGGGTTCGCGGGAGAAATTAATTGCGTTTTGTCGATCGATCCAGCAAAATTCTCCCATCGATGCCCATGTCGATCCCGTTCCGGGCACGATGCACGGTTATGAGAGTGAATTGATTATGGCTGGCGGCACATTTATCGATGGTAGTACTTTGGAATTTTCCGCCGATGGGCCTTTGCGGGAACCCTATACTGCTTTCTGTCAGGGCGGTACACACTGGACTCATGTGGCGATTGCTTTAGAGGCGGCAGTTGATGCCATTAACGCGATCGATAAGTTAAATTAAACCTAACCCCCCAAACTCTTAACCTCTACTCTCAACCCCTATGACTACTGGAGATTTATCTAATCCAAACTTAAAAGAATACAGTTATACAAAGCCGATTCCTAAAGTCAAATTACCCACAATGATCCGACTGGGATTATTTCAGATGGGATTAGGGATGATGTCGGTGATGGTTTTTGGTGTCTTGAATCGAGTCTTAATTAAAGAATTATCAGTACCAAGTACAATCGCAACGGTGATTTTAGCCTTAACTTTATTTGTTGCTCCGGCGCGAATTATCTTTGGTCAACTTTCGGATACTAGACCACTATTTGGTTATTATCGAACGGGCTATATTTGGCTGGGAACAGCTTCACTCGTGACCACAGCTTGGATTGCCGTCCAGGTGATGTGGCAATTGGGTTCAAGTTTACAGGCAGTGGGTTGGACGGTGATGACTTATGGTTGGGCTGGATTATTAGGCGCGATCTTTGCGATCTATGGTTTGTCCGTGAGTATGTGTTCGACTCCGTTTGCAACTTTGCTCGTAGATATTACCGATGAAGATGATCGATCGCGATTAGTGGCGATCGATTGGTCGATGTTAATTGGTGGGACAATTATCGGCGCAATTACGATCGGGGTACTGCTCAAATCATTAGAAATTGGTGCCGCGATCGAGCAGGTTCAAATTCAAATTAATCGACTATTTATCATTATTCCGGCGATCGTTTTGGGCTTAACATTTGTTGGGACAGTCGGTGTCGAACGGAAGTATTCGCGGTTTGCTAGTCGGGTGGGAAATACACAAGATGAATCACAGAATCCATCATTAGGACGTGCTTGGGGGATTCTCACTGCTAGTCGTCAGACGCAGATATTTTTTACCTTTCTCGTCGTCATGACGCTGGGATTATTCATTCAAGATCCCATCTTGGAAACCTACGGGGGCGATGTCTTCGATCTCCCCGTCGGCAAAACAGCTACACTGAATGCGTTTTGGGGCACGGGAACACTAATTGGGCTATTTGCAGCGGGGTTTTGGTTCATTCCCAAACTAGGTAAGCAAAAAACAGCGCGACTCGGCTGTATGCTGGTCGCTGTATCGATGTTATGGGTAATTGTCTCTGGTTTCACCCATAACCCAGTTTTTCTCCAACTGGCTCTACTCCTATTTGGGATGTGTTCGGGCTTAGTGACGACAGGGGCGATTACGCTGATGTTAGATTTTACCGTACCAGAAACAGCGGGGACTTTTATCGGTGCGTGGGGTTTGTCCCAAGCTTTAGCCAAGGGTTTGGCAACAGTATTTGGCGGTGCAGCCTTAGATATCGGTCGATCGATCTTTCGAGAAAATGTCCTCGCTTATGGGTTTGTGTTTAGTATCCAAGCTCTGGCGATGATTATAGCGGTCAAATTACTCGATCGAGTGAATGTGCGCGAGTTTCAAACTACTGCTAAGGATGCGGTTAAAGCCGTAATTGCGGCTGATGTGGATTGATTGGCTCGCCTAACAGTTAGTTACTACTTAAAACATGAATTTTAGCGATCGAGTATTAGAAGTCGCCAGCACCACGGCGCAGCGAGTAGGGGCACAATTACTATTAGACTTTGGACATGTCCAAGGGTCAGAAAAAGCTGATGGCAGCTTGGTTACACAGTCTGATGAATGGGCAGATCGGGAAATTCGATCGAGTATTTCCCAAGCTTTTCCCGATCATGCCATTCTCAGCGAAGAAGCTGAACATGGCTTTACTGCGGCCGAGTGGACATGGATCATCGATCCGCTGGATGGAACGACCAATTTCACGCGGGGAATTCCCTTGTGGGGGATTTCGATTGGGCTACTCTACAATGGTGTACCTGTCTTTGGCTATGTCTACTTCCCACCTGTGAATCAAATTTTTCATGGTTTCTGGGTAGGTGATAGTGGGCTAGATTTACCCACTGGTGCCTATCTAAATGGTCGGGCAATCCATGTGAGCGAGGATAAACCTAGTGGCGTGACCGGACTAAAACTGTGGGTAAAGATGATGCAGTTTAATTCGAGCATCTGCGGTGGTAAATTGCCATTTTACTTTAGCATGTTCTCGGTTCCGTTCTTGTTGCCAAGCTGCCAGTTCACTTTTAAGAAG
>JBGSPI010000130.1:0-74368 GCA_041738715.1 Chamaesiphon sp.
GTCGATTCAATGTCTAGTAATTGGCAGGTTGTTGTTGAATTAATGTCTTTATCCCCACACAAACTACCTAATTATCAACAAGGCTTGAGAGCTATGAGGCTTATTCTATCAGCTTTATAGGCGGCTTGTCGCCCCGACAGGCACCTAGGATAAATGCCCCAATCATCAGCCAAACAATGCGATCGCCCAATGAAGCAAACATTTGCGCTTGGGGTAACACCCCAGTTACAACCAGTGTTAACGCCGCAAAGATTGCCACATAGCTCACCTTTAATTGTGTCGATGTCCAAGTAATTACGGTGATCCCGAAAATTAGGAGCGACAACCGACCAGCTATTGCCAGATCTGCAATTAAACTTACGCCGATGGCGACTCCAATTACGCCCAAAAAAGGGAATAAAAGTTTGAGTCGGTTTCGGTATTGAAAAATATTAGAGTCGATCGAGTTCATCAATTGTCTGCCCGATTAAGAACTGCAATGGTTAGTTTTCGCACCTTAGCTCTAAACTTAACTAGTTATTAACCTCAGCTTAATCATTGCTAATAAGAAGACAATGAAGAATAGATGAGAAATTTCTTAGATTAGCGATTCTGACTCGATCGAAAGTCTAGGTTATCCTAAAAGGTGTTCCTTGTTGCGTGCTTGTGATTAGCTGCTATGCCCCATATTTTGATTGTGGAAGACGAACCTCGGATTGCTGCTTTTGTCGAGAAAGGGTTGAAGTCCAGTGGCTACACAACAGATGTGGTTGCAGATGCCCTAACCGCAGTAGAGGTTGCCCTAAATAATTCTTGTGATTTGATCCTGTTGGATTTGGGTTTGCCAGGTAAAGACGGTTTAGCTGTTTTGGAAGAGTTGCGCGGGCAAGGATGTAATACACCAATCGTCATTTTAACCGCACGTGACGATCTTCAAGATAAAGTGGCCGGATTTAAGCGTGGAGCGAATGATTATGTGACGAAACCCTTCCGATTTGAAGAATTGCTGCTGCGGATTGAAGCTAGATTGCGAGATCGAGTGCCAGATGTCCCCTTCGCCGAATCACTCATGTTGCAAGTAGGTGATCTGTGCCTGGATTTAAGAACTCATCAAGTCAAGGTCGCCGAGCAATGGGTCGAATTTCCCGGTCGCGAGTTCAACCTTGCGGAGATGTTTTTTCGCCATCCTGGACAGATATTGACGCGGGAGCAGTTACTCGATCGCGTGTGGGGCTATAGTTACGATCCTGGCTCGAATGTGGTCGATGTCTATGTGGGCTATCTCCGCAAAAAATTAGGCAGTGATCGGATTGAAACTGTGCGCGGGGTGGGCTATCGGCTGCGCGCTTAGTTGCATAATTAATAAATCAGCAAATGGTCAAAATGACAACTATCTTCTTGGTAGATTAGGTAATAATTTCCGCTCTAGGGATAGAAAAGCTATTAGATAATTCTCCTTTATTTAGATCCATTCATGTTGATAAATAAAGTAAAATTATGACTTCACTCGTCAAAAATATTCAAGATGAGTAAATCTAGCTATTTGCACATCACAACACTCTGATCTCTGAATGAACCGAATTCTGATTGTTGAAGATGAAAGTCGATTAGCGGCTTTTGTCGAGAAAGGGCTGCGTCGATCTGGGTTTGATACTACCATCGCTGAAGATGGTCAGATTGCTCTAAATCTTTTAGCAGCAGAAAATTTTGACCTCGTATTGCTCGATTTAGGTTTACCAATTATTGATGGTTGGACGGTATTAAAACAAATGCGTCAACAGGGGCAAATAATCCCCACGATCGTGATTACGGCAATGGGCGACAATGGCAATTTCGATCGAGCAGTCTCTATGGGTGCTAATGCCTTTGTCTTAAAGCCATTTAAATTTCGCGAACTGTTAGATTGTATTCAACGATTATTAACTTAAATTACTAGTTACGGCGTTGCTGGGGTCATTACATTTCACCGTTTAACTAAAATATATGCCTTTGTATATTCGGGTAACTTCCGAGTATAAGCGGTGAATTCATCTTTGCTATTAAATACTCCAGCTAAAAAGTCTAACTGATGCAAATTAGGCAAAAATGCTCCACCTGTATCGGCAATAATCCCCATTTGTAACTGTGGTTTACCTCCACGGGAATGTTCGATCGCGATAATTTTACCCAAGCCAATATTTAACACATCTCCGGCAAATGTGACACCTGGTTTAATCGAGATCTTTGTCTCGATCGAATCACCATAACCCTTAATCGCCGTTACAGGTTTAAAATACCAGTAACGCTGTTGTTCTGTGGGCGTTAATCCTTTGACAAAGGGAATACCATTATTTCGATCAACATTAAAAAATTCTGATGTACCATCAGTAAATTTAACTAAAATTGTCCCTTCCATCAAAGCTGATTCCAGTCCCTCGCGATCGAGATAGGCTAGCGGTTCAACAGTTCCGAATTCTTTACCATTAGGTTCATAGATATTTTTCAATACATCTTGTTTTGTGTATTTAAGTCTTAATTCTTCAGTATTTGAATTAGGTTTAAGAGCATAGATTCCCACATTAAATTCCTGAGTAGGTTTCCGAGAACCAGGATGAGTAAAGACCGCATATTTAGTCAAACGTAGCCGTTTTTCATCTTGATTCACCGGATTAAATGCCGTCCATTGAATTGTCCGAAAGTGTTTGTTAATAAATTTTGGATCTTGGAGTCTGATTGGGCGTTTGGCTTGCATATCCTGCTGGAGTGTCAACACCATGAAATCCAGTGTTTTAGTCACTTCACTAACTTTTATCCCTTGAGTAGCTAAAATTCCTTCCCGTTGCAGATCCGGATCGCTATTCCATCGATCTTGAAAATATTGCCGCGTGTTATTCAAAACTACCAGCAAATCTGATGGATTAAAATTTACTTTAACCGTGGGTAGTTGGGTGGGTTTAAATATTTCCTGACTCCGGGCGACGAATTGAGGTTTTTTCAACTCATCAATTACTTGATACTCGCCAGCTTGTAATGGTTTACTGGTAGGGGTAAGTGTTGGTAATGTTGGAATGCTGGGAATTAAGCCAGCATTTGGCGCGGGTGCAACTGTTGGTGTTGGCTGAATGCTAGTGGGAGTCGGTGAGGGGGAAATTGTTGGTTTTGGCTGAGTGCTAATTGAGGTAGTGGGTGAGGGTGAAGCTATTGGTGTTGGCTGAAGGCTAATTGAGGGAGTTGGGGTGGGTGAAACTATTGGCGGAATGGGTGTTAAAGGTTTAGCGACAGGACGATTACAAGCCGTTAAAACGATCGAACTGATGCCAATAAGTAGTGCGGAGTATTTCACTTGATTAAATTCAGGACTCAAGAGTTGAAAATTGGGTTCTACGATTCACCCTTCTGCTGATGCAAACGCTACGTGTTGGCGCAGCCTGTGCGTTGCGCTTACGACAAGCTCAGGGCAAGCTATTCACTATCCACTAACTCAACAATTTCTGGATTCTCTCACCAGTGCGTTGATTTTCCGATGGAGAACCAATCGAAATTCGCAATCCGCCACCCGTATATCTAATCAAAGTTCCCTGTTTTTTCAACTGTGCGACTAGCTCTGCCATTGCCAAATCAGGGTTACTTAAACCCTGAATTCTGGCATACAAGAAATTAGCATTACTTCGCCAGATTTCGAGATGATTAATTTTAGCTAATTGATTAAATAATCGATCGCGTTCACCAATTATTTCAGGAATAACTGCAAGTAGCGAATTACGATTTTTCAAGACTAATTCTGCGGCTGCAAGTGAAAAACTTGGTAAATTATAGGGCAACCTGACTTTCTCCAATGCCGCGATTAATTGGGGATCCCCAATCCCATAACCCACACGATGAGCCGCTAGTCGAAATGCTTTCGAGAAAGTGCGCAACACAATCCAATTTGGTCGTTGGGTTAATTCAGCTACTACTGTATGTTGACTGAACTCAAAATAAGCTTCATCCACTACTACTAAAATATCTGACGGCAAACTGCGTAACCATTCTAATTCAGCTACCGTCAAGGCATTACTAGTTGGTGAATTAGGATGCACCATAAAGACCACCCGAATCGGTGGATCTGTTTGAGTATCAATAGCCTTCTGCGCCGCCGCTAAATCCACTGCAAAATCCACTGGAGATCGATCGACACTCACCACTGGAATCCCCAATGTTTGGGCTAAAATTCCATACATACTAAACGTAGGATTAGCGACTAAAATACTGCCGGCACCATCGATACAAGTAGCGATTAAAATCGATCGAATTAACTCATCCGAACCATTCCCTACCGTAATCCGATCGGGTAAAATTTCGAGATTACCACCCGCCGATTCTGCTATATATTTGGCGATCGCCACCTTGAGATTACCATGTCCACCATCAGGATAACGATTGCTCTCGATCGATTTCACCCAGATCTGCGCTAACTCCTCCTTCAGAGCTAATGGCAAATCGTAGGGATTTTCGTTCGTATCCAATCGATCAATCTCCATCGCCACAGATTGCCCATCAGTACCACCAGGATGGGGCGTGTAGGCTTGGAACCTCGTAAGTTCGGGACGAACGAAGGATAGTGCGGTTGTTGTTGGCGGAACGCTCTGCTGATCGGTAGTCATAAGAAAATAATGGGAGGTCGGGAAACCCCGTCGTTTCAACGCGGGGAGGAACGACGACACGAGCGGTTTTAACCGCTTGAATGCGCCTACGAGTGAAACTGGTAGTTGTATCCGTCTTTACGATGAATCACTTCACAATATTTATGACTAATACCCTGCACTAAACCAATTTTTGTTGAGATGTTAAATGACCCTGATGTTCTAACCGCAATCCGACCGACATAAAGACCTATCTTCTTGCCAGTTGTCACAACAGATTTCACAATATCTCCTGTTTGAAATCCTCTAACAAATTTGTCGCGGGGGACAAATCGGTTAGGGAATCCAAACTTATCGGTACGGCACATCTGTCTAGTGCCGTGACCTTGTGCTTTAATCAGCAACGGTTGAGTAATTAGCACGAATAGAGTTTCAACAACACCAACACAAGCGGCATCCAGCCAGTGAGTTTTAGGTAAACCCAATCGAGTCCTGTTGAACTTAGTTAAGCCACCAGAACACGTTTTCACTGGTAATTCAGTCGCTTTTAGAGCATTGAATAATGCCCATCGAGTTGAGTTAATCGCAGCCGCATCCTTTAAGGGACGTTTAGCTTGAAGTTGGATTTTCTTCAGCAATTCAGGTTTCTTTGACAAGAAATCTTTAATATCCAAAGTTCCTTTCTTCTGGTTACACTTTTCACAAGCCAAGCATAAATTAGAGATCCGATTAGATCCTCCTTTAGCCTTGGGTTGGATATGTTCAATTTGAAGCGGAACATTTTCAACCTGACAGTAGGCGCATTTTCGCGCCCACTTATTGAGTAGGTATTCGCGAACTTCGTAGCCTAATAATTCGCCTTGCTGGTATTCAACCCCAGAGATTTCAGGATTCTCTAACTGCTGAAGATCGAAGCGAACCAACTCTTGAACAATCGAGCCAATCGGTGCGAACTTAATTAGTTTGTTAACCCAAGTTAGAGTCGTGTCAACTCGATGTTGGAGGCTAGGAGCTAACCAACCCTTTGCCCTTGTTCGATTGAGAAATCTGGCTTGACGATATCGAGTCTTTCGGTTGCGCCTGCCGCGTCGCAATTGACGACGGGACAATAGTGCAGCTTTGATGGTTGCACCTCGATGAGTTAGTTCCGCCGCCCAAATAACCTTGTCGTTTTGAAGCAATGCGATACCAGTAGTTTTACTACCAGGGTCAAGTTTGACAACGATAGGAGTTGGGGTTCGATCGACTTCAGACTTGCGGCGCATCGAAGTTGAGGTTTCCTCAACTTTGTGTGCGTCAAGACAGAGGATGATCGTAAATGGGTAAACCCTGTAGACAGCAGCTTTGCCAGCCTTGAGTAGCCGTCTAGCCGCCCCTGGATGGATTGGATCTAATGGTTGTTTATTTGAGTTGAGAACGAAAGTGAAATTAGACATTACTGTCCTCCTTGCGGGTAATGTTTGCTTCGTCAATGTTATTTAGGCTTGTGGTCGGGTCGGCGACCCGACCGGCTAAACGCACTGTTCCAGTGACCTTAGAACTGTTTAACGAGTAGCGATAGAGCAAGGGACTAGCACGCATCCCAGGATATCGTGACCTAATTAACGTAGCTAGATTGCTCTAGCTAAGACTGGTCAGCACGGCATTAGACTAAGTAGCCTGATGCCCCGTCTCTTCAGAGCGGGGTTGCTGACGGTGAGTTGGCGCAAGTCTGAACTCTTATCATAGATCGATCGCTGGTATTAGTCGGCATAAATCTGCTGCGGTGGAATCACGAGACGGCTCTACTCCCTACTGCAAAATTTTCAACCCTCAGAAAAAAATATCGTTTAGGTATTGACAGCGAGAAAAATATCCCGTATATTGATAAATGTCTGAAACGCGCCCCCATCGTCTAGAGGCCTAGGACACCTCCCTTTCACGGAGGCGACAGGGATTCGATTTCCCTTGGGGGTATTTCAGAAATGATCAGTAAAAGAGGTCAGACAAAACTTGTCTGACCTCTTTTGTTTTGGCAATAATCTGTTGAAATTAAAAGATGCAAGTCACCCAGACCCCTTTACCCGGCGTGCTTTTGTTTGAACCGCAAACATTTACTGACAATCGTGGCTGGTTTATCGAATCCTACAACGAAGAGAAGTATAGTAAAGCGGGTTTAACAGCCAAATTCGTCCAAGACAATCATTCATACTCCATCAAAAATGTGGTGCGGGGATTGCACTTTCAGCAACATCATCCCCAAGGAAAATTAGTCCGAGTAGTCGTCGGCGAGGTGTTGGATGTAGCCGTAGATATTCGACGGGGTTCTCCCACGTTCGGAGAATGGTTTGGGGTAAGATTATCAGCAAGTAACAAGAAACAATTGTATATTCCACCAAATTTCGCCCATGGATTTTCGGTGCTGAGTGACAGTGCCGAATTTCTATACAAGTGTACAGACTTTTATCATCCCGGCGATGAGATTGGACTACTGTGGAACGACTCCCGCGTCAATGTCGATTGGCAAATAGAGGGGGAAGCGATTGTATCAGAGAAAGATGCCATGTTACCAACATTGGAAGATGTTCACGATCGATTACCCATCTATACTGGCTAAATAATCCAAATGGATGATTTTTTTCATATTCCAGTTTTGAGTCAGGAGATTATTCACGGCTTAGAAGTAGTTGCCAGTGGGTGGTATTTGGATGCAACGACGGGTGGTGGGGGACATAGTGAACTGATTCTCCAAGCAGCACCAGACGTAAACTTGGTAGCAATCGATCGAGATATCCAAGCTCTAGAGGCAGCCAAGATCAGACTACAACCATATCAAAATCGCGTCCATTTTTGGCAAGGAAATTATGCCGACTATCAACCACAAGGGCAAAAATTTGATGGAATTATCGCTGATTTGGGGGTGAGTTCAGTCCAGTTAGATGTCGCCGAACGCGGGTTTAGTTTTCGCCAGGAAGCCCCGCTAGATATGCGGATGGATAGATCCCAACCAACTACAGCGGCGGATATTGTCAACCATACCTCGGAAGTCGAATTAGCCAAGATTATCTTTACCTATGGTGAAGAAAGAATGTCACGCCAAATCGCCCGCGATATCGTCGCCCATCGGCCATTTACCACCACTACACAATTAGCTTATACAATTGGTGGTGCCGTCCCCAAAGCTTATCGCTACGGCCGAATCCACCCAGCCACACGGACGTTTCAAGCTCTGAGAATTGCTGTCAATCAGGAGTTAAGTTCCCTCGAAAAATTTCTGGCAGTTGCCCCAACTTGGCTCAAACCAGGCGGGAAAATAGGCTTAATTAGTTTTCATAGTTTGGAAGATCGCATGATCAAACATACACTGCGAGAGCATCCGAGTTTGCAAGTATTAACTAAAAAACCGACGATCGCGACGGAAGCCGAAGTCAGTACAAATCCCCGCGCTCGATCTGCTAAACTACGGTGGGCAAAGTTAGTCGATTAACCACAGATTGTCCTCATCGCAACTAGTCGAAACCGTGTATGAAAAAAGCTACTGTAATTGGATTGGGTCGATCGGGTATCGCCGCTGCGAAACTGTTAACTAAGCACGGCTATTCAGTTACACTCAGTGAAAGTAATCAAAATGTCAGTCTGGAAGAGCGACAGCAAGAATTAGCAAAAATTGGTATTCTGGTAAAGTTGGGAGACAAATTTAGCCCCGATCCTGAGATGGATCTAATCGTTGTCAGCCCTGGGGTGCCGTGGGATATCGCCCCCTTGGTTAAAGCCAGAGAAATGGGGATAGACACGATCGGTGAAATGGAATTAGCGTGGCGATATCTTCAAGATATTCCCTGGGTGGCAATCACGGGAACTAATGGAAAGACAACCACTACATCCTTAACTGATGCAATTTTTCAAGCCGCAGGATTGGAGACAAAAGGCTGTGGAAATATTGGATTTGCTGCGTGTGAATTAGCATTACTCGAAACACCACCGGCTTGGATTATTGCCGAATTAAGTAGTTATCAAATCGAGTCATCCCAGACATTAACTCCACATATTGGCGTGTGGACAACCTTGACTCCCGATCATTTGGCCCGACACAAAACCGTTGATAATTATGCTGAAATTAAAGCTAAATTATTGAAGAATTCTCATCATCCAATCCTCAATGGTGACGATCCATATTTAGCTAATTTAGGCAAATCTGGTTGGCAAAATGCAACTTGGACGAGTGTTAAAGGCAAACAAAATCTACCAGGAAATTCGGATCTAGGAGTTTGGATCGAGGAAGATCGAGTATTTTTTCGAGGTGAAAAAGTTTTACTAGCTAGTTCTTTAAAAATGCCTGGAGAACACAATCTTCAAAATCTGTTACTCGCTGTAGCTGTTGCCAAAATTGCCGGAATCGAAAATAGCGCGATCGCTAGTGCTGTGGCCAGTTTTCCAGGTGTGGCTCATCGCTTGGAATATATTTGCACCCATGCAGGTGTTGATTATATCAATGATAGTAAAGCAACTAATTATGATGCCGCTGATGTGGGATTGACAGCCGTAAAAGCACCGGTAATCTTAATTGCTGGTGGTGAAGCGAAAGAAGGTGACGATCTAAATTGGTTAAATACCATCAAGCAAAAAGCGGCTGCGGTATTATTAATTGGTACAGCAGCCGATCTATTTGCCAACCGATTAACAGAAGTTGGCTATCATAACTTTGAAATTGTCGAAACGATGGCGAATGCTGTGGTGAAGTCGAGTAAATTAGCCCAGCAAACTGGGGCAAAAGTTGTCTTACTATCTCCCGCTTGTGCTAGTTTCGATCAATATTCTAGTTTCGAGCATCGCGGTGATGATTTCCGCGCATTGTGTAAATCGCAATTATCTTAATGGTTGATAGCCGCGCCAAACCCCCACTAGCACTCCCTGAAGTTGAACCTGAGCAGCTTCAGCCTCGATCGGTTTGTATTTGGGATTGGCTGGCTTGAGCGTGACAGTTTCACCCTGACGATGGTAACGTTTGAGCGTCGTACCTTGACCTTCAACCTGAGCCGCTACAATCGTGCCATTTTTGACCTCAGTGGCATCTTTAACGGGCTGCATGATCGCCATATCACCATCGACGATCGAATCTTCGATCATGCTATCCCCCATCACTTGGAGCGCGAAATAGTCGGACTGGTGAAAGATAAATGATAAGTCGAATCTTTCCTGATTATCAGTGAACGGTTCGACTAATCCACCTGCGGCGATCGCGCCGTGAATTGGGACACCACTAGCGGCATATTTAAGAATTTTGATTGTGCGGGCTTTACCTTCTGCCCATTCAATAAAACCTTTATTGCGTAAATGTTCTAACCGACTTTGAATCGGCGCGGGAGATTTGAGATTCATCGCCAGCATCATCTGGCGAATTGATGGTGCATGTTGATTGTCCCGAATATACTCTACGAGCCAGGTATAGAGTTCTTGCTGCGCTCTTGTTAATTCCATAATTTATGACCGTTCGATTTAAATCGATGCAATTTTGACAAATATATAACTACTATAGATCTGTCGTACTATTAAAATCCACTTTTGTCTAGTAGTTCGGGCAAGTTTTTTTAATTTAATTTTCGATCGCACCTAATAATCGCAGGGTTTGGCGTTGTCCGAGCAGTAATCCCGTCGCACCAGTGATATTAGTATCTGCATAGGGAGGTTTGAGTTCGAGGGAGTAGAGCGGTTGACTAGCAATCTCTTCGCCACCATCTGCACTTAGATCCCAGATCTTGATCGTGCCATCTTCACTAGCACTAAAAATCGTTGGCGTAGCCTCTCCATCAGCGCATCGACCAGCGGGACTATAGCAGATTGACCACACCCAATTAGTATGTCCAGAGTAAGTTTCGAGACAATTACCCGTGATCAGATCCCACCGTTTGATCGTCCGATCGCAACTACCAGTAATTAATTCAGTCGATCGATCGGGGCTAAAGGCAACATTCATAATCCAACCTTGATGACCAACCAGCGTTTGTACGCACTGCCAATTACTGGTATCCCAGACTTTGGCGGTTGTATCCATGCTGCCAGTTGCTAAATAGCCACCATTGGGACTAAAAGCGATCGAGTGAGTCCGCTGGTAAGTGCTAAAAGAGTGGAGAAATTCACCCGTACTCAGATCCCAAATCTTGATGGTACTTTCCCTGGCAGTGGCGATCAGATTGTGGATCCGACAAATTGCGACTGATTGAATCGTCGGCAGATCGACCGATAGAGTTCTAATCAGATTACCTGTCGCAATCTCCCAAATCTGAACTTCACCATGTTTACAACCCGCAATTAACCAAGATCCATCAGGACTGAACACCAAACACCAACTACCTTCAACTTCCGCCTCGATCGTCTGAATACAACTAAAATCCTGTAAATCCCACAACCGAATCGTTCGATCGATCCCACTACTAGCAAAATAATCCCCATCAGGACTAACCGCGATCGATAGCACCCCGGCAGTATGACCAGCCAGCGTCTGAATCCAGGTGCGGGTATCTAAATCCCAGATCCGAATCAAGCCATCTCGATAACCGCCGATCAGCCAGCGACAATCGGGAACAAGAGAGATCGAGCGAATCCAGTTACCATAGCCATTAATTGTTTTCAAACATTTGCGCCGTTGGAGATCGCAAATTTTGATAGTTCGATCGTCACTCCCACTAATCAATAACTGTCCATCCGGTGAGGCATCGATCGCCCAAATCCTTTGCTGGTGAGCACGAGAGATATCTAGACAACTGCCCGTATCCAAATCCCACATGCGGATTGTCCGGTCTTCACCAGCACTGATCAGGGTCTTGCCATCAGGAGTGCAGGCGATCGACCAAACCCAATCAGTATGTCCAGTTAAGGTTTGAATTAATTTCCCAGAACTTAGATCCCAGACGTAAATAGTGGCAGACATGCCACTCACAATCAGCCGACGACCATCAGGACTAAAAACTGTCCGAATTACCCAATGCTGGTGCGACAGAACATGCAAACACACCCCGGTTTTCAGATCCCAAATCCGCACTGTGCTATCAGCACTGGCTGTCGCCAATTGGCTCTCATCTGGACTGAGAGCCACGGAAAAGACCCAGTGGGTATGTCCGACCAATTCTCGTCTTAAGTCAACCTCGATCGCCTGATTTTGGGCATCTGAGTGGATCTGGAAGTGATAAATCCGCACATTGTAATCGTGACCACCAGTGAATAATTTTTGCCCATCACGACTGAAACAGATCCGGCGAAACCCGCGCTTGTCCAAGCCCCGCGCGGGGATTTGGCGACCAGTGTGGAGATCCCAAAAGTTGATCGTCAGATCGTCACCAGAACTAGCTAAGATGTTCCCATTTGGCGTAAATGCCAAAGACCGAATCCAGTTGGCGTGTCCTTGGTAAATTGCTAACCGTTGACCATCGCTAGTCCGCCAGAGATGAACATCGCCATTACCATCCCCAGTGGCAAATAAATCTCCGGTGGGATGAAAGGCAACGGAGACAATTCCACCGAAGGTTTGGGTAAAGACTGTGCGATCGAATGCCGCTCCAGCAAAATTGACGCGATCGAGATTGACATCGACAAGATCGGCTGACCAAATCGGTAAACCAGAGCAGTCTAAATCAGCGATCGAGCCATCTGGAGCCAGTTCGATCGATAAATTGAGGATATTTCCCGCTAGATATCCCAAGGGGATCGGATTTTGCTCTCGCCATCTCGTCAGAATTCGCCGTAGATGCTCACTGAACAATTCTGGCGTGTCCCAAATTACCAAACATCGATTGAGAATGGGGCGTAAGATCAGTTGTGTTTGCGCTTGGCGGAGATAATCTTTGGTTTGGGCTTTGATGATGGCGTAATTATTAAGATGCCAAAACTGAGATTGAAGATCCGATCCGCCTAAAGCGGCTGGATCTGCGGTGAGTTCGCCGACGATTTCATCGATGATTTTGCCAGTGACATAAGCCATCATCACGGGTTCTAGCGACCAAGTTTGCTCCTGTCGGACAGCGACACAGCGACGGAGTAGGGACTGGAGCGCATTGAGAATTTCTCCACCAATTGCTGGGTGGGGGACTAGATTTTCGCGCAATTCTTTGCTCGTAACTGGTTCGCGCTCGATCGCTAACCAGTAAACTAGCTGTTGTTCGGGTGGTGAAAGTCGGGCAAATTGACGCTGGAGAATATCTTCGATCGTCTGAAACTTTAATTTACCTTCTTTCATCAGTGGGTATAGTCCTAAGACTGCTTCACCCCCGCCAGTCATGTCGATCGCGGCAATTGCTGCCATTTTGAGCGCGAGGGGATTGCCACTATAGTGAGTATATACCTCTTGCCACATCTGCGCCGGGATCGGTGGACAACCGCAGGATTGAACGAGTTCGTGAGCCATATCTGGGGTCAATCCCCCAACCGCAAAGGATCTGACGAGTTTGGGATGAATGACTTCCGATCGAGCAATCGGCTGTGGTTTTTCGCGACTGGTGATGAGTAGACAACTTTGGTGCGGAAGTTCGCCAATTGCTTTGAATAATTGTTCGTAGCCTTCATATCCCGGCAAATACTGCCCAGCGTGAACTTGACCTTGGAGAACCGATTCCACATTATCTAGCACAACTAGCGCGCGGTTGTGGGTGAGGTATGCGATCGTTAACTCGATTTGCCCCTCCACTGTATCGGGCAAATCTGCCAATGGTTGCGGACTCAAAAACTGCAACAAGTCCCGCAGAATATCGGTCACAGGGGGCGCATTAAGTAGCGATCGCCAAATTGCACAATCGAAATGCTCAGTTAAGCCGCTGACAAGTTTCCCCGCTAGGGTGGTTTTGCCCATACCACCCGTACCCAGCAACGAGATCAACCGACTGCGTTCTGTCACACACCAACTAGTTAGAGTGGCGAGTTCCTCTGTCCGCCCATAAAACGGTGCATCACTTGCTTGACTGCTATTTGGACGTTGAATACTCTCACCCCAATCGATTTTGCTGCGCTGGGGAGGATCCGCTCTAAACTGATGGGCGATCGCAAATTCCGGTTGCTTACTGTACCACAGCAACACCGCGACTAAATTTTTCTTCGTTACCTTTTGCCCTAATCGCCAACTAAGTGCTTGCCATAAGCTGGCTCCAGTTTCTTTGACATAACTGATCTTGTATCGGTGAGAACCTTTCGCCTGATCATTGGAGATCGCCGCAATAATTTCCTGGTAGGACTTATTGGCAATCACCCCCCGAATAATCTGGATCTGTAGGGAACTGAGGGGTTTGGGGGTTAAAACAGTTTCAACGATCGCTATTGCTCGATCGATATCCATACATTACCTGTTGATTCTGGTCTTGGTCTGATGAGCGGTTAAGGAGTGGAAAAAAGCAGCGATGCTACTCCTTCACCCCTATATCCTACCGCCGACCCTACTTTTTCCATACTTTTATAGCAATTAACTATATCATCAGTATGTCATAATGTGAAACACAGAGTGTTTGTGTGTTCAACTTTTGATTTGTTTGGCAATAACTTCACCTCCTGGAGTAATTGCCAAACAAATCATCTCCGGGTCTTGTTCGGTTCCACCAGATGAATCAGCAAAACCTGGGGGTTTTTTGTGGCAATTCGGTTTTTGATGGCGCGATTGGTTAAAGATCGGCATATAATCGCATCAATGCTAATCGAAATCTTGGATCACCAAATATTCACTTATGAATTTAGCACTTCAAATTGGGGATAGTCTAATTCCGTGCGATCGAGTCTTACAACAATTATCTGAAGCTCAATTATTACCCCAATTGCTGCGAGAAATGGTGATCGATGACCTAATCGATCGCGTCGCGAGGGAGCATCAGATTGACTTGACCCCAACGCCGGCAGAATTCGACAAATTGACCGAGCAAGTAGCTGGAATTACCCCCTTTCGCGGGATGAACTCAGCGCAAATTGAAGCAATTACCTACCGTACTCTCAAGCTCCACAAATTCAAACAAGCTGGATGGGGACATAAAGTTAGTAGCTACTACCAAACTATCCAACAAAAACTCTACCGTGTTTCCTACTCGATCCTCCAAGTCGAAGATGGTTTACTAGCTCAAGAATTGTTTTTTCGGATTCAATCTGGCGAACAATCTTTCGCTGAACTTGCCATCAAATATTCCCACGATCCTTCCGCCAAAAAGGGCGGACTGATTGGTCCCATTTTCAGCCGCGAGATTTTAGCAACACATGGTCAAATTCTACAACAACTTGCACCTGGTGAATTGTCCTCTCTCTTCCGACTAGATGGCTGTTATGGCTTCATCCGGTTGAATGATGTGATCCCACCGCAGCTAGATGAGAACATGCATCAAATTCTCCTAGATGAGCTATTTGAAAGTTGGATTCAAGCGCAAATTGCCACCGAAGTCGATCCCGATCGGGCAACCGTCATTGCCCCCATAACCTCAATCGTCCAACAGCCCCCGACCGAGATCCCCATTGTTGATATTTTTGCACCTGACTTTACCTATCGCCCAGAGATAGCGACAGCCCCACCCCAGTCCCCAGATGTCCCAGAAGTTACCGTTGTCACCGAACCAGCACAAACAGATCTCGAAATCTCCACTGGCTTCTTTTTCCCCAATCGGCAGAAAAATACCTCGGTTCCCACCTCAAATCTGACCAGCGCAACAACACCCTCAGCATCAGCCGCCAGTGACAATAGTGCATTCACTCTACCACCAGATCTGGAAGTGACAACCCCGCCGATCGTTCAAGCTCAAAATCGATCGCGTCAACTTGTTATTGGCATCGCCATAATTGCTACCATCACTCTCACCGCAATTGGCGCAAATAGATATCTTGCTCAATCTAACAATCCACCTCAGTTCGGAAAACCGCACACAGATTGAGCAGAATCCGTTTAGCACTCCTAGCCATAGAGTGCTAAATTTTGGAAGAGATAAGCTAAAAAAAATATTATGGCAAAAATTATCGCGTTTAACGAAGAGTCCCGGCGCGCCCTCGAACGGGGTGTCAACGCCTTGGCTGATGCGGTCAAGATTACACTAGGCCCCAAAGGGCGTAATGTCCTGTTAGAGAAGAAATTTGGCGCACCTCAGATTGTCAACGATGGGATTACCGTTGCCAAGGATATTGAATTATCCGATCCCTTAGAAAATACTGGGGCAAGATTGATTCAAGAAGTCGCTGCCAAGACTAAAGATTTAGCTGGAGACGGCACCACTACCGCCACCGTCCTCGCGCAAGAAATGATCCGCGAAGGCTTGAAAAATGTTGCCGCTGGTAGCAATCCGATCGGCATCAAACGCGGTATGGATAAAACTGTCACCTTACTTGTTGCAGAGATTGCCAAACTAGCTAAACCCGTTGAAGGCAAAGGAATCGCCCAAGTAGCTAGCGTCTCCGCCGGAAACGATCCAGAAGTCGGTGAAATGATTTCAGCGGCGATGGATAAAGTGACTAAAGATGGTGTAATTACGGTTGAAGAGTCTAAATCACTCACCACCGAATTAGAAGTAGTCGAAGGGATGCAAATCGATCGCGGTTATCTCTCCCCCTATCTTGTCACCGATCAAGAGCGGATGGTGGTTGAGTTTGACAACGCCCTGATTCTGATTACTGATAAAAAAATTGGCTCGATTCAGGATTTAGTACCCATCCTCGAAAAAGTTGCCCGCGCTGGCAAACCCTTGTTGATTATCGCTGAAGATCTCGAAGGTGAAGCTCTGGCTACCCTTGTTGTTAATAAAGCACGTGGGGTGTTGAGCGTCGCCGCAATTAAAGCTCCCAGTTTCGGCGATCGTCGCAAAGCCGTACTACAGGATATTGCCATCCTCACTGGTGGACAACTAATTTCTGAAGAAATCGGTTTGAGCCTGGATACGACTACGGTAGAAATGCTCGGCACAGCAGCTAAAATCACGATCGATAAAGAGAACACAACGATCGTTTCTAGTACTGGCAATAGTGCCGATGTCCAAAAACGGATCGCTCAACTCAAGCAACAATTGGCTGAGACAGACTCTGTTTATGATACCGAAAAACTCCAAGAGCGGATCGCCAAATTGGCGGGCGGGATTGCCGTGATTAAAGTTGGTGCGGCAACTGAAACTGAACTCAAAGATCGCAAATTGCGGATTGAAGACGCGCTCAATGCAACTAAAGCCGCCGTAGAAGAAGGCATCGTTCCCGGTGGTGGCACAACGCTAATTCACCTCTGCAAGAAAGTCGAGGAAATCGCCCAAGGTTTCAGCGATCCTGAAGAAAAAATTGGGGCTAATATCATCTCTAAAGCCTTAGAAGCACCCCTACGGCAAATTGCTAACAACGCCGGGGTCGAAGGTTCGGTCATCGTCGAACAGGTGCGTGCAGCGGCTGATAATATCGGCTATAACGCGGCTACGAATGTTTTTGAAGATTTACTCGCGGCTGGGATCGTCGATCCTGCTAAAGTCGTGCGTTCTTCCTTACAAAATGCTGTATCGATCGCCGGATTAGTCCTGACAACAGAAGCCCTGATCGTCGAGAAACCCGAACCCAAGGCTGCTGCTATGCCTGATATGGGCGGCATGGGTGGCATGGGCGGCATGGGTGGCATGGGTGGCATGGGTGGCATGGGGATGATGTAATTACACCCCCGGCATTTACCTAGGGCTGATCTATTGGCAAAAGAATAATGCTAAAACCTAATTGTGTCGTTAAACTTCTATCTACATTCGATCGAGAGTTAACAACAGAAAAGGGTTAGAGTCGTTTTCTGTGGTGGGTGGATCAGCCCTGGACCAGACTCTGAAGCCTACAACATACCGATTGCGGTATATCCCTCTTTTGTCACTTTAGTCAGAGCAAAATGGATGAACACTGAATAAACTCAAAGAATCAAAGGCATGAGCACAGAGATCGACAAAGGCAATCAACGTATTAAAACTCTGCTCCAAAAGTGGATTGCCAAAAATAGTCAGCCAGGGTTTAATTAAATTGAAGGCTAACAGCGGTAGCAATAATAGCTGAAGATTATTAAGGGCTGATTTCCAGCTTCGATGTTCATCCCAATGAGGATGTTTTGCTAAATAACTCTTGAGTTCTGCTTCGACAATCTTTGGCTCAATCGATTCAGAGGCGATCGCGGGGAGAGACTGCAAACTAACTAATAGAAATGCACAAGATATTATTTCCCACCACCGCGCAATATCTAAATAATTAGTTAGTCTAAAATCTGACCATCCTAGCTCGGATTTACACTGTCTAAATCCATACTCTACCCAAGTTCTCTCTCCGTAGATATTCCCAACGTCCGAACATTCAATGTTGGCAATGTTCGTCATAACATAGGATGTACTATTCGGCGGTAACGTTTTAGTATCTGTAGTTAAATCCCAATAAGTATAGTGTCCTCGTTGACCAAATATTACTTCACGAACATATCTAGTTTCTGGTGGATGAGCCGCAAACGTTCGGGTGAATTTACGCCATTTTGTCTGTCTAACCTTTGCCGTATCTGGCATCCACACTCCATGATTGCTTCTAATCGATACCATAAATTGTAAATTTAATTTCTCCAATACTCTTAGTACAGCAGTTGGACTTTCTCCATATAAGCTGTCTGCTAGGACATAGCGAATATTAAATCCGAGTTCTACCAACTCCGTTACTAGTTTAGCTGCTATTTGCGGCTTACTCTGATAAATATCATCTAATTTCAGTGTGGATTTAGGTTTGTAGATCTCAAATATTAATGGAAATGTAATTCCGTCTTTGACTCCATAAATATTCACGCTGACAATTCCATTATCAACTTTGCCCAGTCTACCTAAATATTGCCTAGCTACATAATCAGTATGAGTTCCTTTCTTGCGGTCGCCTGTTTCATCAATAATGATATCTATAGCTGCTTGTTTTAACCATTCTTTAGTTAGCTTGAGTCTATTTGCTCGTAACTGTTGATATGACCAAGGTGACTCTGTGATAAAATTATGCAATGATTGGCTGTTTTTTAGTCCAACAATTTCTCCAATTGTTGTTAAACTCTTTCTCTGTGATGGTGTGATAATTCCTAAGAGCATTCGCTTAAATGCTTCATAGCTTCTAACTTCTGGAAATATCTTTTGATACTGGCTGCAATATTGGTCGATTACACTAATTGTGGGTACTGCTGCTCTTGGCTGTGTCACATGCCCTGCTTGCTCTCTAGCCTTTTTATTCCATTTTAGCTCACCCAGAGTGACAGAAGAGGGATATTGTAGACGCGTCGCACCTAATTTATCTGGCTGCTGTTGTTGTCATCTGGCTTAATTGATGACACCCCCTAGAGTTTCAATTTGGCGCGAACTAGTTTGATTTCTTCATAGTTATAACCATCGCCTAAATGCTCTTTAATCGGTGTGAGTCTGTCGGCTCCAATCGCATGAATGGCTTGCTCGATCGAGTGTTGTCGATCGAGTGATACGATCCGATCGAGATTTAGGTCATAGCCGCATTCGAGTAATTTAACTAAATGATCGGTAATCGTATTTTCGCGCATTCGCCGCTCGATCGCGATTTCTTCTATGGATAAACCCCTTTGATAAAAATCTAGGGTTTGTAAATGGGTGTGGGAGACATCGCTTTTACTTGAGGGTTGAATAGCTAGTGGGGGAGTAGGATCTGATTCGGTTTGCACAGGCAAGCCAGATTCGCCCCTAAATGCTCTGATTTCGGCTGTGAACATTTCCCCGTATTGAGCGAGCTTTCGCGCCCCTACGCCGGAAATTTGGGCAAATTGGGCGAGGGTTTGGGGTTGTTGCTTGGCCATCAGGCGGAGGCTAGAATCGGCAAAGATGACGTAGGGAGGAACTTTATTCGCATCAGCGTACTGTTTGCGGAGTTTTTGGAGACGGTTGTATAAAGCTTGAATTTCCGCAGTGTCGGTACTAATATCGCTAGTTTCGGCTTTGGGTTTGGTTGGGGTGATGGCAATTTCCACTTTGCGCTCACCTTTGAGGATTTCCCAACTCAAGGGATTAAGTGTCAAGACAGAGTAACCATCGCTAGTTTCATCGACTAAGCCTTGATGGAGGAGGGATCTGCCTAACATCCGCCATTCATCTAACGTCCGATCTTTCCCAATTCCATAAGTAGAAAGGGTATCATGTCCATTCTTCAATACGCGATCGCTTTTAGAACCGCGCAAGACATCGATGGTATAACTCAAGCCAAAATTTCGCCCCCGTTGGCTAAATCGCGCCACACAGGATAATAATTTTTGAGCTTCGATCGTCCAATCCGCGATCGGTCTAGGATATTTACAGTTATCGCAATTACCACAATTACCCGGAAAACTTTCGCCAAAGTAGCCGAGTTGAATAATCCGCCGACATTCACTTGCTTCAGCATAGTTAATTACCCTGCGCAATTGTTGGGTGGCAATTCGCTGTTCTTCTTCTAGGGCTACCCCAGTTTCGCGATCGATCTTTTGGGCGATTAAATACTCGATGGTCTTAATATCGCCCATGCCAAAATAGAGGGTACAATGAGCGGGTTCGCCATCTCTACCCGCCCGCCCTGATTCTTGGTAATAACCTTCAATATTACGCGGCAAATCGTAGTGAATCACCACCCGCACATCTGGTTTATTAATCCCCATCCCAAAGGCGACCGTGGCGATCATCCACTGCACATCATCGCGAATAAAACTATTTTGATTATTCGTTCTAGTCTCACCATCTAATCCCGCATGATAGGGTAAGACTTTGATGCCATCTTGGAGCAGTTTTGCCGTTAATTCATCGACTTTTTTTCGACTCAAACAATAGATAATTCCCGAACCTTCTGTTTGTTTGACTTGGGCGAGTAATTCACGATAGGGAGTAGTTGTTTTGCGCCGAACTTCATAATATAAATTCGGTCGATTGAAGCTGGCAACATGAATATCTGGATCGCGTAAATCTAGCTGCTTGATGATATCCTGACGCACCCTATCGGTTGCTGTTGCTGTCAATCCCAAAAATGGAACCTTGGGAAAATATTCGCGTAATTGGGAAAGTTTCCGATAATCCGGTCGAAAATCATGCCCCCATTCCGATACACAATGCGCTTCATCGATCGCAAAACTAGCAATCCCAACTTCCTGATGTAAATCGATTAAGAAATTACTAATAAATTCCTGATTTAATCGTTCTGGTGCGACATATAAAAGTTTCACCTCACCATTATAAATTGCCTTGGCTCGATCGCGTCTTTCTTCCGTACTGATACTACTATTTAAAAACGTCGCCGGAATCCCATTATTCGCCAATAATTGCACCTGATCCTGCATCAGCGCAATTAATGGCGAAACGACGATGGTTATGCCCTGTTTTAATAATGCTGGTAACTGAAAACAGAGTGACTTCCCACCCCCTGTTGGCATCACAACTAATAGATCGCGATTTGCTAAAGCTGTGGTGACAATTTCACGCTGTCCCGATCGAAACTCATCATACCCAAAATAATGCTTTAATGCCTGTTCTAAAGTATCAAATTGAGTCGAACCAGCAAGCATGATCTTTAAATTCGCAATCAGAATTTTACAAACATCAGTACTAATATTAGCGTAGATTGCCGATACCAGTCTAGCGACTCACTCTCTAAAGCCTAGTCCCTATTCCCTAGTGTGAATGATACAGGAAATCATCCGCCTCGATTCCTGTTTGTTTAAGGATTTGGCGGAGAGTGCCTTCGGGCATATCACCATTATGATTGGGGACAGTGGTATATTTACCACTGTGGTCATTAAACCAGATTTCATGACTACCAGAAGCCTGACGATCGAGTGCAAATCCGTAGAATCGCAACACCTTGGCTACTTCACGGTATCGGAAACCTGATAACCTACCCATGCTACCTATCGACTGACTACAAGTGGACAGTCAAATTCATCTGCCAGCATCGGAAAACACTCAACGATTTGATTCCGTTCTGCCATTGCTGCTAAAAGTTGCTTGGCAACATCTTGAGCTATTTCGAGAGTTTCAGTAAGACTTGGAGCTTGAGCGATCAATCCGGGCAAAGCATCTGAAGTAGCTAAGTAGTACCCTTCAGGTAGTTTCTCGATATGTACGTTGATTAGTCTTTCCACTGAATTACTATCGTGCAATTTTAAAAGTTTGGTAAAAGCTGTGAGCAAAATCGAGCGAAGCTAAGTATTGCGAACTATCAATCTAGTAATAATTTAATTATGACATATCTAGCTAGATGGTAGTTGTTTCTGGATGTTGCGTTTAATTAAATTTCAGTATCTTGGCTTACAGATCTCTGTACTGAGTATCGGATGTTAATGGTTCTTCTGGTTTACGTGAAGTTAAATTTGTCAATGTCGATAATTCCTGGAGAAGTAGATCTTGTTCTTGATTGAGCAGATACAACCGATCGACTATTCGATCGATTCGTTCAGCGGTAGGGCTGTGAGTGGGTTTGGTGTTGACAGGATTAGTATACCCAAATATTCGTCGCATCGCGACCCAAATCAGCCTAAAAATCGGCTGGAGCAGTTTAAATGGTGTTTTGAGTAGAAATAACCAAATCTGCTCGATTCCCCGCCCGATCGCCTTAATTAGCCCCCACAGAGTGAAGATCCCTAACAGCAATAAGCATAAACTAGGAATTGGATGAGCGATCGACCAAGCGAGATAGGGGTGTTGTGCTAACCACTGACTAAAGTAGCTAGAAATTGCTCGTTCGATCGATTCCGAAATGTCCATCTGGGGACGGGGGGACTAGGGGACGGGGGACTGGGGGACGGGGCTTCTTTTAACTTCTATTCACTATTCACTATCCCTAATGCTCAATTACCAATTTTCCATTCCCCTAAACATTAGGATTAGCACCAATACTCTCACTATCGAGATTAAAGAGTACCTGGAGAGTTTGCATGGCTTTTCTGCGGGCTTCGATATCCTGTTGGGCGCGGAGTTGTACCATCGGATCGTGGAGAATTTTATTGACAATTCCTTTAGTTAAAGCTTCGATCACATCTTGATGACGTTCGGCAAATTCGGAGCCTAATCGAGATAGAGCTTTTTCTAATTCTTGAGCGCGAATTGTTTCCATTTTATCGCGCAAACAACTGATTGTGGGGACGGTTTCTAGCGATCGCCACCAACTATTAAAGTTATCGACTTCTTCGGCGAGGATACCTTCGGCTTCTAGAGCCATTTTCCTGCGGCTCTCTTGGTTTTGGGCAACGACGGCTTTGAGATCGTCCACATTGAAGGCATGAATATTTGTCAATGTATTCACATCACTATCCACATTTCGGGGGACAGAGATATCAAAAATCATTAATGAGTGATGGGGGTCTAATACTGCTGCTAATTTAGCGGCATTTAATAAAGGTTCGGTGGCGGACGTACTGGTAAAAACGATCGTCGAAGTTGATATCGCATTCATCATCTCATCGATCGGGCGCAGTTGCAGATCGATCGCGTTAAACATCTGCTTGAGATCTTCAGCGCGTTTTGCCGATCGATTTAAAATGGTGATATCGGTAGCACCTTTAGAAATCAAATGCTGTACCAACAGCCGCGACATTTTCCCTGCACCCAAGATGGCAATCCGGTGATTGGTGAAATTACAGACTTTCATGTAGGCTAGTTCTACCGCCGCTGAACTGATCGATACAGCCCCAGTACCGATGCTAGTCTCTGTGCGGACTCGTTTCCCTGCCGTTAGAGCTTGTTTAAATAACCGATTGAGAATCGAACCCATCCCTTGATATTGCTGGCCGATTTTGTGCGTCTGTTTGACTTGGGCGAGGATTTGTCCTTCACCTAAAACTAAACTATCTAATCCTCCGGCTACCCGCATTAAGTGCATCACCGCATCTTCATGGAGGAGGATAAATAAATGATGCTTGAGATCGGTCAGGGAAATTTTACCAAATTCTGACAGAAATTGAATTGCATCTTGCACACCGCGATCGGCTGTCGGCGTGACAATATAAATTTCTAACCGATTGCAAGTACTCAGGATCGTCGCTTCCTGGATGTGGGGATGATTGCAAAGGTTTTGAATCGCTGCTTCCATCTGCGTATCTGGAACGCTAAGTTTTTCCCGGATGTCTACAGGTGCGGTTTTATGACTCAAACCAATGACAGCAATATTCATTTTTACTCCACGCTCAAAGGATAGTTATTTTAAAATTTTGTTATTTAAGTTACGGATATTTAACTATTAACAATGCACTATATGTGCTATCAATCTCATAGCAATCCGGCTTGTTATTATATATAATCGCTGTCTATCTTGCGCTAATCCGATGGAGTTGTAAATATTTTGTTATGGTTCTTCACTCTAGGGGGGAAAGGGAAAAGGGGAAAGGAATGTAAGCATCATCAGATTACAAACCCTTTAATCTTAAAAACTAACCCCTAAAGCCTAACCCCTAAAGCTTAATTCCTAGCGAAGACTAACAGTCTTAGGATTGCCGGTCATGTGAATAGTATCGACGAATCGAGCCGTTTTGGACTGACTGGAGATAACTAGAGTATGAGTCCGTGCGCCACCTTTGAAGAATCGAACGCCATCCATGATGTTGCCCGAAGTAATGCCAGTTCCAGCGAACAGGACGTTTTCACCACAAGCCAGTTCTTCAGCGGTGTAGACTTTATCAGGATCGGTGATGCCCATCTCTTTGAGCCGAGCGATGTTAGCTTCTTTACTTTCGCCGATCAGGCCAGTTTTGACAATGGCTGGATCGTAGATCAGTTGACCTTGGAAGTGAGCATCGAGACAACGGAGCGCGGCGGCGGAGATAACTCCTTCAGGCGCCGCACCGATACCCATCAGCGCGTGAATATTAGTACCGGAGAAACCACAATTGATGGCTGCACCAACGTCACCATCACTGATCAGAGCCACCCGCGCACCCGCTGCCCGAATTTCGGCGATCAGATCGTTGTGACGTTCGCGTTTCATGACGACGACAACTAATTCTTCGATCGCTCGATCGAGACACTGAGATAAAATTTGGAGGTTTTCGGTGGCAGATTTATTGATATCTACTTTACCTTTAGCGGCTGGAGGTGCGGCTAATTTCTTCATGTAGAAGTCTGGAGCCGCAAATAGACCACCTTTTTCGGAGATGGCCAGAACTGCCATCGAGCCAGGTTGACCATAAGCACAGAGGTTAGTACCCTCACAAGGATCGACGGCGATGTCGATTTCGACTAGTTCATCAATTGTACACAAGTCAGCAGCGTTGGGTTGAGAACAAATCCCAACTTCCTCACCGATATAGAGCATGGGTGCATCATCGCGCTCACCTTCACCGATGACGATCCGTCCACGCATGTGAATTGTATTCATCCGTTCGCGCATTGCCTCAACTGCAACGCGGTCGGCTTCATTTTTGTCGCCCTTACCCATTAAGCGTGCTGACGCGATCGCCGCTTGCTCAACCACTTCGATAATTTCTAAACTTAAACTATTGTCCACTGCTACTCGCTCCCAAAGGGCTTTTATTATAGGGATTTCAGTCTACAAGTCTATCAGAGCGTGGGGACGATCTGGCGATTTTGACTTTTGGATTTTGGATTTTGTGGATCGAACGGCTATTTGGGGATCGGTTGACGACTGGCGATGTCCACTATCCGTAAATACACGTAGGTAGATCTGGCGATAGAGTGCGATCGATTCTCGATTGTATCCATCTGAGGGCCAGAGATTTAACTTCATCTAATTCTCTGTCGATCTGGAGATCGGCACTGATTTGCATCACAAATATCAGCCGATCGGCGGCTGGAGAATCAAGGGATCGCAGGTATAAATAGTAGCAAGAGCGTAGCGATTTAACTCAAGCTACAAGATGTCGATACGGAGAGTTGTACTTAGATAACTCTCACCGCTCGATCGGTATTTTCACGATTCTAAATCTTCACCACCACTTCTGAGCCAAAGCCTTGGTTTGGAGGGGTAAATCTTGCTGCGCGTCAACTTCAAATTTCACCTACTCAATCGCCCTAGAGGAAACATGGCACAACCTACCGCCAAAGAGCAAGAATTGTTGGAATTGATGAACCGAATGCGGTTAAATCCCCAGGCAGAACTGAATATCTTGCTCAACTCTACCGATCGAGAGGTGAATTACGCCCTAGAGTATTATGGGATTAATCGGCAAACACTTGCAACACAGTGGAGTCGGCTGACCCCAGTAGCACCCCTAGCTTGGTCGAGTGAGTTAAATCAAGCCGCCGCTGGACACAATCGGGCGATGATCGAGCAGAAACAGCAAGCCCATGTTTTGCCGGGAGAACTAGGCATCAAAGAGCGAATCGCGCAAGCTGGATATCAGCCTACCTACTTTGGCGAAAATGTCTATGCAGCCTCACAATCCGTATTATTTACCCATACTGGACTCGCGATCGATTGGGGCAATGGGGCAAATACGATTGACGGCATTCAGACACCAGCCCTCCATCGGGAGAATATGATGTCTAAACTAGTCAGGGAAGTGGGGATTTCAGCGATCGAATCGAATAATAGTGCGCCACTTGGGCCGTTGGTGGTAACTGAAGACTTTGGTAATCGCACTGCGCTAGACGGAAAGGCTTGGCTATTGGGTGTTGCTTTCCAAGATGCGAACAATAATGGCACGTACAATGCTGGCGAAGGACTAGGTGATGTCCAAGTCAAAATTACCGGAATTAATGGCACCAAATTTAACGAAACCCGTTCTGTCGAGCAGGCTGGTGGCTATCAAGAACTCCTCAATCCCGGTCAATATCAAATTGATTTTAGCCGCAATGGTCGGCAAATTAGCTCCCAAACTACCTCGATCGATCCTAATTCACCCAACAATGTCAAAGTAGATTTAGTTTTACCACTCGTCGATCTCGGTAGTAATCTGCAAGACAACAACACCGAAAGTCAACTCCTGGATTTTCGCACCGATTCAACCAAGAGCAATCTGGCAAATAAACAAATTTCGCTTCAATTCGTCGCTGTTTCTGCTGATGCTAGCTACCACAACTATGCAGGATTCTATCGGGTCGAGGATGCCCAAGGCACCGTCATCGATCCGACAAATGGTAAATCCTATCATCCAGCGGATTCTGGCTATTTATCGGCAGCACTACGTCGCTCCCAGGTACAGAATGAAGGAACACGACTAGATAAACATGGTTTAGCTGGCGGCACTAATCTCAAAGGTGGTTATATTTACGCACCCTTTGTCGTTGCCAACGGTCGAGTCGAGGATGTGCTAAATAGTCAAGATTCAGTCGTTCCCCAAGTCTATTTCAATTACAAAGCAGCCAATGCTGACAATGTAGAACATATTAAAATGTTAAGCCCAAATAAATTTGGGTTTGAAGATATGTATGGTGGTGGAGATCGCGATTATAACGATCTAATTTTTCAAGTCAACGCTCAAGTCATCTAGAATCGTACTGCTAGAGAGTGTTTGAATAATATCGCAATCACATTGATATGTGGAGCAGATCGATCCGGATCGATCGATTCGATCTGTGAAGATCTATCCAATCGTCTCCCATCGCTAATTATGAACGCGAGTATATCGCTAGAACCACTTGATCAGTCTATTGATTCAGCTTTATTGGCTACTCAGCCACAACTACCCTACCGGAAGGAATTAACTACGGGTAAATTATTAGATGTTTTGCAGTCAGTGTATTCTAATAAACAAGCTAGTTTTCGGAAAACTCTCAATCAGCGATTATTCTCCCGCACTCGTCCCAATTTTCAAGTAGCCATCAAACCCACTTTATATTTAGCTTATTTAGATCAGCGAGATGGTCATGGTACTCAGCATTGGTGGAGAATATTATATGATCATACTTGGCAAGAACTGGTGGAATGCAGTGTAAAAAGTACCTCAATCTCTCACTATTCGCCAAAACCCGAATTCTCAGATCGAGATAGTTATCGAGCGAATTTTGAGTGGGGTGGGATGTTCTTTCGATCGCCAGTAGAAGTCACAATTGCCCAAGCTCTCGATCGACGACAAGTAACATTTTTAGGTAATGCTCGTGGTCGTTTTGGTGGTGATAGCACTTCATTATCCGATCGCAGTAATGTGAATAATGGCAGATTTGAAACTGATTTCTTGGTTTTTTATCGGGGTAAATGTATGGCATTAGAAGTAGACGGCAAACATCATCTCGGCGAGTTTCAAAGCGCAAGGGATTATGTCAAAGATCGTCTATTTTTGAAGGAAGGAATTATCACGGTCAGATTTACAGCCCAAGAATGTCTGCACCAGCCAGATGATGTAGTCGCCGAATTTCTCCATCTATTTGCTGTCGATCAAGCTAATTTCAACTAACTGGATCTTTTTTCATCTTCTGAGACTTTTTATAACACAGTTTATACCATCAATTTGTAGAGCGTGAGTGAGTGGGGCAAAGGATCGTAGAGGTGATCGCGATTGCAACAATCTCATTTTCAAGTCAACGCTCAAGTCAAACATCAGTAACATTACGGACAAAAAATCATAACTTGGAAATTTCATTGATGAAATTTCCGTAAATCCTCGGCTGTGGGATCTAGCTCTGATCAGCGTAAATGGTTAGCAATGAATTGTTATGAGCAGTATTTTCCTGCTGAATGATTGTTCTGCTGCTATATTTCCTGGATCGAGAAGACTAATGGCAAACCCCACCGCTCGCGAGCAAGAACTTTTAGAACTGATCAATCGGATGCGGCTGGCTCCAGCAGCAGAATTGGATTTGTTGCTAAACTCATCTGACCCAGATATTAAAATTGCCCTCGACTACTTCAAGGTTGACCAAAACATTCTCAGATCTCAGTGGAGTAAACTCAAAGCAGTAGCACCACTAGCTTGGTCGAGTCAGCTAAATGATAGTGCGGCTGCCCATAATCAAGTGATGATTGCCAACGACCAGCAATCTCATCATATTGTCGGCAAAGAGCTAGATCTAGCTGGAAGATTAACTCAGGCTGGCTACAACTACACTAGTGGGCGAGAAAATATTTACGCCTATGCCACATCGATTATTTACGCTCATGCTGGTTTTGCGATCGATTGGGGTGATGATATTGGTGGAATTCAAAATCCGGCTGGACATCGGGAAGCAATGATGGCGACGAATATCCGAGAAGTAGGTCTTTCGGTGATCGAGGAAAATAATCCTAATACTAAAGTTGGCCCGTTGGTAGTTACTCAAGATTTTGGCAATCGCGCCGCACTCAATGGGAAGGGATGGTTGCTAGGTGTCGCCTTCCAGGATTTTGACAAAGATGGTTGGTATGATGCTGGCGAAGGACTGAATGATGTTGATGTCAAAATTACCGGCATTAATGGCACTAGTTTTACGAAGACAATTGACGTTGCGGAGGCTGGCGGTTATCAAGAACTGCTCAACCCCGGTCAATATCAAGTTGACTTTCTCCGCAATGGTAAAGTCGTCGGTACCAAAACTACCTCGATCGATTCTTTAGATCCAAATAATGTCAAACTCGATTTAGTTTTACCCCTACTCGTTCTCGGTGAAGATCCGCTGAGTGAAATACCGACGGAGATACCTGTTAATCTATCACCTGTTAACACAACACCCGTTGACACCACATCTCTGGCAAAGTCTGGTCTGCCGCTGGGCACGAATTCCCAACAAACCAATCATCCAGAAGTTAAAGTTTTTGACTTTCGGACTGATGCAACTGATAACTCTCAAGTTGTAGACTTAACCAATCGAACGATCGATGTCAAGTTTGTCGGTGTCAGTGCTGAGGCTGTCTATCATAACTTTGGTGGTCTATATCGGGTCGAAGATATCAATGGTACCGTCATGGACACAAATGGCATACTATACAGACCAAATGGGGATATTGTCGATCAGAATGGCAATATCTTATCTACAACTAATAATCCCTATGCCTATCTAGAAGCTGCACTGCGCCGGAGTAAAGAAACACGGGATGGAACACAACTCGATCGAGCCGATCTCAAGGGTGATACAACTCTGCGCGGTGGTTATATTTATGCACCTTTTGTAGTTGTAAATGGCAAGGTGGATGATGTTTTAAACAGCACAGATCCAGCAAAAACGCCCAATGTATTTTTTAATTATAAAGCTGCTAATGCCGATGGGATCGAACACTTTAAGTTATTGGGTGATAATAAATTGGGTGTTGAAGATATTTTTGGTGGTGGCGACTTGGATTTCAACGATCTGATTTTCCAAGTTAGTGCGAGAGTAGTTTAGAGGATAGTAGATGGTGGATAATGGATAGGGTAATGATGTTTGATTCTACCCAAATCAGGAAGTCTTTTTAAAATAAAAATGTTCTTATAGGAACATTTTTTTGGTCTTCAGATATCTAAATATCTACTCAGAACAGTTGATTTTGACTTAGAACAGACCGTTATTGGCTCAAACGATCTGCAAACAAAAATTTCCGATTTGGGGCATTACAGGCGATCGGATTAATCTGCTAAAAAAGAGCATAGGGAAGGGCGTTATGGAAACTGAGACGATCCAATGCTGATTAGAGATCTGGGCGAACAAGGATTATTAAAATTAATTCAGCCCTATTGCCTGCCCAATACAATCGGCGATGATGGGGCAGTTTTGCGTCCGCCAGTGGATGGTGAATTGGTGGTGACAACTGACGTATTGGTTGATGGGGTGCATTTTAGCGATCGAACCACCACTCCATTCGATGTAGGTTGGCGGGCGGTAGCTGCCAATTTATCAGATCTAGCCGCAATGGGAGCTAACCCCCTAGGAATTACGGTGGGATTAAGTTTACCAGTAGAATTGCCGGTAGTTTGGTTAGAGCAACTTTACACGGGGATGCAGGCTTGTTTATCTCGATATGGAACGGGGATTATCGGTGGAGATTTGACTCGATCGCGTGTGACAACTGTATCAATTACCGCTTTGGGAGCGGTGAAGTCAGATCGCGTGATTCGCCGAAGTACAGCCACACCAGGTGATGCGATCGTCATTTCCGGTTATCATGGCAATTCTCATGGGGGTTTACAACTACTCCTCAATCCTGAACTGGGAGCGCACTTAACCGCCCAAGATCGACAAATATTAATTGCCGCACACCAACGCCCCCAACCCAGACTGGATGTTCTCCCATTCCTTGCTGCTGGGCAAGTTTCGGGGATGGATAGTAGCGATGGACTAGCAGATGCGATCGTCCAAATTTGTCGAGCTAGTGGTGTCGGCGCGAGATTAGATCGATCGGCAATTCCCTTGTCATCATCCCTGACCCAATTGTTTCCAGAGACGGCTCTAGAATCGGCTCTATTTGGTGGTGAAGACTTTGAACTAGTTTTGAGTCTTCCAGAATCGATCGGGCTTCAGTTGGTCGATCAACTCGGTCAGGGTGCGGCAATTATTGGTAGAATTACTCAGGAGATGGATACGATCTTAATCGATCGTGAAGATCGATCTTCGATCGTGAATCTCGATTTAAAATCGGGGTTTCAGCATTTTGGATAGTGGTAAAACTTCGATTATTTAGCTCGATCGACAGTGTTCAATCTCGATAGTTTGACATTGAAACTGTTCAATTTTTCACCCCAGCAATGCCCCGTGTGCGAAAAATATCTGTAATCGTGGGGGCATAGCTAGGTAAGCCAAAGGTGGCGGGGCTAACTGGATTAGCATGGCTAAAATGGCGGTAGTCGAGGCAAAACCGATCCCATTCAGCCATTTGGATTTTAAATAATTTAATAAAAAAGTTCGCTAAGGAGACTGAGAGGGGGATGCGAAAGGGACTTTTTTTGCCGAAATAGGCACAAATTTCTGTGATACCATCTTCAGCGGTGACTAATTTATTGCCTAAGACTAATCTGCGATCGAATTTATCGGCAACGTCGGGATGCGCGATCAGATATCGCACAACTTCGGCAATATCTTTGGCATGAATAAAGTGAAAACTGCCATCAGCAGTAAACCATTGCAATAATCCTGCATATTTGGTGACATTGGGTAAGTCAGCCGACAGAAAAGAATAGGGTTTTTGACCGTCGCCACCCAATACTAAAGTGGGGAAAACTGCGGTAACTTTGGCGGCGATATGATTGGGGATATTGGCTGATTTAGTGATTTTATCTAAACATTGATATTTGGACATGATATAGTCCGTCCCGATTTTACCTGCTTCTGGCAGTAATTGATTCTCGCGATCGAGGACACTTTCTGTGGAAAAATAGATGACTTGCTGACACACTTGCGGGTCGAGCAAATCGAGCAGAGCGTGGGTTTTGGTATAGTTAATATCAAAGGCTGTTTGTCCGCCCCAACCCGCCGCTGTTAGTACTGCTGTCTCGATGGTTTTGAGTAAGTCGGCTTGTTGTTCGATGTCTTGCATATCTGCTTGGATCACATGGATACCCGGACGTGCTGCGGTATCTAATTTGAGTTTGGCAGGATTGCGAACAAACAGAAACAGTTCGTGGTCGGTGTTTTGGATCAGGGTTTCACTGACATAGTGACCGACACAACCACTAGCACCAGTTACAAGAATACGCATTTTAATTAAGTAATAGTAATAAGCTTGTGTTAGTTAGAGAGTTTATATAACAGCAATACAGTCAATCTCTACTAATACATCTTTGGGTAAACGAGCGACTTCGACACAGGCACGAGCGGGGGCGGTGGCTTCGTCAAAGTAGCGAGCGTAAATGCTATTTACTGTGGCAAAATCATTCATATCTTTGAGAAAAACGCCTGTTTTAACTACGTTCTCAAAAGTTGCTCCAGATGTTTCCAAGATGGCGGCTAGATTTGCCATCACTTGTTCGGTTTGTTTGGCAACGTCGCCATCATGTACGAGTTGATTTGTCGCTGGATCGATCGAGATTTGTCCCGATACAAATAACATTTGACCAGTTGCAATGATTGCTTGGTTATAGGGACCAACTGGTGTGGGGGCTAAATCGGTGCGGATGATTTGTTTGGTCATTATATTTTGGATTTTCTCTTATTGTTCACATTTATTTGTGAGGTGGGCGGGTTTTGTTCATATTTTATAGTGCTGGTTTGATTAATTACATAAACCCGCCCCTACAGATCTCGATTTTAATATTTGAGACTGCCGCCGTTGTCTGGCGGTTGGGGATCGTCGTCAGCCTCGGCGACTTTGAGCGGTCGCTCGACAGGTTGATTATACTTGATTGGTAGCTGAATTACTTTAGCGGTTAAGGGTTCCTGGCGATCAGCTGGTTGTTCGCCCCGTCGTCTGGCGGAAATCCGTTCTTCACTTGTCCCTTCACTAATTACCTCATATAAGATTGCCTGTTTATCTGCTGCCCCCTTCCGCAAAATGCGCCCCAATCTTTGGATATACTCTCGCGGCGAGGCTGTACCGGATAATATTACCGCAATACTTGCCGCTGGGACATCGACACCTTCATTCAATACTTGTGAGGCGACGAGGGTTTTATAGGTACCTTCGCGGAAGTGTGTCAGAATCTCGTGACGTTCTTTGACGGGTGTATGGTGGGTGATGGCGGGAATTAATAAGGTTTGAGCAATCCGATAGACGGTGGCGTTATCGCTGGTAAAGATCAGGGTTGATTCGGGATAGTGGCGTTCGAGAATTTCGGCAAGGATGCGGAGTTTACCATTAGTTGAAAGGGTGATTTCTTTGGCTTCACGGTGAGCTAACATTGCTCGTCTGCCTTCTGTCGATCGACAACTGGCTCTGACAAATTTTTGCCACCCATCGAGACTGCCAAATGAGATTTTTTGACTGCGTAAAAATCGATCGCGTTCCTGGATTAGTTCGTGATAGCGGTTGAGTTCTTCATCACTTAACTTGACTTTGATCTGTTCGACTCGATAGGGTGCAAGTGCCGAACCTGCTAGATCTGCGGCTGTTTGGCGATAGACTTCTTTCCCGATTAAGATATCTAGATCTTGATGTTTGCCGTCGCTGCGTTCGGGGGTTGCGCTCAAGCCTAATCGATAAGGTGCGATCGCATATTCGGCAACAACTCGATAAAATTCTGTGGGTAAATGATGGCATTCATCACAGATCAATAGCCCATATAAATCACCTAAAGATTCGATCTGAATTGCCGCACTATCATAAGTAGAAATTAAAATTGGCGTGCGATCTCGCGAACCACCACCGAGTAATCCAATTTCTGTGCCGGGAAAACTAACCAGCAACTGCGCGTACCATTGATGCATCAAATCGATCGTCGGTACCAAAATCAACGTGCTGCGGGGGGTAGAAGCGATGGCAAGCTGGGCAACGAGAGTTTTACCTGCTCCGGTCGGTAAGACAACCACACCCTGTCTTCCTGCCCGTTTCCAGGCGAGGAGAGCCGCTGCTTGATGGGGATAGGGTTCGATGCTGATTTGGGAGTCGAGTTCGAGTGGGAGAAAAGCTTTGGCTTGATCGATAAAGTTGGTGTCTTCCTGCTGAAGTGCTTCGACTACCTCTCGATAGTTAATCCCCGGAATCCGAAATTTCTCAACTCGATCGTCCCATGTGGCATAATCCATCCAGCCTTTACCCCGTGGTGGTGGATGGAGCAATAGTGTTCCGCGATCGTAAGTCAGAGTCGGCAATCTTGCCATGAAAATCTCATCAAAGTTGCGCCCACTCTATCCTAACCCAAGTTGTTGGCGATCACTTAGTGGATGGGTGGATGGGAGACTGTTCAATGTCAACTATTCCTTTCCCCTTTCTGCCTAACTCGTGTAAGGTAGTTTGCTGGCAATTTCATTCAGCCACATATCTTGACCGATCGCAATCGCAATCCCCATACCACCAGCAAGGTTGGCAATAAATCCTTTTTCGGTATTCTTATAATTGATGTGATTGACGATCGAGAAAGTAAAAACGGCAAATCCGAATACAATTAATAGTGTAATTACAAATGTCAATGATAAAATCATACTGCCCGCCTGTTCAGCATCATTGACCCAGATTTTCGACCAGTGGTTGGCAATTCTCCACACAAATACTTTGCAAGCCCAAATCGAAAACCCACCAATAAAATAGGCGATCACTCCAGGTATATACTGCATCTTGGATTTTGGGTAAGTTCACTGGATCTAGTTTGCCCAATTCCTCAACAATTATCGCCATCGATCGCGTTCCAAATCATAAATTGCTTTTTCCCAGTGCCAGTCTGGGGACTTATCTGGATGTCGGAGTTGGGACTGCTGAATCAGTCGATTGGCAGTATTGCGATTGCCACCTAGTAATTTCAATAACTTTCGTTCTAAATGCGGGTGTTGTGGTCGAATAGCTCGGACGGATCGGCTACCAGATCGTCCGCCGATCCGAATCTGATGACGTTGCTGCCAAGCGATAAATAATAGGCAGACTCCCACTGCGATCGCAATCATAGCACCAGTCATAAGGAGATTTGAGGAGTTAAAAAATATCCAAGCACACCATATATATTATAACTTAAAATTTTGGCAATCTCAATCAGTGGAAACACCGATATGTAATGGATGTGAATTTAACCATTCAGGATATCCACAAGAAATTGATAAATTAGAGGTGGGCAACGGATAGTCTGATAACAACAATTGAACTAGTGGATTAAACCGAGATTTCAGGTCAATTCTACTGCCAAGATATTCACACGCAACCGTCCACCAATTTTGACCATTTACTTGTAATTGAGTGAGTTCGATCGCTGCTGCCCCATCTGTGGGTTGAGAAATAGATGTTAGTTTAATTTGATCTGTAAATTCGACCTGATACAATCGTTGATACCGAATTTTTGCTACTTTAACCCAGCCAGAACGATCTGCAATATTTTCTGGTGTAAATTTTGCTGTATCATCAATACAAATCCATTTTGACCACTGTTCTACTTGACCAATATTATCGCCCTTTATTTCGATCTCTCCTAGTTTTTCCTGACGACATTTTACTTCCAAATTGCCCTGCCGTAATTTCACTCCCATATCTGGCGAACTAGATTGGAGATAAACATCAGTTCGACAATCAGCCGGAGCTAATACTTCTGTTGGCGAATTAAACCAAGCAAATAGCTGATCTGGCAGAACTCCAGGATAAAACCAACGCACTTCGATCGTCTTAAAATTATCCACGGCTAAATTAACTCCTAATTATTCTGTGTCACTTGGAAAACTGTCATCTAAATTCAGCCACCGATCGCCGATTTGGGTAAATTAGAGAGATATGATAATTGAACTGCCATGACTCGATCGGATCTGACTACCACAACTAATTCTACGGGAATTGCCACAGACCCGATCCAATCGGGGTTTTCCCCTTGGTTAACTAAGATCATCTATCCGGTTGGACAACATCTGATCTTACCTGGCTTTTTTCGAGAGATTGAGGTAATTGGACAAGAACATCTCCCTCAAACTGGTGCAGTGATTTTAGCCCCCACCCATCGAGCCAGATGGGATTCACTCCTGATTCCCTATGTTGCTGGCCCCTACGTTACGGGGCGAAATATACGATTTATGGTCAGTATTGACGAAATGAGAGGGCTTCAGGGCTGGTTTGTGCGGCGACTGGGTGGTTTTCCGATCGATACTACTAAGCCAGGAATTGGGACGATCCGCCATAGTGTCGAACTACTTCATCAAGGTCAAATGTTAACTATTTACCCCGAAGGTAATATATTTCGCGATGGAATTTTGCACCCATTGAAGAAAGGTTTAGCACGAATCGCGATTCAATCTGTCTCCCTTAAACCAGATTTGGATCTCCAAATTATCCCGATCAGTCTCAATTACGAACACCCCATTCCCAAATTTCGCGATCGAGCATCTGTGATTATTGGTCAACCATTACAGGTACAAGATTATCAACATTTATCTAGCAAAAAAGGCGCTGAAGAACTTCATCTAGATCTGACTCGATCGCTCACAAAAATAATTGAGAAGTGAGAATTAAAACTTCTGCTTTCTGACCCCTAATTTCTATCCTCTAACACCTAATCCAATGTCCGAACTGAATATATCCTGGAACGAATACCACCAGTCGATCGAGTTATTAGCTGATCAAATTGCTGCCTCCCAATGGAAATTCAACCAAATTATTTGCATCGCCAAGGGTGGCTTACGGGTAGGCGATATTCTCTCTCGCATATTCCGCCAACCATTAGCAATTCTGGCGGCGAGTTCTTATGCTGGTGAGAATAATCAAGAACGCGGACGATTAACGATCGGTCATCAAATCGCCATGACAACAAAACAATTGGGCGATCGAGTATTATTAGTAGACGATTTAGTGGACTCTGGCATTACCCTCCAACAAGTTGTGGCTTTACTCCGTGAGCATCATCCAGAAATTCGGGAACTAAAAACAGCAGTCATTTGGTACAAATCTTGCTCGATTTATCCCCCAGAATATTATGTCAATTATCTACCCGATAATCCCTGGATTCATCAGCCATTTGAGAAATATGAGAGTTGGCAGTTGGGAGCTACACAATCTCCGTGAAGTGAAGTAACGGTATTCTCTAGTCGGAAAATAGCTAAGTTAGTGTTTGTCGATCGAGAATTTCGATCCCCCACCGTTCCCAACAGTCAGCGAAACTCGGTATCCTAGAAGTTAACTTACATTAAGTTAGTTTAATATTTTCTCATAATTGTCAAAGTATAGTGCTAGAAGATTTTCGGCTGATCGTAGATTTGGTGACTGTGTTAGCGGCGGCGGCTGCGGGAGGAATCTTAGCTGGATTGACTGGACAGCCAGCCCTCCTAGGCTATATCGTGGGCGGCATGATTGTTGGACCAGCCGGGTTAGGCTCGATCAAAGAGTTAATTCAGGTTGAAACCCTAGCACAGTTTGGTGCGGCTTTTTTACTGTTTGCCTTGGGGGTCGAGTTCTCATTTTCCGAACTCCAGAAGGTCAAAAAAATTAGTTTGGGTGGCGGTGGGTTACAGATTCTGCTGACTATTCTGGTGACAATGCTGATTTCGGTAAGCGTTGGCTGGGTGGCGACACCCCCCCAGGGCATATTTTTGGGGGCAATTTTGTCCCTATCTTCCACAGCCGTAGTGTTGAAGTCCTTGATGGAGGCTAATGAAACTGCTACGCCCCACGGACAAGTGATGCTAGGGATTTTGGTAGTACAGGATTTAGCTCTAGGCTTGATGTTAGCAGTGCTACCCGCCCTCGATCGACCCCCAGCCGAAATCGGCATAGCACTAGTGCAAGCCGCGACGAAGATTGGTCTGTTTGCCGCAGGTTCGATTGTAATTGGGATCTGGGTGGTGCCCAGATTATTGCGGATATTGGCGAGTACGGAGAGTAGGGAATTATTTTTGCTAGGGGTCGTGACGTTGTGTTTAGGGATTGCCCTGATCACCGAACATCTCGGTTTGTCCATCGAAATGGGAGCATTCGTCGCTGGTTTGATGATTTCTGAGGTGGAGTATGCGGATCAGACTTTGGCTTATGTAGAACCGCTGAGGGACATCTTTGCGGCGTTGTTTTTTGCGGCGATCGGGATGCTGATCGATCCGTTATTTTTATGGGAAAATTTGGATCTAATTTTGGGTTTAGTCTCGATCGTCTTTGTTGGTAAATTCTTCATTATTACGCCCCTAGTTAGGTTTTTTGGCTACTCGTTCAAAACTGCACTGATTGCGGGATTGGGTTTAGCCCAAATTGGGGAATTCTCATTTGTACTAGCCAGTGAAGGGCGTAATTTAGGTTTGGTCTCGCGGCGGGTATATTTACTCCTGTTGGGCACAACTGCCGTGACACTGGTGGTCACTCCCTTTATCCTGCGCTTGATTCCCACCCTATTTAACTGGATTGAGACTGTTCCCGCACTCGATCGATTGTTCCAACCCAGCGAACAGCCCCAGGAAGTCGCCGCAACTGTCGAATTTGAAAATCATATTGTCATCTGCGGTTACGGGCGGACAGGGAAGAATTTAGTCAAGCTCCTCGCCGAACAACAGACTCCCGTATTAGTAGTGGAGCAGTCAGAAGCGGAGATTCAGAAATTACGCGATCGCCAGATTCCTTATCTCTATGGTAATGCAGTCAGTATCCCAGTCCTCACCAAAGCGCATCTCGATCGAGCCAAAACAATGGTGATTGCTCTTACCGACTCAATGAGTACTAGGCTCTGTCTCAAACATGCCCTCGAACTTGCCCCCACGCTTGACATCGTTGTTCGCGCCAATCAATACAAGGATATCGAATTACTCTATCAGTTAGGCGCGGCGGAAGTAGTTCAGCCAGAATTTGAGGCTAGCTTGGAGATGGCAAATCACCTCCTCGTCAAAATCGGTTTACCGACTGCCCAAATTCAACGCCAAGTTTTAGCAATTCGCAATTCTCACTATTTGGAATTACGCCCTGAAGGTTCGATGGGTGAGGTATCCCAAAGTATTAAAGCTGCGACTTTGGGGATGAATACACGCTGGTATGTTTTATCTTTAACGTCACCGTTAGTTGGTAATTCAATTGCCAGTGCCAACATCCGCACCCTAACTGGCGCAACCATCGTCGCCATCCGCCGCGAAAATGGTACCCAAATCGATTACCCCAGCGATGATACTACCTTTCATGTCAATGATCGCTGTCTCGTCGTCGGTTCTAGTGAGGAACAATCAGCCTTCGAGCAACTTACCAAAGGTGAAATTGCGATCTTGCTTTAGTTCTGTGGCAGGCAAAAGACATTAATTTAAAAGCTAATCCCAATTCTCCCCGTAATTCCCCGCAAGGAATGATAACCTACCCCAAGATTGACAGCATCCGAGACTGTATAATCAACCCCAACACTGACAGCAGGCTGCACGTCCGTTTCATCAGTTTGTTTGTACAATTCATTAGTAGCTTGGGATTGGGCAATCTGAGATTTACTTTGGAAATAAATGCCAACTCCAGCATAAGCAGCTACCGTTGGATTGAGATCGATGTAGCCCAAAACATCTGCCCCATACTGAGCGGATGTTTTCTTAACCCCCAAGTCATTAAACAGGAAATTGCTCGGTAGGGAAAAATCATTGAGTATTCCTGGTAACTTATCTTGGTTAAAAATCGCCCCAACTTCTATCCCAAAATTTTTCCATCTCACACCCAAGGCTGGATTGATTAAACCATCTTTAGTGCCTGCGGAAATTGAGAATTTGGGATTGTTGGGGATAGAACGATTGCGCTCAATTAATGGTGGTGGTGATTCATCGGTTCGCCAATAGTAGGGACTGATCGGCGCGATGATATATGGGTAGCGAAAGTCGCCGTAATAAGGATAGTACTGATAGAAGCGGTTGCGATTATTATCTTCGCGGATGCGTTGGATTTCCGATTGAGCCTCCCGGACTTTTTGCGGATCTGTGCCAGATTCTCTAATTTTGATAATTTGTTCGTTCGTGCGCCGCTCTAAGTTACCATCCCGAAAGCCATTATCACGGATTTCGCGGCGCAATCTTTCGCCCTCTTTAAGGGTGCGTTCAGCTTCCCGCTGTTGTTCTAGTAAACGTTCGCGTTCTCGATCGTCAGTTTGGGCTAATTTAGTTGAAGATCGATACTCCTGCTGGGTTAATCCATCGATCGATGCCATTGTCGGCTGCATCACACTCCAGCTAGTAATGATGATACTAGTACAACTGGTCAATAACGATCGAATTTGCATCTGAATAACTCCTAATCTAGGGGATAACATGAAATTTGGTCTGAACCGCTCAAATGTGCCGTAATCGATCGAAATATTCACCAAATTTAGTCTGGAGATGATCGCCACTTCTGGACTTGATTAATAAATCTGCGCCAATTAGCTTTCACAACCTTCTGTTGACAGATAGTATGGATGATAATAATTATGAAAAAGATTGTACTTGTATTGCTGTGAGCCGATCTCGCTTGAGGTAATGCCGTCCGACTTACCGGAAAAAGATCGGGCATCGGTAAGCCAAATAAGCTAACACTATTGGCATGGAAGGAGTTAGATAGCCAATAGCCAGACATAGGTACAGCCCACATCATCAGATATAACAGGGTGTGCAATCCCGTTGTAAAATACCATTTGCGCGTAAATTTGGGTAAATGTTGGCGATATTTTCGTCCCCACACCCGTAACAACAAGTAAACTCGCCAACCTAACAAGAACAACACCAGCACACCCAATGATTTGTGTGCAGCATACATCAGATCGCGGAAGCTGACTTCACGATCGAGTTCGGCCATGATCTTGCCACTAGGCAGTAAAATCAGATAGAACGCCGCCATCCACCAGTGAATGGACATTAGTTGTTTGAAGACAGAGTTAACTCTGGGTGTGGGGTTTGGTGCTGCTGATGACATTTTAGGTGTGGCAATTTAAATTTAAGGTATTACTATTCTAGCCATAGACTAAACAGAGATCGATCGAACCTCAAACACTAGAATCATTGGGTTTCTCGAAGTAGGTAATCGATTGCCCTTGGCACACTCCGCGATTGATCGTTTCGACAGAGTATAAAGATGACCCTCAATAACGATTACCTAACGGTAGGCTACGCCAACAATCGAGCCTCAAACACTGGGATTGTCTTTAATTTTCATAGTGATAACGGGCTTGTAAAAATTGGATAGATTCATCTTTGATTCGATAAATTAATCGATGCTCTAAATCTATTCTCAGCGACCATGTATTTGCTTCCATGAATTTTAGTGGCTCTGGCTTACCAATTCCTGAAAATGGATCTATACAGACAGATTCCACTAGATCGAGAATTTTCTTGGCTTTTTGAACATCTTGTCTATACCACCACTGCAAATCTGCTCGGAAGTCTTCATCAAAAATAATCCGCCTTTGAATGATAATTAATTCTGGTTCAGAATTTTCGGAGCGATTTTTATCTTTCTTTTTTGCGGACAATACCCAACTCCTCACTGTCTGCTACGCGATCGAGCAAAACGCCTAAATTGCTTTGTGCTTCGGTATAGCTAATTTCGCTACTAGTTATACAGTGGTTTCCGAGTCTAGTATGTCGATTATAACTTACCGCTTGTAGGGTTGTTATGTTCGATCAAGTTAAGAAGCTCTTGAATCGATCGACTCCAACAACTACGATCTATCAGTAACATCGATCACAGCATCAATACACAATCGATTCCAACAACTGCGATCGAATTGACTCCAATCGACCAAACCCAAGCTAATCGATTACCTCCGGTACGCTACGCGATCGATAATTCCGACAGGATATAAAAATACTCCCCAATAGCGATCGATCGAACCTCAAACACTGAAATCGTTGGGTTTCTCGAAGTAGCTAATCGATCGATAATTTCAACAGGATATAAAAATGCTCCTCAACAGCGATCGATCGAGCCTCAAACACTGGAATTGTTGGGTTTCGAGGCTCAGGAGAAATCTCACTTAGAAGTCATCTTGCAGGTTTTTACAGTTATTTTGTCTCAACGCTTACTTTAACAACATCAAAATTGCTACAACTAGGTGCATTTAAGACATTTCCTATTATTCTTTTTTCTGAAGGTGATATATTCCCCTGCAAGTCAATAGCCATGTATCCACTAGGTCTGGAAATCCAGTTGATAGCTTTTAATTCAAGGGTGTCAGGCACATCTACTGAATCAAGATTTGCATACGTGCCTTTCATTGTAAAAGAACCGGAAGGAACGGTTGGATTACTAGCATGTGCTGAAAATACAAAAATAGCATCAATATTCGTTGTACTTTGTGCTTTGATGATTAATTTCATTTTGGTCAAACCCTGCTCGCAAATATAAGTTCCCTCCCATGTGCCATTCAATAGTTTAAGCTTAGAAGAATTTAATGATATTACTTCTTTGTTAATATATGAAGAGCCTGTTTCAAGTGGATTGATACTATTAGCGTAACTAGGTATTTGAGTATTTGTTAGGATTATCAAATTTACAAGAGTGACTAAAAAAATTCTTCTCATGGTTTTTCAATATACAACTATTCGTTAATTTCCTTTTGTTTGGGTGTTTGAAATCAGTGATTACGCTGTTGTCATAGGAGATCTCTCCTTTTGTAGTTCTTCAAGTGTTTTCAAAACTTGACAGTGTGTTAGCAAAGTCTCTGCTGCTTTTTGGCACGAAGGAAGTACGGAATTAAATTCTTCTTGAAGCAGTCCTTTCTGCCACTTCGAGATAATCATTTTTTGATCTTCGATTAAAGTTTTAACGAGTACTGAATCGTTCATGGGTCTATTGATTATGTGATAGCTACTATATGTAAGGTACCCCGTCACTATTCCGAAAGTGCTATCAAGCAACCTAAAATTGCCGTTTATTATACCCTCAACCTCCAAAGCCTTCTCTAGATGAAGGTTAGGAGGTTTTATTTTCTAGAATTTGGTTAAATATTTGTATCAGTAGCTACCCTGCAAGCGAAAATACGTTAGAAAATACTAGGCTGTAGAATTAGCCTTTATTGTGCCTTCTACTCCCCAGCCCGTTCGCATAAGCTGTCGAACATTTAAAACACTCTTTTTGTTCTCTATAACTCTTGCAGTAAGGGATTCAGTCAAAATATTTAGATGACAAACAGCTTAGCGTACCAACGGTAATCCTTCACTCTTACACCCTCAATCCATGAACACTAGTCACCCCGTCAAACAAGGTTTATACGATCCGCAGTTTGAGCACGATGCTTGCGGTATCGGCTTTATCGCGCAGATGAAAGGGGTCAAGTCCCATGAGATTGTGGCGCAAGCACTGACAATTTTGGTGAATCTCGACCATCGCGGCGCGTGCGGTTGCGAGACGAATACTGGTGATGGGGCAGGGATCTTGATACAGATTCCCCACAAGTTTATGCAGAAGGTTGCGCCGGCTGAAGGGATTGAATTACCCGCAGTGGGACAGTATGGAGTTAGTGCGGTATATGGATCGCCCGATCCGGCTACTCGATCGAGATATAACTGATGAGAAGATGCCAATTCAATACTGTCTGTTTAATTTGAGATAAGTTCGCTGTTGATTTTCAGCCAATTTGCCAATCTTGCCATATCTTCTTCCTGCCCTTCTTGACTTGCTGCCAATTCTAGGAAAAAATTTGCTGCGTCAACTTCTGATGCCGTTAGTTCGATGCCATTAATCGATAAAAATGTATAGACGACAATTAGCGCGATTCTTTTATTCCCATCTACAAAACAATGATTTTTGACAAATCCATAACCATAAGCTGCGGTTAGTGAGAACAACGTTATATCCTCACCATAGCAGTACAGATTTTTGGGCTTGTTTACTGTTGATTCCAAGGCACCTTCATTGAGAATGCCAGCATCACCACCCGACTCGGCAATGATTTCATTATGGATCGCGCACACATCACGACTGTCTAGCCAACAAGGTTCGCTCATTTTGCTAGCTCGATTAAGGCATTGCGGTATTTTTTCATCCCTTGTCGAGCTGCTTCCATTTTGGTAGCGAAATTAGGATCGTATGCTGAGATCTCATAACCAGAAGGAGTTTTGGTAGCAAACAGAGTATCTCCATCTTCAACGCTCATACTTGTTGCCATTTCTTTGGGGACGATAATACTCAATGAGTTACCGCGTTTTTTGATATTTAGTAGCATAAATACATTTATATAAATGGATTATCGATCTATGTTACCACAAATGTTGTAACGGATTGATTGGTGACGATCGAGCAGAAGTAAAGCATTACATCAAGAACATTGAATATTTGTATCTGTCAACGCCCGACTGGTGGGGATCGATCGACAATATAATGCTAAGTAGAATACCCATGTTGTGTTTAAAATCTGGCATCATCTACTTGACAACCTTTAGACGATCGATCCAAGCATGAATACCATTCAACCACCCCGCAAACAAGGACTATACGATCCGCAACACGAACATGATGCTTGTGGAGTCGGTTTTATCGTGCATCAGAAAGGGCAAAAATCCCATGCGATCGTTGCTGATGCCCTGACGATTTTGGAAAACCTCGAACATCGCGGAGCGTGTGGATGTGAGGCAAATACAGGCGATGGTGCGGGGATCTTGATGCAGATTCCCCATAAGTTTTTCCAGCGGGTAACGGCGGAATTAGGGTTTAGTTTACCGGCGGTAGGTGAATATGCTGTGGGGATGCTCTACAGTTCACCAGATGCCGCAAGTCGCGCTCGGAGTAGAGAGGTATTTCAAGAGGTTGTCGCGCAGGCTGGGCAAAAGGTCATTGGCTGGCGTGATGTCCCGACAGATAATTCGACTTTGGGTGAGACGGCAAAATCCAGTGAGCCGTTTATGCAGCAGGTATTTATCGAGCGCAATAGTTCGATCGCCGATGAGTTGGCGTTCGAGCGGAAGTTGTTGATGATTCGGAAGCAGTCGCATACAGCGGTGAGATCGATCGATATCGATAGTCATTGGTATTTTTCGAGTCTGTCTTGTCGGACGATCGTGTATAAGGGGATGTTGATGACGATGCAGGTGGGAGCATATTTCCCGGACTTGCGCGATTCAGATGTGGAGAGTGCCTTGGCGTTGGTACACTCACGTTTCAGTACTAATACTTTCCCTAGTTGGGAACGGGCGCACCCGTACCGCTACATCGCCCATAATGGTGAAATTAATACCCTGCGCGGCAATATTAACTGGATGCAGGCGCGGCAATCGCTGTTTGAGTCGGAGTTATTTGGCGATGATATTAAGGCGATTCAACCTGTAATTAATGTTGATGGGAGTGACTCGCTGATCTTTGATAACGCCCTCGAATTGTTGGTGCTATCCGGTCGATCGCTACCCCATGCGATGATGATGATGGTGCCCGAACCGTGGACGGCGCATGAGTCGATGAGCGAGGAGAAGAAGGCATTTTATGAGTACCATTCTTGCTTGATGGAGCCTTGGGATGGCCCCGCCTCGATCGTGTTTACCGATGGGAATACAATTGGCGCGGTACTCGATCGCAATGGTTTACGCCCATCGCGGTATTATGTGACTAAAGACGATCTGGTAATTATGGCATCTGAGGCAGGCGTATTACCGATCGAACCAGAACGGATAGCCTTGAAAGGACGGTTACAGCCGGGACGGATGTTTCTCGTCGATATGCAAGCCGGACGGATTATCGCGGACGAGGAGATTAAACAGGAGATTGCTACCCAGCAACCCTATCGTCAGTGGTTGAATGAGAATTTAGTTAAGTTAGAGGATCTCGCCAGTCCCTCAATCCCCCCAACCCTTAACCAGGGGGGCGATGAACTAGTTCAACAGCAGATGGCGTTTGGTTATACGTTTGAAGAGTTGCGGCTGTTGATGACACCGATGGCGCGGGATGGGGTAGAAGCGACAGGTTCGATGGGCACAGATACACCCTTGGCGGTGTTGTCCGATCGACCGAAATTGCTCTACGATTATTTCCAACAGTTATTCGCCCAAGTTACCAATCCGCCGATCGATTCGATTCGGGAAGAGATTGTCACATCCGCCCAAACTACCATTGGTGCAGAACGGAATTTACTCAACCCCGAACCCGCCAGTTGTCACCTGATTTCCCTCAAATCGCCAATTCTCAGTAATGAAGATCTGGCGAAATTACAGCAGATTAATGAGGGTGGATTTAAGACTGAAACTATTCCCACTCTCTTTGACCCCAAAAAGGGTGTTGCTGGATTAGAAGCCGCATTAGAGGCGATTTTTGCCCAGGCAGATAAAGCGATAGAGGTTGGGGTCAGTATCCTGATTTTGAGTGATCGGGGTGTCGATCCAAATCATGCCCCAATTCCCGCCTTACTCGCTGTTTCTGGCTTACACCATCACCTAATTCGCACGGGTACCCGCACCCGCGTTGGGCTGGTATTAGAATCCGGCGAACCGCGTGAAGTTCACCATTTTGCCACCCTGATCGGCTACGGTTGCGGCGCAATCAATCCCTATCTGGCATTTGCGACGATCGAGGATCTAATTAACCAAAAAATCCTACTGAATGTTGAATACCCTACCGCCATTAAAAACTACATCAAAGCGGCGACTAAAGGCGTAACCAAAGTCGCCTCCAAAATTGGGATTTCCACCATTCAGAGCTATCGCGGTGCCCAAATATTTGAAGCCGTCGGCTTGAATCAAGCCACGATCGATAAATACTTCACCCGCACTGCCTCGCGGATTGAGGGTGCAGATGTGGGCGTAATCGCTCAGGAAGCCATTACCCGCCATACCCACGCCTTCCCCGATCGTCCAGCCAAGGGTAATACCCTCGATGTCGGCGGTGATTATCAGTGGCGCAAAGATGGTGAAGAACACCTGTTCAGCCCCGAAAGTATTCACCTCTTACAAAAAGCAGCGCGAACGGGTGATTATGCAACTTACCAGAAATACGCCAAACTAATTAACGAGCAAGATAAAAAACACTTCACCCTGCGCGGACTCTTAGATTTCAAACCCCGCACGGCAATTCCGATCGCCGAAGTAGAACCGATCGAAAATATCCTCAAACGCTTTAAAACAGGCGCGATGAGCTACGGTTCGATTTCGCAAGAGGCACATGAATCCCTAGCGATCGCGATGAACCGGATCGGCGGTAAATCTAATACCGGAGAAGGTGGTGAAGATCCCGAACGCTACACCTGGACGAACGAGCAAGGCGACTCCAAAAATAGCGGCATCAAACAAGTAGCATCGGGACGATTCGGAGTAACCAGCCTCTACCTCTCCCAAGCCAAAGAACTACAAATCAAAATGGCTCAGGGAGCTAAACCAGGTGAAGGCGGACAACTCCCCGGCTCCAAAGTTTATCCTTGGATTGCCAAAGTTCGTCACTCTACCCCAGGTGTAGGGCTAATTTCGCCCCCACCCCATCATGATATCTACTCGATCGAAGATCTGGCGGAACTGATCCACGATCTGAAAAACGCCAATCGGGATGCCCGCATTAACGTCAAATTAGTGTCGGAAGTAGGCGTAGGCACGATCGCCGCAGGCGTAGCCAAAGCCCACGCTGACGTAGTATTAATCTCTGGCTTCGACGGCGGCACCGGAGCCTCCCCCCAAACCTCAATCAAACACGCCGGATTGCCCTGGGAACTGGGACTCGCCGAAACCCATCAAACCCTCGTCCTGAATAACCTCCGCAGCCGGATTGTCGTCGAAACCGACGGACAACTCAAAACCGGACGAGACATTGCGATCGCCGCCTTATTAGGTGCCGAAGAATTCGGCTTCTCCACCGCCCCCCTAGTCTCCCTCGGCTGCATCATGATGCGCGTCTGCCACCTGAACACCTGTCCCGCTGGCATCGCCACCCAAAACCCCCAACTACGGGCAACATACACCGGAGATCCCGCCCACACCGTCAACTTCATGAACTTCATCGCCCAAGACTTGCGGGAAATCATGGCAGCCCTCGGCTTCCGCACCCTCAACGAAATGGTCGGGCGCACCGATGTCTTAGAATCCAAACAAGCGATCGCCCATTGGAAAGCCAAAAACATCGACCTCTCCCACCTCCTCCATCAGCCGGAAGTCGGCGATGATGTCGGGCGTTACTGTCAGATTCCGCAAGATCATGGCTTGGATAAATCCCTCGATCTTACCAAGTTACTAGATCTGTGTAAGGCGGCGATCGAAAGTGGTGAATCAGTTAAAGCCACACTCCCCATTACCAACGTCAACCGCGCCGTCGGTACCATCCTGGGTAACGAAATCACCAAAAACCACTGGCAAGGACTCCCCGAAGATACCGTCCACCTGAAATTCCAAGGGAGTGCTGGGCAAAGCTTTGGTGCATTTATCCCCAAAGGAGTCACCCTCGAACTCGAAGGCGATGCCAACGACTACATCGGCAAAGGACTCAGCGGCGGTAAAATTATCCTCTATCCCTCACCCAAATCCACCTTCATCGCCGCCGAAAACGTCATCGTCGGTAACGTCGCCCTCTACGGAGCCACCAGCGGCGAAATCTACATCAACGGCATGGCAGGCGAGCGGTTCTGCGTCCGTAACTCTGGGGTTAATGCAGTGGTAGAGTCTGTTGGCGATCATGGTTGTGAATATATGACAGGCGGACAAGTCGTGATTCTGGGTAAAACCGGACGCAACTTTGCGGCGGGGATGAGTGGCGGTGTTGCTTATATCCTCGATGAGCAGGGCGATTTCCCGACACGCTGCAATACTCAGATGGTGGGATTGGAAACCCTTTCAGATCCTGAAGAGATTGGGAAGTTGCGGGGTTCGATCGAGAAACACGCCCAATATACTAAGAGTCAGAAAGCGATCGAGGTTCTGGCAAACTGGGATGAGATGGTGCCGAAGTTTGTGAAGGTGATGCCGCGTGACTATAAACGGGTGTTGCAAGCCATCAAAAATGCCATAGACTCAGGCTTGAGCGGCGATGATGCCTTAAATGCTGCTTTTGAGGAAAATGCCCGCGATGTAGCCAGAATTGGCGGAGGTTAAATTCATTAAAACATCCCTTATACGCTAGATCGAGATCGATCTAGCGTGTTATTCGACGATTATTGAGGTATTCAAGTCTTGCCAACTGCCGAACAAGGTATCAGGTGTGTAACCCTATGCCAATCCTTAACCAACACATTCACACCTATTTTCGTTGTTCGTCTTGACGATCGAACAGGCAACCTATTTCTTTTGGCTGGTGATAACATACAAATAGAGATCTATCCTCATGGTCTTTGGAGATTCCTAGAATGAAGCCTGACTTTGACACCATGACTAAAGGTGAGTTAAGAGCTTATGTCATAGCTCATCCTGAAGATCGATCAGCCTTTCATCTATTTGTCGATCGATTTACTGCGGAAGCATCTCAAGCAACTTTCGATATTCCTAACTCTAGTGCTGAAGTCAAGGACGTTGAAATTTTAATTCAGCAAAAGCTAGCTCAACTAAAAATGAATTAGAAGACTCATCTAGACATATAAAGTCTACATTATTTGAAGTTAAGGAAACCAGTGATGATAAACACTACGATTTCTGTTCCTGTTGATGATTCTACAGCCCTTGCCTATAGCCAAGCATCAGCAGAACAACAACAGAAAATCCAGTTGCTCTTGCGTTTGCGTGTCCGTGAGTTATTTTCGCCATCTGAGATTTCATTGCCACAAATCATGGATGATATTGGTGCAAAGGCGGAGGCACGGGGGCTAACGCCTCAAATTTTGGAGACTTTGCTTGGTGAAGAGTAGTGCGCTGTTTGTCTTAGATACCAATGTGATTGTCAGTGCTGTATTATCACCACGTTCTGTTCCTCGACAAGCTTTCGATCGAGCCTTCTTGCTCGGCAGTGTTTTGGTGTCTGATGCTATTCTGGTTGAAGTTGACGATGTGTTGCGCCGCCCCAAGTTTAAGCGTTATGTTTCAGAGGAGGAGCGGTTACAATTTCTGGCTAAATTTGTAGGGGATGCCATGATTGTTGAAGTTACGGAAGCCGTTACTGATTGCCGTGACTCGAAGGATAACAAATTTCTGGAATTGGCGGTGAGCGGTGGTGCGAAATGTATTATCAGTGGTGATGCTGATTTGCTCGTACTCGATCCTTTCAGGGGTATCCCAATTGTTACACCTCAAGTTTTTGTCAGCCAACTGTAATCGAGAAGCACGCCCAATACCAAGAGCCAGAAAGCGATCGCAGTTCTAGCGAATTGGGATGAGATGGTGCCGAAGTTTGTGAAGGTGATGCCGCGTGACTATAAACGGGTATTGCAAGCCATCAAAAATGCTGTTGATTCGGGGTTGAGTGGGGATGATGCGCTCAATGCTGCTTTTGAGGAGAATTCTCGCGATGTGGCGCGAATTGGGGGAAGTTAGGTTGGATCGATCGAGATCTCCTCTTGAAGTGAATAAACAGCAAAGAATTGCAAAAGCCATAAAAAATGTGGTGTCTGACATGATGGATCGAGTAATGGAACGTGTTCTAATTACCGACCCTTTTATTAAGGAAAATCACCGTTCAAGCAAACCTCTTTACGCAGCATTAGTGCCTGACGAAATCTTTAAAGGGTCACATTTTGAGAGAAGGTTCGTAACACCATTTGGTGGTGTATGGGAAAAGCTTGCACAAGTTGTTGCTTTAGAAGCTCACGGCTTAGATTGCTGAAGTAAATAAATTGTATCGTTCCATAACTGACCCCTGTCATCATCAAAACCTAAATTTTTACCTGCAATTGACCAGCTTTGACAAGGGACTCCAGCCGTCAACAAATCATGGTATGGTAATTCTTTGATTTTGGTAATATCTCCGAAATTAAGACTAGGTTCAATACAGAAATTATCACAATATGTATTTATTGCACTATTAGGTAATGGGGCTTTGAGTTCAAATGCATAGCGTATTCCATTTTTTTCATTTTGTATGAAAATATCACAAACAACACTTGCGGGAATAAGTTGCCCACCCCCTGCTTTGATATATTCCAACTCTTTGTTCCAATTAGGTCTTATTTTATCCTTACCTTTGCCATGTTCTAATTTATTTAAAACCTCTTGAATCCTTCTTAGAGGATGTCTGAGAACTCGAAACCTACGCTAGCCGCCTGAGCATAATGCGGATCATCGCAATATAGATTAAAGTCTCAGAAGTTTCTGACAGAATCTCATAATCTTTAGATAATCGACGACACCAATTTAACCAGCCCCAAGTTCGTTCTACAACCCACCGCTTTGGCAACAATACAAATCCTTTGGTATTGTCTGAACGCTTGATAGTTTCAAGTATCCAGTGATAAGTGTCCATCGTCCATCTCATAAATGCGACACCGTCATAGGTACCATCGACCCAGATTCGCACCATTCGCTTCATCCGCTGCTTCCAAGCTAACAATCTCTCAAAAATCAGCCGAGCACCTTGCTGGTCACTGACATCCGCAGCCGTCACGACTACCATCATTACCAAGCCGAGAGTATCTACCATCATGTGTCGCTTTCGACCCTTGACTTTCTTGCCGCCATCATAGCCAGTTGTAGCATCAGTATGTGGCATCGTCGCGATTTTCACAGACTGGGAATCCATACTCCCCGCACTCGGCGATGGGTCATGGTCTTGAGCCACTCGTTCCCACCGCACCAATTGGTCGTGAATGTTTTCCCAGGTATTGTCTATTCGCCAAGCTCGAAAGTAGCGGCGCGCGCTCGGCGGGTTCCCCGCCGTAAAAAGCGCGACAAGACAATGATAGACAGTTTTACAAGGAGGGAAGTCATGCGGCAACATTCGCCAAGCTGCACCACTGACGAGAATGTAGAAAATGGCATTGATTACCAGTCTCAAGTCTGTACTGCGCGGTCTACCCGTGGCTTTGGCTGCCGGCAGCAAGGTTTGCAATAGTCCCCATTGGTCATCGGTCATGTCGGTAGGATAGGATGTTGTCATGCCCTGTTACTTCTGTCTTCTGTTTGGTTATTGATGACAGAATATTGTATCAGGGCTTTCCTGTGTCTACACTACCTGTGGAGTTCTCAGACATCCTCTAAAAGAAGTTTATAAGTCGAAACAATTTAAAAAAATAACTAAAGGTGAGGCTTGCTTAATACAGGGATTTCCTAAAGATTTTAAATTACCAGAATCAAGAGCAAGATGGATGAAGCTAATTGGAAATAGTGTTTCAGTCCCTGTAATTGATAAGTTGTGCAAAGCTATTATTGAAACTGGTGTCTTTGGAGAAAACAGAGATAGGGAGATTGATCCTTGTTGCATAAATGTGGGAATGGTAAAATTGAATTATATTCAATCTGCCCCATCACATCATGAGTACGACCCCGCAAAGCGGACGTTCCACGATCGAATCGATAGTCCAGGAGCTAGAGAAAATCCCCGAACCAATGCAAGTGAGCGTCCTAGCCTTTATTCGCGCTCTTGACGGATCGGCAACCCCGGAGAATCATTCTTCAGAACTACCTCCAAGAATTTTGGGGCTAAATCGTGGTGCAATGAAAATGAGTGATGATTTTGATGAGCCACTACCAGATGAATTTTGGCTCGGCGAAGCATGAGGATTTTACTAGATACTCATATCTTTATCTAGATGGCAACCGAACCAGAACGCTTATCGCCGAGATTTACTGAATCAATTATCGACCGTCAAAAACGACTTTAGCCACTGTAGATAGTGCTTTTAATCGATATGAGATCGCTCGACTTTAGCCACTGTAGATAGTGCTTTTGATCGATATGAGATCGCTCGACTTTAGTCTCGATCGATTACTGATATGACTCGATCACTGCTGGTTAGATTGTTGGGATTTAACTCAAATAACCAACCCATTGAGATCGAGCTTGTGGCGAACCGTACCAAATCCCCGAAGTACGTGGCGAATGTTTAACCAGATCGATCGTGATATTTGTTGCACCAACTAAGTGCGCTGCCACAATTGGGGTAATTCCATCACCCCAGACAGCCCCTTTCCCACAAGTCATTTGATAACTAGTATAAGCAAAAAATTGACCTGGACGTTTTGCCCCGTAGATTGATTTCCCAGCGACGCAGATATAGTTTACGACTGGATAAGTTGCACCTGGATAATGATCGTTGACAAAATCAAGATTCTTGCGCGTCCATCTTTCTGCACTAATATGCGGAGTTCCCAGGGTAATTAGATTGGCAACTTTCGATTTACAATTCCATAAACCTACTGTATCACTGTCAACATCACCATGAATTGTATAGGGAATTTTGCCCAAATAAATCCGGCTGATCCAACCTCCCGCCGAATGTCCAATTAGGTTGATTTGGTTGGCGTGATGTTCAGTTAGAGCTTGATTGACAGTTCGATCGAGTTGGCGCAAAATGGGTACCATCGATCGACCACCTAATGTGGGGAGCCAATCTCGTTTTTTGAGCGGTACTGTTGTTGTTGGCGTACCCAGTTCAGTTAAAGCTTGTTGCAGTGGTAAATAAGCAGCGGCACTTTCGAGATAGCCAGGTAAAATAACAGTGGGTAGCATTGACAGTTAATGATGATGCCTTCAGATCCTACCATTACCATTTAGGATCGAAAAGTTCGGTTAATGCAGGTATTTATCCCGATGACCGCTCTGCGGAAACGAATATAATTAAGAAGGTGGTTAAAATTAGATTTGGGAGTCAAGATGATGCGGAGTAATGACTTTATCGCCCCTCGTCATAGCTATCATGGGTCGGTTAATCCAGAAAGTTTGGTGTTTAATGCTAACTTACAGGAGTTTGCCGCTCAGGTTAGCTATATTGCTTGTCTGGCTACGGCTGGTAAGTTATCCGCAGAGGAGTCCCATCGTCAGATTCAACAGTTGTGGCAAGATTTAGACCGTAGTAAAGAGCAGTTGGAAGTTGGTAAAAATCCATTTAACTCCACTGACCAGAATTAGGGGACTGGGGACGGGGGGACTAGGGGACGGGGGGACTAGGGGACGGGGGGACTAGGGGACGGGGGGACTAGGGGACTGGGGAATTGTCAACTGCTTGCCCTGTTCCCCAGCGATAACTGATAACTAACAACTTGGATTACTATCGATCGACAGAACCCATAATAATATCTACACTGCCCAAAATTGTCACAATATCTGCTACCTTCACCCCACGTAGTAAGTGCGGTAAAATTTGGAGATTATTAAAATCAGCAGCACGAATTTTCCATCGCCACGGGAAGACACTATCTTCACCAATAATAAAGATGCCTAATTCTCCTTTACCACTTTCCACTCGCACATAATGTTCGCCTTTGGGGATTTTAAACGTCGGGGCAACTTTCTTGCTGATATATTGATAATCGATCGCATCCCACTCTGATTTTGGCCCTGCGGCAATCCGTTTTGCTTCGAGACTTTCATAAGCACCACCAGGTAAACCAGCAATCGCTTGACGCAAAATCTTCACTGACTCGCGCATCTCCCGAATCCGCACGAAATACCGCGCCAGACAGTCACCAGCAGTTTCATACTGAATGTCCCAATCAAAATCGTCATAGCATTCGTAGCTATCAACCTTACGCAGATCCCACTTGACCCCCGAACCACGCAACATCGGGCCAGATAAACCCCAATTAATCGCTTCCTCGCGGCTAATCGTGCCTACCCCTTCTACCCGGCGGCGGAAGATCGGATTATTGGTAATGAGTTTCTCGTACTCATCCACTTTCGGCTCGAAGTAGTCGCAGAAATCCGCGCATTTATCCAGCCAACCGTAGGGTAAATCTACCGCTACTCCACCGATGCGAAAATAGTTATTATTCACCATCCGATAGCCAGTTGCTGCTTCCCACAGATCGTAAATCATCTCGCGTTCGCGGAAGATGTAGAAAAACGGAGTCTGTGCGCCAACATCCGCCATAAATGGGCCAAGCCAGAGCAGATGATTAGCAATCCGATTCAGTTCCAACATCAGGACGCGAATATAACTAGCGCGTTTCGGCACGGGAATATTCGCCAACTTTTCGACGGCATTCACCGTCACCGCCTCATTAAACATCCCCGCAGCATAGTCCCAACGGCTGACGTAGGGGACAAACATAATATTTGTCCGGTTTTCGGCAATTTTTTCCATGCCGCGATGGAGGTAGCCGATGACGGGTTCGCAATCTACGACATCTTCCCCGTCGAGGGTGACAATTAGCCGCAATACTCCGTGCATTGATGGGTGGTGCGGCCCCATATTTAGCACCATCGGTTCGGTTCTGGTTTCGAGTTGTGCCATATTCTCTACGTTATTGCGATAGCTCTGTTGAGTTGCTACACCGAGTTGGGTGGGTGGTTTAACCCTTGCTTATTATATATTGGCTGGACAGTTGTTTGTACACCGTTAATTGAGTGGCGATCTCACGGTAGCCGCTCCGAGAGGAGAAGTGGGGGACGGTGAGAAAGAAATAGTAGGCTTATTGCCGCCACTTAGTACTAGTTAATAAGATTTTGGCGGATATGATTTTTTTCTGCAAATGTGAAGTAGGAAGGGATAGATGAGCTTTATTTTGGTTGGTGCCTATTAATTGTCGATTGCATTGCCTTTTTAATATCGATATTCTGATATACTTCACACGGGCATAATTTGAGGTTAAGTTTTAGGCTTTAGGTTTTAGGGATTAATATTACGCTTGGCAAAAGAGCAGGTTTTGCCCATGCAAAGTATACATCCAGTAGGCTATCACAATGAAGGTAAGCCATGCAATTACCTGATCTGTCATAAATTCGATTAGAATTAGATCGAGTCTTTCCAAACTAGGATTGCTCAATCGAATTGGATTGTCAGCCGATAAATAACCGTCAAAAAATTATCCCCAATCTGATGAGATTATTAATTAGCAATGATGATGGGATTTCCGCGCTGGGAATCAAGACATTAGCGGATACACTCGCGCTAGCTGGACATGAAGTAATTGTAGTCTGTCCCGATCGAGAGCGATCTGCAACTGGGCACGGTTTAACGCTCCACGATCCAATTCGGGCCGAAATTGTGAGAGATATTTTTCATCCGAGCATCAAAGCCTGGGCTTGTTCTGGACTCCCAGCAGATTGTGTCAAATTAGCCCTCGGCGCATTATTAGATAAATTTCCCGATTTTGTCCTCTCCGGCATCAATCAAGGTGCGAATCTCGGTACAGACGTTTTTTACTCTGGAACTGTCTCAGCGGCGATGGAGGGCACAATTGAAGGGATTCCCAGTATTGCCTTTAGCCTGACAAGCTTTTCCCATCGAGACTTCACCCCAGCAGCCGAATTTGCCAAGCGATTAATGAGTCACTTGGAGCAGGAACCACTACCCGAAGCGATGTTATTAAACATCAATATTCCTCCAGTTCCTGCTGCTGAAATTGCTGGGGTTAAAATCACTCGTCAGGGAATTAGACGTTATTTTGACACCTTTCAAAAGCGGGTAGATCCGCGTGGCAAAACTTATTACTGGCTATCAGGAGAAGTAGTGCAGGATTTAGAGCAACCACAACACTTACATCTTCCTCCAGAAATCGAAACCGACGTACAAGCGATCAAACAGAATTATATTACGATCGTCCCACTTCAGTTTAATCTAACTTGCCCCGTGGGGGTCTATAGCCTCGGAGATCGTGTACTTAAGGGTTTGATCTAAATATGAAAAATTGGTTAGCGAGCATGGATAATTCTCGCTTATTTCGCTACCTATTACTATTTGCCTTGGGGTGGGCAATCGCCCAAGTATTTGCCTACCTAGCTTCCGTCTGGATTGTGTTTATCTCTGCGGCAATTTTGGCATTTCTGCTCAACTATCCCGTCACTTGGTTAAAGCGGTTCATTTCCCACGGTGCCGCAGTTAGCATTGTCTTTTTCCTGAGTTTATTAATTTTAGGCGGACTTGCATTTACCTTGGGACTAGCAATGATATCTCAAGCGCAACAATTAATCAGTGATGCACCGCAGCAAATTCCGGTATTTATTGCTTGGTTAGGGCAACTAGAATCACTCCTGCGCCGCTGGAATCTTCAATTAAATCTGAGTGCCATTGAAGAGCAGTTTCGCAACCAAGTCGTTGCGGGGCTGGAGTTTGGGCTAGTGACAATCCAACTACTATTTACCAGTTTGCTAGACATTGTTTTGATCGCAGTGGTGACATTTTTTATGCTCTTAGATGGCAAACGTCCCTGGCAGTTTTGTCTAAAGCTGTTCCCCGAATCAATTCAACATCGCTTACCTCTGGCAATTCGGCAAAATTTTCTGGGCTTTTTTTGGGGACGTTTTTTACTGTCAGTTTTCTTTGGTGTCTCGGTATTTATTGTACTGGTAATTTTACAAGTTCCCTATGCTTTGGTGCTAGCAGCGATCGCTGGAGTATTCGATTTGATACCGGGCATTGGTGCAACTTTAGGAATTAGCTTAGTTTCACTGATTATTTTGCCTCAAGGATGGTGGTTTAGTCTGAAAGTGCTGGTTAGCTGTATTTTACTGCAACAAGTGGAGGAAAATATTCTCATGCCACGAGTGATGCGCGGTTCTGTCAATCTCAATCCAGTAGTTCTTTTTCTATCATTACTGGTAGGGTTAAAAGTTGCCGGAATGTTCGGTGTTTTTCTAGCAATTCCCGTGACAGGAACTATCATTAGTATTCTGAATATTAAAGAACTTCAGGGTTAATCGAGGTAGAACTTGGAAGCTGAATTGATAATATTACAGACCGATCGAAACTAGTTCGAATTTTCTATCGCCAGATTGCCTTAAAGATTGACAGTTAGACAATGATTCACTGTACAGATTTGGCTAAAATTAGATAGAAAGGCTGAGAATCTGTAGGCGTGATATTGTTTGTTAAACAGATTGAGAATTATGCTCTCGATCGTGTCCACATTCGCGACAGTAAGGCAAATTTTTATAGGTAAGACTGTGGCAATTTTCGCATTCTATGTATTGATAATAGCCACAGTGAGGGCAATGGGCATCATGAGGTCGAATTTTCTTGGCACAATTCATACATCGAGATAATTGAACTCGTTTAGCTGCTTGTACTTTGGTATTGAACACAAATTGTTGAAAAAACTTAATCATCCCAAATCCCACTAAGGGAATGAGTAAGATGTAAATAAAATTAATTAGAAATAATAACCGACCAAAGATAGCAGCAATTAGATCGAATATCCATTGAAAGATGATCCCAATTTGGAGAAATTCAAAGACTTTGATAATTAAGGGAATCGAGAATATTGCAAGTAAATGCCAACTAATTAGGGTAACTAATCCATAGCCTTTACGTTGGGCAAAGTTATGTACTAATAGAGCAATAGCTATCAACGGTAACAGAAATAGCGTCTGAAAAACTAGTTGAATGCTGGGATACCAAAAGCTCGCTTGCTGGTATTGATTTTGAGCTTCTATAAATTTGCTCTCATCTTTGAGGAAAGATAAAAAGTTATTACTTGTTGACCTTGTGAGGAGTTCATTTGTCAGTCTTGAAATCTCGCGATCGATATCGGCGATCTTATTATTATTTTGTTCTAATTCTTGCCGAGCTTTGTCTGCGCCAACGGAATTAATCGATCTCGTTTGGTCTTGTCCAGCAATTTTTTCGAGTAAGGTTGAGTCATATTGCGATCGAATTTTCTGATTAGTTTGCTTGAGGGTCGTAATTTGGACTTGTTTACCGTCAATATTTTTGATAGTTGCTGAGTCGGTTGGATTATTAATTCGATCGCGTTGTTCGGCATATTGTAGGCAGATATTCGATACTTTACCTAAATGTCCAGTTTCTACTTCTCGATAATTTTGCTGCCAACTAGATCGCTGAGGAAATTCAATCGATCGGATTGAATCACTGACGATCTGATAATCTTTATTTTTAACGGTTGATGCTCGATAATTTTTCCAGTCTGAATAGCAGGGATAAGTCTGGCTGGGGCTGAGATACCATTGACTGATATCATTGAGTCCACTAAAAACATTAATTAAGATAAAAATATCGACTAAAATAATGACAATTAAACTTACCTTATTCAGTGGTTCATTATTAATTGTCCGAGTTTTATTGAAGAATTGACTGAACAGCCGACGGATATTACTTAACATAAAACCTCGATCGATATTTCCGAGACAAAATCAGCTATTTTAACTATCACTCAAATCTGCCAAAACATGACGAGTTGCGCGCCAAGCCCAAACCCCAGCAACAGCGACGAGAATGCTCATGCCCCAGAGAATTGGCGGTAAACCAAATTCATCAGTTAGAGGACCAGCAATAACTAGTGGCACACTGACAGCGATATTCACAGCATTATTTTGAAAGCCAAATACTTTGCCCCGCATCGATTCTGGTGTTTTTTCCTGCATCAGAGTTTGGATCGGTACTGCAATTAGAGAAGCCCCAAGTCCCAATACGCCACCACACAATAAACCCATCCACAGATTACTGACAAGTGTAAATATTGCTAGTACGGAACTCATGCCCAAGAAGCCAATCAATGGGAGTGATTGTTGTTGAAGACGACTACCAAAATGTCCCAGTATTCCCGCCCCCAATACTAATCCAATTCCGGCTGCGGCGACCAGAAAGCCAAACTGTTTGGGTTGTAAACCGACTTCAGCGGTAAGCTTAATTGCCAGAACAGGTAAGGCGGCGATTGTGGCGTATAGTACAGCCTGTTGCAACATTGCGTTTAACAATAACTTATTGCTACGCAGATACTCAAATCCAACTTTTAATTCATTTAATGGATTGATTTTTCGACCTTGCTTACTACTGTCAATATTTTCTTTGACCTTGACTAATTGACCCAATCCGGCTGCGATAAAGTACAAAAGTGCCACTAAAATTTCTTGAGAACCATTTTTACTGATATTACTCACGGCTGTCAAAATTGGTTCGCCAATAGCAAAGCCCACGATTAGTGAAGCCATTTGGCTAGTGGTAAATAGCGCGTTTGCTGTCAATAAATTTTCTGGCTTGACGACCAAAGGAATCGCCGACTGTTCGGCTGGTGCAAATGCCTGAGTCACGACAGAGACAGCAAAATTAATAATTAATAAGACAATAAATTCTTTCGGTAAAATGGGGATTAACAAAATCAGCGATCCGCGCAAGAGATCTGCCCCCACCATAATCTTTTTTTTGGGATATCGATCGACAAACATTCCACCTGCCGCCCCAAATAGAATTGCGGGAATTGTGGCCGCTAACATCAAATATGAGCTAGAAGATGCGGCAAATCGATCGGGTATATGATAACTCGTCAGCAAAGCAATCAACATCACCAGTAGTACTTTATCGGCAATCTGCGATAAGACTTGTCCCGACCACAAGAATAAAAACGGTCGGTTTCGGAGTAGAGCCTGAAATCCGCTCGCCTCTGTAGGTGTTTTTCCAGGCAACATAGGCTAGGTGGGGTGAAGGGGACGGGGTAAAATGAGTATGCAAGACTGCTCTAAGGTCTGTAGCGATTGTACCTATTTATGGGTCAGAAATTTTGACCAGATGTGACGGTTAGTTTAGTGGACAGTGGATCGTGAATAGTGGATAGTGAATAGTGGCTAGCTAAGTGAAGACAGCGCGGCAGTCTAAATCGCCTGATTAACCCATGACATCTGATATGAACTCTACCATTACCTATTTAACTACTCAACTCGATCGAGCAATTATTGCCGCATTGGGGACCGATTTTGCGGGGACAGATCCGTTATTAGTACTGTCGAGTAATCCTAAATTTGGGGACTATCAGGCGAATATGGCGATGGGATTAGCCAAGAAGTTGGGGCAACAGCCACGGGTAATTGCGCAGTCAATCGTGGATCATCTTGATGTCGCAGCAGTGTGCGAAGTTCCGCAAATTGCTGGGCCTGGATTCATCAATTTTAGCGTCAAGCCTAGTTATTTAGCAGCTCAACTGCAATCAATGCAAGCCGATGAACGCTTGGGTGTTGCTGTTGCTAGTCAACCACAACGGGTGGTTGTTGACTTTTCGAGTCCGAATATTGCCAAGGAAATGCACGTCGGACACTTGCGATCGACTATCCTTGGTGATTGTATCGCACGGGTGCTAGAATTTCGCGGTCATGATGTCCTCAGACTCAATCATGTTGGCGATTGGGGGACACAATTTGGGATGTTGATTCTCTATCTCCGGGAAGCTTATCCTGAAGCTTTGACGACTGCGGATGCGCTGGATTTAGGCGACTTAGTGGTTTTATACAAAAAAGCAAAACAACGGTTTGATGAGGATCCAGTATTTCAGGAATCAGCTAGACAGGAGGTAGTTAAATTACAAGCTCAAGATCCGGAAAGTATCAAAGCTTGGCAACTACTTTGCAATCAATCACGGCGAGAATTTCAGGTGATTTATGACAGATTAAATATTCAGATTACTGAACGGGGTGAATCTTTCTACAATCCCTATTTGGCGGCAGTAGTTGAGGATTTGCGAGCAACTAGATTATTAGTTGAAAGTGATGGCGCACAGTGTGTTTTTCTTGATGGATTTACAAATCGAAATGGCGATCCTTTGCCCTTGATTATTCAGAAGACTGACGGGGGATATAATTATGCAACTACCGATCTAGCGGCGATCCGCTATCGAATTCAGACCGATCGAGCCGATCGAATTATTTATATCACGGATGCTGGACAATCAGATCATTTTGCTCAATTTTTCCAGGTAGCTAGACTAGCTGGGTGGATTCCTGAAGGTGTGGAAATTACTCACATTCCCTTTGGACTAGTACTAGGTGAAGATGGCAAAAAAATCAAGACTCGATCGGGTGAAACCATTAAACTTAAAGAATTACTCGATGAGGCGATCGATAGATTTCGTCACGATCTAGAATCACGTTTAGCCGCAGAAGATCGTCAAGAAACCGTCGAATTTATCGCCAATAGTGCCGAAGTTGTCGGTTTAAGTGCGGTTAAATATGCCGATTTGAGCCAAAATAGATTGAGTAATTATGTCTTTAGTTATGACAAAATGCTCGCACTTCAAGGAAATACTGCCCCCTATATGATGTATGCCTATGTCAGAGTACAGGGAATTAGTCGCAAAGGTGGTATTGACTTCGATCAAATTGGTGATAATGCACAGATGATCTTGAATGAAGAATTAGAGCTTACTCTCGCCAAACATCTGTTGCAATTAGAGACGATCATCACAGATCTGGAACAAGATTTATTGCCAAATCGCTTGTGTCAATATCTATTTGAACTCAGCCAAAAGTATAATCAGTTTTATGACAAGCATTCAGTTCTCACTGCTGAAGAACCGATCCGTACATCGCGACTGATTTTATGTGATTTGACGGCGAAAACCTTGAAGCTAGGTTTGAATTTACTGGGGATTTCTGTCTTGGAACGGATGTGAAAATATGGCACCCTAATCTACTAGATTACGGTGCCATCAATCTATAACTAGCAACTTGAGTTACTAAGTAAACAGAATTCCCTGAACCAGCATACTTAGTTGTGAGCTTGTTTACCTTTTTTGTGTGCTGGTTCTGCGGCTGGTGCGGCATTTTGTGGTGATAAGGGGCGAATGCCCACAATTTTTCCACCTAACCGGACAATCCGCTGCATAGTTTCATTCATGCGGTTCAGGGGAACTTGGATAAACGTATTACTACTAGTGCGAATCTGAGCATCAGATCCGGTTGTCGCATCATTTTGCTGAAAGCCAGTTACTTCATAGACAAAGATCCGATTGTCTGCGGTAACACTAGAACCTCTGGAAATGGATGACTGTCCTAACATGGTTGATAATCTCCGATGATTGAGGGGGAGAGCGGAAAGGCTAGGGCTGAAAGGGGACTGGGGAAGGGAAAAAATATTGATTCAAATATCAACTATCTACCACCCATTCTGTGATTTCATCCATTTGCCGATCCACCCATCCAGATATTTACTGAGCGATAGTTACACTAGCGATTTTGCCACCGATTTTATTAATCTGTTGCAGAGTGCTAGATAACTGTTCGTAGGTAACAATGAACTCTTTGTTACTGCGGCGCACGCGAGGATAGCGCGGAAGACTAATACTTGCGACTTCAATCCGATAGAGTCGGGCTGTGTCGCCCTGAATCGATCGACCAAAGACTCGATTAGGCGTGGTACCTTGAGCAGCTGGCTGATAACCAAACCCGTCGTTATTGCCACCAGAAGGTGGAATCACGGCGGAAGTATCATTTCGCCCCAGTTCGCCAGCCAACCGCGATTTAGTGCCAGCTACCTGGGATCGATCGCTAGTTGCATAGCCACGATAGAGCCGGAACATCCGAGGAAATCCCGCCATATCTTGTCCGGTTTGGGTCAAAAATCCCCGATAATAAGGGACGATCGAGTCGCCGAAGTTGGTTTCATATTCAGCAGAATCGATGTAAGAATCTATATCCGCTTCAAAACCTTCATTCTGATAGCGATCAAGATGCTCGATAATTTCTGCTTCATTATAGGGAGCGCGTCCGAGTAAATGTTTAAAATTTAATTCGATCGCCCGCGTTTGGAAATTGGAGTAAAAGAATTTATTTTTATATAATTCAGACTTCGCCAAGGCACGCACAAACTCGCGGACGGTAACTTTACCGTTAGCGAGCAGGGATTCGAGTGCTGTTAGCCGCTCGGATGCCATCAGATAGTCGTTGCCCAAAATATGACGGTAAGCGGCACTAATGACTGCTTGCGCGTCAGCCGACGACCAGTTAGGTCGTAATTCGATCGGGCTACTATCGCTAAAGGGGCTAGTGCCCAATCGCGAAGCTGCTGTTGTAATTGCCACAGGGGATTCTCCTTATCGATTTGCCAACATTAATCGACCTAAGCGCAGGAAATATCGACAATGCGACTACCGCGTTGGTTGAGACGTTGGAGAGTGGGGTTGAGTTGTTCGTAACTGACGAGATATTCGCTAACACCTCGTCGCAGTTGAGTTTTGCCGCTGCTAGCAGCTTGCATCACCCGAACGCGGTACAATTGTCCGCGATCGCCTTTCGTTGTGCCGCCTAAGCCACTGCCAAAGTTGGCAGTCCGTAAGGGGGATGGTAAATTAGCTGCTAAATCTTGGGTGAGGGCAGCGGATTTATTTTTCCCTTGGGCTTTATCGCTATTGGCATAACCGCGATAGAGTTGGAACATCCGGTTAAAACCGATCGTCGTTTGACCGCGTTGGGTATCAAACCCCCGATAGTAAGGGACGATCGCATCGCCAAAACTATCTTGATATTCCTGGGAATCGAGGTAAGAATTAATTTCTGCCTCGTAGCCATGTTCGATAAACAGATTTACGTGGTCAGTAATTTCTGCTTCATTGACTGGAGCGCGCCCTAGTAAATGTTTGCAATTCAACTCAATAAACCGCACTTGGGGAGTTGAGTAGAAGAACTTGGTGCGATATAACTCTGATTGTGCCAATGCCCGCACAAAGTCTCGCACGGAAATATCACCTCGACGCAATAGTGACTCAGCATTGGTCAAGCGTTCAAACTGCATGATATGCTCGTTGCCAAACACCTGCCGATAAGCAGCCCAAATTGCAGTTTGCAGGTCGCTCTCCGTCCGATGGTTACGTAGTTCCACAGGGGAATTTCCAGCAAACGGTTCAAATCCCAACTGCTGTGCTGTCGTAGAACTTGTCATAAGTTCAATTCCTTAATAATTGGGTGAAAACAAGAGTCCCAGAATTACAGAACATTCAACTGACCGCACTGGTCGATCGCCAAATATCCTGTCATTCTGGGACTAGTAGAATCGATTAGCTTAATGCGTTGATCGCATAGTCGATGTAGGAGTTAGCTTCGGAAGCAGCATCGCCAGAGAGACCGTGGCTAGCTTTGATGTGCTTGAGAGCTTCAACGTACCAGCTAGGAGATAGATCGAAAGTAGCGTTGATTTCAGCCAAGCCACCAATGAGGTAGTCATCCATCGGGCCAGTGCTACCAGCAACTAGGCAGTAGGAAATCATCCGTACATAGTAACCGATGTCACGAGCACACTTAGCTTTACCTGCGGGGGTAGAAGCAAAGTTGTTACCTTGCATGGAAGTGGTGTAGGGGAATTTTTGGTAAACAGCATTAGCTGCACCATCAGCCAGGGATTGAGCTTTGGAACTCAATGCTTTAGCAGCATCCAAGCTAGCAGCAGCTTGACGGAAGCGACCAAACGCAACTTGGAGCTCGGTGCTGCTGAGGAAACGACCTTGAGAATCAGCGGTAGCGACGGCTTCGGTTAAAGGAGTTTTCATACTTTACTTATCTGTTGTGATATTTAGTGATTTGCAAAAAATTGGGGGTTAAAACAACGGGAATTAACCTACAGCAGAAGCAGCGCGATCGAAGTAAGAACCTAATTCAGCCATGAGAGAGCTACAATCGCCTTTAGTAACCCCATTAGGATCGTTGGCAATTGCAATTGCTGCTTCTTTCATTTTGCTAATACCAGCAGCAACAGAACCACCGGGAACGCCGAGAGCTACATAAGTCTCGCGTAAACCATTCAAGCACCGATCGTCTAAAACGCTAGCATCACCAGTGAAGATAGCGTAAGTAACGTAGCGCAAAACGATTTCCATGTCGCGTAAGCAAGCAGCCATGCGGCGGTTAGTATAAGCATTACCACCAGGAGCAATCAGGTTGGGTTGCTCGGCAAATAAGCTCCGAGCAGCATTTGCCACAATCGCAGAGGAGCTACCAGTGATGCGGTTAACCACATCAATGCGTTTGCTACCTTCGGCTACCATATTTTTCAAAGCATCAATTTGACTATCGCTGACGAATTCGCCACGAGCATCACCTTGAGCGACTACTTTAGTAAAAGCATCTAACATGGAATAATCTCCTACATCATGGGACGAGAATTAATATATGGTTCAAAAATCAATTGAGGATGTTGAGAATTGTCCACTTAAACTTATGAACTATCGGTATGACCACATTCGACTGAGCCAAATGCTAGCGGATCGATCGATGCATGAGATCTGAATCAATCATCTCAATCATTAATTTTGCCGCTCGAAAGTTCAGAGAGCTTAACCCCAAATATCATCAAATTTACAACTTAGGAATGATTGAACTACCAAAAGTTATATTTTGAAGAATTTGAATTCCCGAACTTCACATTTCCGGGAACTCAATGACTTTTGAACCACGTTTGATTAAAGCAATTTGTTTGTGCAATTTTTGTGCAGATTCTCATAAAACAACTGAAAAATTAGTTAAAAAATGTTACGAAATTGACAAACATTTATCTAGTAACGCTTTCAGCTAGGTGATCCCTTAGATATCAATGATTAAATGTAAACTAATCGTTGCATTAGTTCATTTTTGTTAACTAATAATATCGAATTGTGAATCTATGTATTTTGAGACTGAGCAAATTAACTCGATCGATTGTCCCTAAAAGCTAGCAGTTAAACAAGGTGTGGATATATCCTGTACTTAGAAGATCTTCAGTCTTAGCCAAACCACTGACACACCCCAATCCTTGTGAATAGCTATCCACAACAATTTCCTGCTACCAATAAAGCCTACTTTAACTATGGCGGACAAGGCCCACTGCCGCAAATTGCCTTGGAGGCGATTGTAGCTGCCTATCAATCCATCCAATCTCTAGGGCCATTTGGGTTAAAAACTAATGAATGGGTAGTCCATGAGTCAAATTTGACCCGTCAGGCGATCGGTTCTGAGTTGGGTGTCACTGCCGAAACGATCTCGCTGACAGAAAACGTGACAGTGGGTTGTAATATTGCCCTGTGGGGGATAGATTGGCAACCTGGAGATCGAATTCTCCTCTCAGACTGCGAACATCCAGGGGTAATTGCCAGTATTCAAGAAATCTCGCGGCGATTTGATGTCAGTGTCGATATTTTTCCCCTTTTGGCTACTGTGAATACTGGCGACGCGGTTACAGTAATTACCAGCTATTTGCAACCGCGAACCCGATTAGTCGTCTTCAGCCATGTCCTCTGGAATACGGGACAAGTATTACCGCTCGCGGCAATTGCCGTGGGGATTCGAGCCTATCCAGCGGCGCAACCGATTCGCATTTTAATAGATGCTGCCCAGTCAGTCGGCTTATTACCACTGAAGCTGGATGAATTGGGGATTGATTTTTATGCCTTCACCGGGCATAAATGGTGGTGTGGACCAGCAGGAGTAGGTGGTTTATATGTTCATCCTGCTGCTCGCTCTAGTTTGCCGCCGACATTTATCGGCTGGCGCAGTTTGGATTATAGTCAGGCAAATTTGCCCCTAATTGGAGATGGTCGCCGCTATGAAGTCGCCACATCTGCCTATCCGCTCTATTGTGGTTTACGCGCGGCAATTGCCACACATCAAGCATGGGGGAGTGCAATCGATCGATATCAGCAAATTGTGGAGTTAGCGACCTATCTGTGGCAAAGTTTACAACAAATACCAGGAATTAAATGTTTAAATGATACAGTACCACAATCGGGTTTAGTGTCTTTTCAGGTTGCGTCAACAAATCATGGTAAGTTAGTACAAGCTTTAGAAGAAAAAAATTTCTATCTGCGCACTATTGTTGAGCCAGATTGTATCCGCGCATGTACACATTATTTCACTACTACTGCGGAAATTGATGCTTTGATTGAGTGTTTAGCAAAGTTATTGGCAAATTAGATTGCCGGAATCGATCGAGTTATCTGGCGATCGCTAAATCTGTCAGAACATCTACCTATTTTTATGTCTAATCTTACAGTCTATATTGCAATCACCGATCATGGTTTTGGTCATGCAGCCAGAACGGCATCGATCGCTGGACATCTACAAAAGCTCTTACCAGCAGTTAAGCTAATTCTCGTGACCACGGCTCCAAATTGGTTATTGGAATGTTATATCGATGGTGAATTTATTCATCGGCAACGTGGCTATGATGTGGGCGTAGTCCAGGCGGACAGTCTCAAAATGGATCGATCGGCAACGCTAACTAAATGGCAAGATATTATCGATCGACAAGACCAGATTGTGGCTGAAGAAGTGGCATTTTGTCAAGAGCACGGTGTCAATTTAGTCTTCGCTGATGCCCCACCTTTAGCTACGGCAATTGCCAAACAATTAGGCGTACCCTGTTGGATGTCTGGCAATTTTGGTTGGGATTTTATTTATCGAGATTGGGGTGGAGATTTTGATCCGATTGCTGACTGGATTGGCGAACTTTATGGACAATGTGACAGATTATTTAGGGTGCCGTTGCATGAGTCAATGGATCGATTTCCAGTAATTGAAGATGTTGGTTTAACTGGCGGCGATCCCAAATATCCACTAGCAGACTTACGATCGAAATTTAATTTAGATCGATCGCCAGAGCAGACATTTTTATTAACATTTGGCGGTTTAAGTCTCGATGCAATTCCCTATCAAAATATCAGTCAATTTCCTAACTATCAATTTATTGTCTTCGATCGGATGGCTCCAGATTTACCGAATCTTGTCAAAGTGATCGATCGAGCATTTCGTCCCGTCGATTTTATGCCATTATGCAATCGAGTTGTCTCTAAGCCGGGGTACTCAACATATGCCGAAGCTTTGAAACTGCAAATCCCCATTGTTTCCCTAACTCGTTCCGGTTTTGCTGAGTCTGAAGTAATCTTAAATGGAATGCAAGATTACGGCTATCATCAAGTGATTAATCCCGATCGCTTTTTTACCGACAATTGGGACTTTCTGGGCGAACCAGTCAAGCCACCGCGAGTTAATTCACCCATTGCCATCGATGGTAATCACGCGATCGCCACAGCTATAATTAATTATCTCCAAAATCTTTAAATTATCAATTATCATTCGTGGCTCATTATCAAAAACTCCTCACTATTCCCAGTACACCTAAATCATTTGTTAGAATCACCACACAGGTAGCTGATATTGTTGCAGCATCCGGGATTACAACAGGACTATGTACCCTGTTTCTCAGACATACTTCAGCAAGTTTAGTCATCCAAGAAAATGCCGATCCTGATGTGCTGATCGATTTAGCAAATTTCCTCGCCAAACTGGTTCCTGAAGATGGAAGATATATTCATTCTGCTGAAGGTGCTGATGATATGCCCGCCCATATTCGTACCGCACTCACCCATACCTCTGAACAAATCCCGATTATGCGGGGTCATTTAGTATTGGGTACATGGCAGGGAATTTATTTGTGGGAACACCGCCAACAAAGATATAATCGGGAACTAGTTGTCCATATTAGTGGTGAATGATTGTATCAATTCCGAATGCGCTCGATCGCTTGATGAATAAAAGTTTTGATAAACTCATCCTTGCGATTTAATTGAAATTGTGCCTGAACTACCTCAGTCATACCACCATCACCCCAAGTCTGATCCTGTCGGAAATATTCGATAAAACTCCGCCCAGCAATTCTCGTCAAATATGCCGCTGTAATTCCTTGAATTCCCTTACCTAACAGGTAAGTAGCCGCGTTAACTTGAAGTGCCGTAGTCAATAGTTGAATTGCTCCTTTAACTATCCCCAAACTAGTCAGAGTTTTCCCCAAAGATAGAGCCAATTCCTGCGCCGCAGCTTTATCGAGATCGCAACTATAAATCTTGCCGATTTCGATAATCATCTGAGTATTAATTGCCGCAGTTGCCAGAAAATCAACTACTGGTAAAGGTGTAACTGTCACCACCCCTGCGCCAATCCATTGATACCGATTCACCACTCCATCAGCTTGACGGCGACGTTGCTCATCAATCAGCCCTCGCGCTTCTGCCCCTAGACGTTGCGATTGCAGCAAAATGTTGTCTGCGACCAAATCTTCACCTTCAGCCCGGAGAACGGCAGCTAGGCGGCGAATTAGCGGCAAAATATCTGGGTCAGGAGTGAAGATTTCGCCAGATTCTAATTTAACTGATCGAGGATTTGCGGCGATCGCAATTACATCTTCGGGTCGAATTTTATGCCGAACCCGATGTTGCAGTTGGGTAATAATTGCATCTCGATCGCTTGGTGGATATAGGTCTGTTTTGTTTAAAATTAAGAGCGATCGTTTACCAATTTCGGCAAGTTCCATCAGGGGAAGATATTCAGATTCGCGCAGATCGTTATCGACAACAAATAATAATAGATCCGCAGATGTAGCTAATTCTCTGGCGATCGATTCCCGCTGGGTTCCAGCAATTCCCGCTTCCAAAATTCCTGGGGTATCAGTTAATAAAATTTGCCGATCTAAACCCTTCAATTCGAGTGTATATGTCTCGCCGCGCGTCGTCGTCCCCATCGGTGCGCCCACTTGTCCGACAATTCGGCCAATCGTTGCATTAATCAGCGATGTTTTGCCAGCAGAACCCGTTCCAAAGACCACCACCCGGATTTGTCCTCGCGCCAAATTTTCGGCAATTTCCCGCGATTTGTCGAGTAAAGCCTGCCGAGTAACTTCATCTTGAATCTGTTGTAATTGCTGTTCGATCGCTTGTAGGTTAGCAGTAGCTGCGGCTGTTTTTTGAACCGGAACTTGCGGTGGTTGTTTTGGTTTATTTAGAGATTTTTTCCACCAGCCTTGGAATACACCCACATAATAGATAAATACCCCGATCGCCAGTCCGATTAGCACCAGGATTGCTAGTAAAATTGGGGTGGCTAACCAGGGTGTTGTCCAACTAACCTGGACATAGAGGGCATAGAGTGAATTAATCAACCATAATGCCAAAATTGCGATCGAAATGCCGACAATCGCGATCAACCAGAAACGAGGTAAGCGCATATTTGCATCAATAGCGAGCTATTCTCATCCTAGCGAAACCGACCTGAAAATGGGTATCCTGGAATAGTAACTACTCCAATCACCCCAGCTTTCCCTATGCTAGAAAACCGTGATTACACTTTAATAATTGACAAAAGTGGTAGCATGTCTACCAAGGATAAGCCTGGTGGCTCCAGTCGCTGGCAAATTATGCAGGAATCCGCATTGGCGTTGGCGAGTAAATGCGAAGAACTCGATCCTGATGGAATTACTGTATATCTGTTTTCTGGTAAGTTCAAACGCTACGATAACGTTACTGCAGCTAAGGTGGGGACGATCTTTCAAGAAAACGATCCCTCTGGCAGAACCGATCTTGCCGGGGTTTTAACTGATGCTTTGAATAATTATTTTCAGCGCAAAGCCAAGGGACAAACTCCCGCGAATGGTGAACTTATTTTAGTTGTCACCGATGGCGAACCTGACGATCGCAAGGCGGTAATGCAGGTGATTCTCGATGCCAGCCAAAAACTCGATCGCGATGAGGAATTAGCGATTTCCTTTATTCAAGTTGGCACTGATGCCGCCGCTACTCAGTTTTTAAAAATTCTCGATGACGATCTCGGACGGGCTGGGGCGAAGTTTGATATCGTCGATACGATTACGATGAATGATATGGAAGATCTTACGCTCAAGGAAGTCCTGCTCAGTGCAATTAGTGATTAGTTGCTACTTTGGGATAAAATTAAGGTAGTGTCTGCTACAAATCAAACAGTCTCATATTCTTCTCCAGTGGCAGTTGTCATCAAAACAGTGCGGCTCGGTTCAGGCCATCCACCCATCATCCCTAATTGAAAGCAAAAATAGATGAAACCTAAAGCTTGCCTGATTTTCAACCCTGTTGCTGGACAAGGGAATGCCGAGCAGGATCTCGCCGAAATAGAATCTCTACTCAATCCAGAAATCGATCTAGAAGTAGTGATCACCACGGCTGAATGCGAGCCTGGACAACTAGCCAAAGAGGCAATCGCCAGAGGTGCCACATCGATTATCGCTTCTGGCGGTGATGGCACACTTTCCGCCGTAGCCGCTGCTTTGATGACGACCAATATCCCACTAGGCATAATTTCACGCGGAACAGCCAATGCCTTTGCCAACGCCTTGAATCTACCCACAACCATCAATGAGGCTTGTGAGTCGATCATTGCAGGTCATACTCAAGTAGTAGACATGGCCGTGTGTAACGGTTTGCCAATGGTACTACTAGCTGGGATTGGGTTTGAAGCCGAGACGGTGGATTTAGCCGATCGGGATGCCAAAAATCGATTGGGAATGCTGGCTTATGTTCTGGCTGGACTCAAGCAAGTGGGCAATCTGAATCAGTTTGAAGTTGAAATCGAGCTAGAAGATAAAATCATTGCAGTTTCAGCCGCCGCGATCACGATTGCTAACGCCGCTCCACCCACATCAATTTTGGCGCAAGGATCGGCGGGGGTGGTGTTCGATGATGGAATGCTCGATTTGACGATTGTTGCTCCGGCAACGCCATTAATTGCGATCGCTACCGCTTTTGACTTACTTAGTTCGACGCTGCGCGGCACCGCATCCCAGCGGGAAGACGTTGGCTTCTTGCGATCAAAGCAGTTTAAAATCACCACCATACCCCCTCAAAAAGTGGTGCTAGATGGTGAAATTATTGGCATGACCCCGATCGACGTTGAATGTATTCCAGGTGGTTTAACGATCTTCGTTCCTCAAACTGGAGAACCACAACCGTTAGAAAAATTAACAGGACTACCCAACCTAAAAATCGAAGATAAGATTTAGTCCCAGATCTCCACTCATACTACCTGTAACTTTCACGACCTTCAGGGTCTGCCATCGATCGGGTCCGATTGGAAACACGGGCACGCTCGACCTTATCCTTAGCCTTTGTCGCACTGCGCTTGAGCGCGTCGAGACGGGCTTCGTAGTGCCGCCGTTTATTCTTTTTGGGCGTATCATCAGCCAGAGTTTTTAAGGCACTGCCCAGGCTCTTGTAAGCATTTGGTAATGTATAACCAAACCGAGTCGCTAGGGCAATCGCTTTCTCATCAGCCTCGATCGCTTCTTTCAAATGTCGATCGCTATTATTGCGGGCATACAACCGATATCCCGATACGCCACACAATCCGAGTGCGAGGATTAATAATAACCCATCCTGTACCCACAACTCACCGACAGCACCACCTAATCCAATTGCTAGAGCCGCCATTTCCCAGCCGTCACGAGAAATTGTATCGTTTTGGACTCGTGCCACTTCATGCCAAAACAACAGATTTCGCTGATCGAGAGCCAATCGCTCCCACTTCACCAAATCGATCTGGATTTCAACTTGATCTTTACCCAATTCTTCACTGCGAATTAGGGGTGGATTGACCTCCACCGTAGTTTCCACTGTCACCCAACTTTGGAGTTCGGGTGGTAACAAACTTTTGAGCCGACGTAGTTCGCTCATTTCAGCCCGAGCAGAGGCAGCAGAGTAGGATGTCATAGTTGATGATAGTTCCGTTCGAGCTTGTTTCCTATTTTAGCGAATTCCTGAGCCGAGATCGCAAAATTTATGCTTGCATCAGATTACATTCTGATTTGACTTCGATCGCAGTCGATGTTACTTTAGGGTGTCATCTTGGATTTATCTCATCCAGTATGCCCCCAAACGGCATAACCTTAGAGCGTTCATTCTGTAATATCCCAAGCTGAGTAGATTCAGATAGAGTATGAAATATCATCTTTTCGGCACATTAGGTATCCTAGCCGCCGTCTTCGGTATAACTGCTACCGCCCAAGCCGATATTAGCATTACCGCACCCAGCACGCCGATCGTTCAGCCAAGTCCGGTTAATACCACACCGAAATCTACTTCTACCCCTGTGCTGAGTCAAATAGAACAAGCTATCTATCATCGGGTAAATTTATATCGCATGTCCTTAGATTTACCACCACTAGTCATCGATCCAGTTATTTGTGCTCAAGCAAGAGCACATAGTGAAGAGATGGCGAAGACCCGGAAGATGAGTCATGATGGGTTTCGTGAGCGAGTAGAGTCCGTCGCTCAACAGATTCCCTACCGGAGTGCTGCCGAAAATTTAGCAGTTAACGCCGGACATCAGGTGCCTGATGAAGTTGCCGTTCAGGGTTGGATCGAAAGTCCTGGACACCACCGCAATATGATTGGTCGGTTCGATCTGACTGGAATCAGTGTCGTCCAAAATGACAAAGGTGAATATTACTTTACTCAAATTTTTGTCCGCAAACGGAAGTGAACAGGGGAATATACTCCCAGTTCATCGCTGAAATCGATAGATTCAGCGTGAAGTAGTGGGAGCTATAGAGGTGGCAAACTAGTAAAACCGCTTTTTACGCCGAGCAGCAACTGCTTTCCGTTTCCGTTTTTCTTGAGGAGTTTCAAAGTTGCGATTTTTCTTCACATCTGCGAGAATTCCTGCTTTGGAGACTTCACGTTTAAACCGTCTCAATGCCGAATCAATACCTTCGTTGTCACCTAATACAATTTGGGTCATTCTTATTCCTGTTCCTAATGATTTCTATCCCTGTCGGGGAATTTTAGTTCAACTATTCTCACAACTAATGCAGGGTTATGGCATTCTGCTAACCCCACATGGGTTTGGCGATCGAGCATCATCGCCGCTATCGATTTAGACCGAAATTCAGCCCAAGCTAGTGGCGTGACCGGACTAAAACTGTGGGTAAAAATTGTAGAATATATCTATGAGTAACCCAAATTTAAAATATCGAATAAAACTAAGCGAAGAGCAACGCCAAGAACTGTTAGAAATCAGTAAAAATGGCACAAAAG
>JBGSPI010000143.1:0-20642 GCA_041738715.1 Chamaesiphon sp.
GTAAGAACAAGATATACAGATTTTGAGTGCATTTGGCTGTTGATGGCTTAGATCGTTCTCTCACAACTGGTTTCAGTTAGCATTGCTTCCCCTATCCTACCATCTCCACCTTTTTGTTCTTCTGTCAATGCGTAAGTCCTACGATCGATAGATTGTTTGGTTAATATTGCTACACGTTTGGAAAATATTATTTAATCACTCACGACTTCCTCATGTTTTCTAACTAAAGTGAGAGTCATGCTAGCCCATGACTTTTAACTTGAGATGCAGCGAAACAGCGAACGATCTAATTTATCAACACAATCTGGAACCGATCGAATAGTATCGCCTGGGGAGTTGGCATGGTGATGAAAGCGATCGATCGCAAGTTGGTTCGAGATTTATGGCGATTGCGGGGGCAGATCCTGGCGATCGCGCTTGTCGTGGCTTGCGGGATTGCTAGTTTCGTCTCGATGTTGAGTGCTTATGAATCTTTAAAATTATCTCAGGCTACCTACTACGATCGATATCGGTTCGCGCACGTATTCGTGCAGTTAAAGCGATCTCCCGAATCCTTACAACCCCAACTGGCGGCAATTCCTGGCGTGGCGCAAATCCAAACCCGCGTTGTTGCCGATGTGAATTTAGATATTCCCGGACGCAATGAACCGGCAACGGGACGATTAATTTCCATTCCCGAACGCCAAACACCGATGTTGAATGACCTCTACATTCGGCAAGGACGCTACATTCAGCCAGACAAACGGGATGAAGTATTAGTGAGTGAAAACTTTGCGAAGGCGCATCATTTAGATCTGGGAGATGCGATTGGGGCAGTAATTAATGGTCGCTGGCAAACGCTGCACATTGTCGGCATTGCCCTATCGCCAGAATATGTTTACGCCATTCAGGGCACTGGCGACATGTTTCCCGATAACAAGCGGTTTGGCATTTTGTGGATGGGGCGGGAAGCCTTGGGAACGGCGTTTAATATGGCTGGGGCTTTCAATAATGTCACTTTATCCCTAATGCCTAATGCGATCGAAGCTGATGTAATTTTCCACTTAGATCGCCAGTTAAAACAGTATGGGGGCTTTGGAGCTTACGCACGCAAAGATCAGCTTTCCAATCGGTTTCTCTCCGAAGAAATTACCCAGTTACAGGGGACAGCTACCTATGTGCCGTCAATATTTCTGGGCATTGCCGCATTTCTGTTGCACATTCTCCTCTCCCGCCTGATTAGTACCCAACGGGAGCAGATTGCCGTCCTCAAAGCCTTTGGCTATAGTAACATGGCGATCGGTTGGCACTATTTGAAGTTTTTGCTAGCGATCGTCTCGATCGGGACATTATTGGGGACTGGTTTGGGTCTATGGTACGGGAAAGCGATCGTCCAGAACTATACCCGATTTTTCTCGTTCCCAGTCCTGCGCTATGAAGCCAGCTTGTGGATCGTTGGTGGGGCGATTGCGATTAGTAGTGGTGCAGCAATTCTAGGGGCACTAGTTGCCGTCCGCACGGCTGTTTCCCTCCCTCCGGCGGAAGCGATGCGTCCCGAACCGCCAGCCAGGTTCCGAGCCACGTTAGTGGAGCGGTTGGGATTTCAGCGATTCCTGTCGCCCGTGGGACGGATTATTATCCGCAATCTCGAACGGAAGCCAATTCAAGCCATCATGACGACTTTCGGCATTGCCCTGGCGATCGGGATGTTGGTAGTCGGTCGCTACGTTACTGATGCGATGCAATATATGGTCGATGTGCAGTATCGTCAGGTACAGCGGGACGATGTGACGATCGTTTTTAACGAACCCCGTCCCGCACGGGTGCAATATGAAGTCGCTCATCTGCCTGGAGTCCTGCGATCGGAACTGTTTCGGGCGGTTCCCGTTACCCTCCGGTTTGAACATCGGAACTATCGGATTGCCCTGACTGGATTAGCACCGCAAGGTGAATTGCGACAGTTACTAGATCGACATCTCCACCCCGTCGATCTGCCGCTGAATGGGGTTGTACTCACTAGCAAACTCGCCGAAATTCTGGGCGTGCATCCCGGCGATACGATCTCGGCGGAAGTGCTCGAAGGATCGCGCCCGATCCGATCGATTCCGGTAGCGGGATTGGTAGACGAACTGATGGGCGTTTCTGCCTATATGGACATTCACGCCTTGAATCAATTGATGCGCGAAAGCGGCACGGTTTCGGGAGCTTATCTCGCCGTCGATCCGCTCCATCTCGATCGGCTGTATACCTTGCTCAAGCGCACCCCTGCTGTCGCTGGCGTTTCTGTCCGGGCTAACGCGATCGCGCGGTTTGAAGAGACGATCTCCGGCAGTATGGGGATTTTCACCACAGTCTTGGTAATTTTCGCCTGTATTATCGCCTTCGGCGTGATCTACAATGCGGCGCGAATCGCTCTATCCGAACGCGATCGAGAATTAGCAACCCTCCGAGTCATCGGTTTTACCCAAACCGAGATCGCCGTCATTTTGTTAGGCGAACAAGTAATATTAACGCTCCTAGCAGTCCCACTCGGTTTTGCCATCGGCTTGGGCATCTCGGCTTTACTGTCGCTGACGTACAACTCCGAACTGTATCGGATGCCGCTGATTGTGGCTCCATCTTCCTACTTATTCGCCTTCATCATCGTGACGATCGCGGCAGTCATTTCTGGCTCGATCGTCCATCGTCAGTTAACCCACCTCGATCTGATTGCCGTTCTCAAAACTAGGGAGTAAAACCACATGAAAATATTACCCCAACGCACCCCAAAATCACCCACCGACAAAGCTTCGGTGCCAGAGAATCATCATGACAGCGATCGACATCAAGCACCAGATCGAAATTTAGAAGATCGCAATCCACCACCCCCAAAACGATCCCTCAAAAAGTGGATTTATTTGAGTTTGGGCATTGTCACCTGCCTTGCTATTATCTGGGCATTACAACCCAAACCGATCGCGGTGGATATGGCGCGGGTAGAACGCGGCGAACTAAAAGTGACAGTCAATGCCGAAGGTAAAACCAGAGTCCGCGATCGATATACAATTTCCGCCGATGTGGCAGGTAGATTAGAGCGCGTCCAATTCAAAGAAGGCGATCCCGTCAAAGCTGGCGAGATCGTCGCCCGCATCGATCCGATTTCCGTCAATACCGCCATTCAACAAGCCCAGGCACAATTAGCAGGCTGGCAAGCCGAACGCGCTGGCGTAGCCACCAAACGCCCCAAAGTAGCCACCCTCGCCCAAGCCCAAACCCGCATTCGCGCCGCCCGTGCCAACCAACTCCAAACCGAAGCCAAAGTTGCCGAAGCTCAAGCCGCCCTGGATCAAGCCCAACGAGATCGCCAACGCGCCCAAGATTTAGCCACCAATGGGGCGATCGCCCGCAAAGATCGAGAAACTGCCGAGCTGAATGAAATTAGCAAAGCGAAAGCCCTAGAATCCGCCACTCTAGCCACAAAAACAGCAATGGCGGAAGTGGAAGTAGCCCAAGCCGCAGTTACCGTTCTCCAACAAGAACAGCGCGATCCAGATTATTTACTCAAGCTCTACGATGCCCGCATTGCCAGCACATCGGCAGAACTAGCCAAGTTGAAAGATGATGCCCAGCAAACAGTCGTGCGATCGCCAGTCAGCGGCAGAGTCCTCAAAATTCGCCAACAGAGTACCCAATATGTCGCCGCAGGCACACCACTGATCGAAATTGCCGATCCTGGTAAGTTGGAACTGGCGATCGATGTCCTCTCCAGTGATGCGTTAAAAATCAAACCAGGGGATCCAATCTCGATCGATCTGGGGACGGATGCGCCACCATTACGCGCCAAAGTCCGGTCGATCGAACCATCGGCATTTACCAAAGTATCGGCATTAGGCGTCGAAGAACAACGGGTAAATGTACTCGGCGATTTTGTCGATCCCCACCGTTTAGGCGATGCTTACCGCGTCGATGTGCAAATTGCGATCTGGCAAGACAAAGATGTCTTGCAAGTACCCTTGAGTGCGTTATTTCGTTGCAATCGCACTAACTGGTGTACCTTCGTCGTCAACAATGGAAAAGTCGATCGGCAGCAAGTCTCGATCGGTCAACGCAGCGATCTAGCCGCCGAAATTCGGCAGGGAGTCAAACAGGGAGATGTGGTGATTTTGCATCCTACGGAACAGCTTAAAATAGGCGATCGAGTTACTCCGCGCTAAAAATTCTACTGGGGACTTGACATATAAAGCCTAATTCAGCGGGCAGTTGAAGCGCAGCGTAAATTGATTGGCTGCAGTTGTTTGTTGTACGTTTTAATCAATATGCATTGCTGTTTTAGCATACTCTTTCAATGTCTCTTTCACTTTCTCAAAGTTTGCTTTTGCTTTAAGGTCATCGCTATGCGTTTTTAAGTATTCTTCGAGATACTTAACCTCAAGGTGCAAAAGATCGATGCGCAACCTTTGAAGCCAATTTGGCGCACCAAGATTGTGTTGTTCCCAGTTCCTGTTATCAAAAGGATGCTCATAGTATGGAATATCGTTAAACAATTTTGGTGAGATAGCTTTCCTATCCAGTAAAGCCTCAAAATCTTCCTTCAGCGACTTATCGCTTTGATGAAATAGTTCAAGAAGATGTCCAATTCCATTCACAGCATCATATGCACTTAATATCACATCAAAAAAATTGCTATCACCCTTTATATCCATTGCCAGACCACTATCGACAAAAATATGGTCAAGTTTATTTAGACGATCGATATCGAACCAGTACTTTTCCATTTCATAAGAAAGCTTATATATCTCTGCTTCATCAAGCTTGAAGTCAGACTTGAGGAACATCTGCTCATGATCTCTCTTCATCTTTATGAGCCGCTCTACTGGGTACTCGTCAACGTCATTGGTTTCAATGTGGTGCGGATAGCAAAGTATCAGTAAGTTTTCGTAGCTTCTTCTATTTTCGTCATGTCCGTCAGGGTTATAACGTTGACCGCCTTCCAAAGCAGCTTCAATGTGGCAAACCTGGGCTATAAATTTATTCTTCTCATTAATCAGTGGCTGAGTACACCCTGGGAAGGCACATTGATTGCCGGATCTAGCGAAGAGTGCCTTCAATACATCTGTTTTAATTGCCAGCCTTCCCATTCTATTTGATGCTCATAATGATATTGCTGTCGATACTGGTAGATGCAATCGATCGACCAAACCGAAATCGCCGGATCGATCAGATGAAATGTGCACCCTCATCGTTAATGGGTTGGCCGTTCCGCCCAAAATTCTACTGTCCACGCCCCGGTTTACAATCAGCAAAACCCAAAGCTTCGGTGTCCAGAAAACTAGCGATCTCCATCTCCACAACTGCTTCGATTTCTATTCTAGCGTACAGTGATATTTCAACCATTACGTGCCAAAGTCCGGTTATATAGAACCCTCGACATTTACGGTCGATCGGGCAGCGCAGCGATGTAGCCGCCGAAATCCGGCAGGGAGTCAAACAAGGCGATGTGGTAATTTTGGATCCTATTTATATAATTTTTGTTAATCGAACTACTATTAACGGGTAATAATAACTAACAAGGCTAAGATTAAAGATAGCTGGTAAATTCTACTCACTTGTGAAGAGGTTTGAACTATGGCCACGATCGAGATGTCTCAACGGAATAATATCCCCAACCTAACTACCGAAGAAGTAGAAGCTCTGGCATCGCGGTTAGAGAGTGACGATTATCAAAACCCCTTTGACGGATTACAAGATTGGCATTTGCTCCGAGCGATCGCTTTTCAGCGTCCAGATTTAGTCGAACCGTACATTCATCTGCTCGATCTGGAAGCCTATGATGAGGCGTGAGTTAGTAACTATGTCTCGATCGATCTGTGAGTAATTTAATGCGAGTTCTCATTGGTATTGGTGGCGGGATTGCTGCTTATAAGGTTTGTGAAGTAATTTCTCGCTTATTTAAAGCAGAAATTGAGGTGCGAGTCATTCTGACAGAAGGCGCGCAGGCGTTCATCACACCTCTAACTGTCGCTACTCTATCCCGCCACCCAGCTTATACCGATCGAGACTTGTGGCAACCAACCCATCATCGCCCTCTGCATATCGAACTAGGGGAATGGGCGGATGTCATGCTGATCGCACCACTTACAGCTAATACATTGGGTAAATTAGCCAATGGACTAGCCGATAACTTATTAACTAATACCGTCTTGGCTTCTACTTGCCCGATTTTAGTTGCTCCGGCAATGAATACCGAGATGTGGAACCAAGTATCCATCCAACGCAATTGGCAGCAATTGAGTCAAGACCCGCGCTATCATAGATCCGGGCCAGATGCCGGTTTACTCGCCTGCGATCGAGTCGGTACAGGGCGAATGGCTGAACCTGCCGAACTGATCCCTTATATCACTTCACTGCTGCATACTCAGGGCAAGCGAGACTTCCTCGGCAAGAAAATCTTAATTAGTACAGGCGGAACGCGAGAATTTTTCGATCCGGTGCGGTTTATCGGCAATCCAGCGACGGGGAAAATGGGCTTGGCACTGGCTCAGGCGGCAGTCCATCGGGGGGCAATAGTCACGCTAGTTCATAGCACTTTGCCAGATCTGCCGATCGATGGCAGAATCAAACAAGTGCCTGTCGTTTCAAGTGAGGATATGTACCACAAAATGGTAGCTCATTTTGCCGATGCAGATGTGGTGCTGATGTCTGCGGCGGTGGCTGATGTCAAGCCAGCTACCTATCATGCGGAGAAGTTACCCAAAAAACTCCTCCCGACCGAACTAAAATTAGTCGCTGTCCCCGATATTATCGCTGAGTTGAGCAACCGCAAACAACCCCATCAAAAATTAATCGGCTTTGCGGCACAAACCGGAGACATTATTACACCTGCTGTCGATAAATTGCAGCGCAAACAACTAGATGCGATCGTGGCAAACCCAATAGATGTACCAGATAGCGGCTTTGGCAGCGATCGAAATCAAGCCGTAATCCTCAAACGCAGTGGCGATCGAGTTGAAATTCCCACCTGTAGTAAACTAGAAATGGCACATCTGATTTTAGATCATCTCTAATCCCTACAGCCTTATCACATCGATTATGTCCGATCCAGCCCTCCAGAGAATATTCGATCGACTACATCAAGACCTAACCAGAGATACTTTAATTCAAACAACAACCGATCGGTTGAGATCTACACTAGAAGCCGATCGCATTGTCTTATATTACTTCTACTGTAAATGGACGGGAAAAGTGACCTTTGAGTCATTAAGTGACAGTCGATTCTCCATCCTCGGTTCCACTGGCCCAGATCAATGCTTTAATGGGGAACACGCTGCACTCTATGAAGCTGGACGAGTTCGGGCGATTTCAGATATTGAATCAGAACCGATCCAATCCTGTCATCGTGACTTTCTTCGTCAACTGCAAGTCAGAGCTAATTTAGTTGTCCCAGTGCTGAACGAGCGGGGGTTATGGGGGCTGTTAGTTGCTCACCAATGTCAATTTACACATCAATGGTCTCTCGATCAAATTACCGCAATGCAGAAGGCGGCAACTAATCTTGCCGTATCTCCTAGTATTCGGCATAGTTAAGTGAATATCTTCTGGCATTGCCTAGCAATCTCTAATTATGAATAGATTGGTGAAAACTCTTAGCAGTAGAATGACTGTCTTGTTCACTTTAGTGGGGTTGTGCTTAAGTATTTGGATTATCTTGCCAGCACCGATTTTTGCCCTACTACCTTTGAGTATTGGCGCACCAGAAATCAGTCCAAGCTTGCTTGTTATCAATATTTTTGCTTTGATTTTGAGTGGGATCGAGTTCTGGAAAAGATATCGTCAAAAATCTCGATTATTCACTCTTACTCTATGCTTGAGTGGTTTAGCCTTGGGGCTAAGTGCCGCGCCCTTATTACAATTCTTTCCTGTTCAACATCAAGTAGAACAAGCAATTGTCTCCAGTTTAGGTGCAGATTATCTGCGGCATCTTTCACCACTATTAATGACCAAAATGCGATCTCATCCTCTGGAGATTGCCGATCTCTGGCGGGGAATTTCGCTACCGCAAGTGCGAGTCGAGCGTCAGATCCCCTTCAGCAATCGCGATGGTGTACCCTTATATTTAAATATCTATCGCCCGCCACAAGTTGGTAAATATCCTGCCATCGTGTCCATTTATGGTGGTGCATGGCAACGTGGTAGTCCTGATAGTGATGATAATTTCAATCGTTATATTGCGGCGCAAGGCTATGTTGTTTGGGCAATTTCCTATCGGCACGCCCCAGCATATCGTTTTCCTGCCCAACTTGAAGATGTGATTGCCGCATTAACCTATCTCCAACAACACGCCGCAGTAAAAGAAACCGATCTCGATCGAGTTGCCCTCATTGGTCGATCTGCGGGTGCTCAATTAGCGATGTTAGCTAGCTACAAGTACTCACCCTTGCCAATTCGAGCATTAGTTAATTATTACGGTCCCGTCAATTTGACGGCTGGTTATTATGATCTACCCACTCCCGATCCGATCGAGTCTCGATCGGTATTACGTGCTTTTTTAGGCGGTACACCTGAACAGTTCCCCGAATTATACCGTCAAGCCTCACCTGTAAATGCAGTTAAATCTTCCCTACCACCATCTTTGCTGATCTATGGCGGTAAAGATCGAATTGTCGAGTCTCGATTTGGTAAATACCTAGCTCAAACATTGCGTTTGCAAGGAAATCAAACAATTTTTATTGAAATTCCTTGGGCGGATCATGCTTTTGATGCTGTATTTTCAGGACTAAGTAATCAACTGGCACTCTATTACACCGAACGATTTTTAGCCTGGGCATTAAGTTAACATTGACTCACTCATCCAGCTTGGTTGATGGAAATTAGCTTCACCAACTTCCATCACCGACTGCGACAATAGTAGCAGCGATTCGATCGCTAGTTACCACTTGAGTAAATTAAACTGCTCCATATCCACAGTATCGCGATTACGATAGATCGATAGGACAATTGCCAGTCCTACAGCCGCTTCCGCAGCGGCGATCGCAATCACAAAAACAGTAAAAACTTGACCCTTAATTTCGGCTGGGTCGATATAGTTAGAAAAACCCATCAAATTTAAATTAACAGCATTTAACATCAACTCGATCGACATTAATACCCGTACAGCATTTCGACTAGTAATCAAACCATAAATACCAATACAAAATAAAGCACCTGCTAAAATTAAAAAATACTGTAATTGCAACATAATTGATCTATTTGGTATTTAGTTGAGATTGACCAACAATTGAGGATCTACTACTTATCTACTCCAGCTAACTCACGCGGCCGTTCGGGCAAAGTTAGATCGTTCTGTACAGAAGTTTCGCCAATTATCGGTTCGGGCATAAAGTCTCTCCGAGCGAGAATGATCGCCCCGATCATGGCTACTAATAATAAGATCGAAGCTAATTCAAAAGGTAGTAAAAAGTCAGTAAAAAAGTGCTTGGCAAGAGGTACAATCGAACTCGCCTGCGGGATTGCCGTAGTGGAAATTTCCCAGGGGGTAAAGACTGACACAGCACTTAATAGGGCAAATAATCCACCACACACCACTGCTGTCGCGCCCTGTTTGACCCAACTGTTTTTTATTGGCTTAAAGTCTTCACGCTTATTCACCAACATGATGGCAAACAGGATCAACACATTTACCGCACCAACGTAAATCAAAATTTGAGCCGCAGAAACAAAATCAGCATTGAGGAGAATATAAATTCCCGCCATGCTAATAAATACGCCGCCTAACAGAAAAGCAGAATAAACGATGTTGGCAAAGAGAACTACGCCTAGAGCAGATCCTAGCGTTAAGAGTGATAGAATCCCAAATGTAACTAACTGAACACTTTCAGCAATCTGCATCTTTGTTATTGATTAATTATTTGTTATGAGTTGATAGTCTGAGACTCAAGTAAGTGGGGAGTCTCAGACTCGCTGATATGGACTAAGATTTACTATTAGCACGTTGAGAACCAGCAGGCAAATCATGGGGTTCCATTACACCTTTTGGCAAATAACCCAATGTCCGTAATGGCGTAACCATTGGGTCATCAGTTACTTTGTAAGGTAAGCGACCGAGCGCAACATTATCATAATTGAGTTCATGTCGATCGAATGTCGCTAATTCGTACTCTTCCGTCATCGATAAACAGTTGGTTGGGCAATATTCCACACAGTTACCGCAGAAAATGCAGACTCCAAAATCGATACTATAACTGTTGAGTTTCTTTTTCTTACTTGCCTTGTCAAAAGTGTAGTCAACGACTGGTAAATTAATCGGACATACCCGCACACAAACTTCACAAGAAATACATTTATCAAATTCAAAATGAATTCTACCGCGAAATCTTTCAGAGGGAATCAACTTTTCATAAGGGTACTGAACAGTAACCGGACGACGTTGCATATGATCGAAGGTGACTGCCATCCCTTGACCGATATATTTAGCTGCCTGTGCAGTTTCTTTGCCGTAATCAACGACTTGTTTGAGGAATTTAAGCATGGGATGAGAGATGTGGGGTGTGGGATGTTGGGGTGTTGGTTGGGGTGTTGAGGAGTTGGGAGTTGCTGCTACTCTCTACCCCTACTCTTGACCCTCTACCTAACCACCAAAGGCTGTGGGGAACGCTAATTTGAGTGCCGCTGTAATCAATAGATTAGCCAGGGAGACTGGGAGGAGAAATTTCCAGCCAAGATTTAGGAGTTGGTCGATGCGGACACGGGGAACAGTCCAGCGAGTCAGGATTGCCAAGAAAACCAGGAAATATGCTTTGAGAACTGTCATAGCAATTCCCAATGATGCGTCAACTACCTGTACCCAAGAAGTACTAGGGTCAACATTGAGGAAACTACTTAATACCTCGATCGGAATCGGACTCGACCAACCACCAAGATATAGAATAGCGACTAGCAGTGCAGAGAGGACTAAGTTAACGTAGGAACCGACATAGAACAGGGCAAATTTCATCCCAGCATATTCGGTCTGATAGCCGGCAACCAGTTCTTCCTCAGCTTCTGGGAGGTCAAAGGGGAGACGTTCGCACTCAGCTAGAGCCGCAATCCAGAAAATGACAAAACCGACTGGTTGTCGCCAGACATTCCAGGAGAGCAACCCGTAATCTGATTGTTGCTGGACGATATCAATTGTACTGAGACTATTAGACATCAGGACGATCGCCATTACGGATAAAGCCAGCGGAATTTCGTAACTAATCGATTGTGCTGCGGCGCGCAATCCACCTAGTAGAGAATACTTATTATTGGAGGCATATCCGGCCATCAATAGACCAATCGGCACGATACTCGATAACGCAATCCATAAAAATACCCCTGTCGTAATATTGGTAATTACCAAATTTTGACCGAAGGGGACAATCAGATAGGAGAGGAATACTGGCATCACAACCAGTACTGGCCCCATGGTGAAGAGGAAGGGGTCAGCCTTCGCGGGCAAAATGTCTTCTTTAAATACAAGTTTGAGACCGTCAGCAACTGGCTGTAATACCCCTAATGGCCCAGCATATTCGGGGCCAATCCGCTGTTGGACAGCGGCGGAGATTTTGCGTTCTAACCAGACGTTAACTAGTACACCTACCGTCGCACCGATGATCATCAGCAACATCGGGAATGGCATCCAGAGAACTTTAGCTAGTTCGGCTGAAATGCCAAAGTCACTGAGAGATTGGATAAAAGTTCCTTGGAGGTCAATGCCTGAATTCATATTTATCTGAATAACCCACGATGGTAGAAGTCTCTCCGTTCGATTTGGTTTTGGCTTCTGGCGATCGGGATAAATAATTTTATTGTGGTTTCCTCTGCCTAGTATATCGCGGCATCGGTATCCATTGAGAATATTTACCTACAAAAATCCCCGGCTTTTTTGACTATCATTACCATCGATTTTGCTCGAAAATCTCGCAATTACCGTCGATACAGACTACAAACGAACTCACCATCCCGCCGCGAGCGGAATAGTGCCATGTTACCATCACGATCGATGATCGAGCGATCTCGACAATCATAGGAAGCTGAGGGCTGTTCTACCCCATCAGTACTGACGACTGCCTGATATTGCCAATAGTTTTTGGCACTGCGCTTGATCCTGAGAATACAAATCCGATGTCCGTCAATCTGACGACAAAAATCTGCACTAGCCGGAAATATCCCGATCGACCAGCACAGTAACACGATCCATAATACTTTCACAAGAGATTGCCACACCTAGTCCAGATCCTTAACAGCAGACTTCTTTGTCTAGAGTATTGTAACTATGGATTATAAATATCTTGCGGATCGATCCCAATTTTATTTAAGTACTGATGCACCATTTTGAGCCGTTGTTCGGCGATGATTGCCCGATGTTCCGATCGATTATATTTTTCCTCGATCTCAGTATGTAGTTTAATTTGAGCCTGTAATTTATGTTCCAGTTCTTTGATCATCGTCCAGGCTTGTTCTGTATTAATTTCAGACTGTTTCTGCTGGATTTTTTTTGCTAGTTCTGGCGGTGAATTTCTGGGATAAAGTTCAGATTGTAACTCAGATCGAAGTGAGGGATGTTCCGCTTCGATCGGTTGAACATCAATTTTTGGAATCGATCCTGCTTCTGGCATAATTTGTGCCAACCATAGTACCTTGCTGTTTCGTTTGAGGATCAATTGACCAGCAATAGTTTTAATGGTAAAAATACCAGCATTAACATTAATATCCTGAACGGGATACCAATTATCCTTCAAGTTCACCAAGATATCCATATTAAACCGCTGTTTATTGTGAAATCTTTCCGTTGGCCACCATTTTTTCCACAGAATGGCTGGATCTGTATACCAGGCACGATACCCAGCAGGTGTAACGTAATGTCTATATTCAGTAAAACCCGATCGACTGGCATCCCCGATCAGCACAAAATCTCGATCGATGAGACTATCATCGATTAGTTCTGCAAATGGTGAACTATTTTTGATAATCGCATTGCGTGGCTTGTTTTGTAAATACATAATTGCAACTACATCGCCATTTTGAGCGATCAGTTGCGACAAGTTACCGCTCACCTCCAATCGCAAGTTTTTGCTAGCCAATAGTTGATTACTGCCATGCACAAATTTCTCGACTATTTGACGATCGTCTAGATCAAAAACATTGGACATCTTCGATTGTGCGCTAATCATATTGCTTGATAGTGAGATCGATCGGTTGGTGAGCTAACCAAGGTTGCCAGGAAGTTATCGGGATCGTTTTACTCATTATTCCCTAAATCGATCGGTTACTTACTATGAGATCGGGTTTGAGGATAAGTACCTATCTCCGATCCCTCAACCTTGCCGACTAGAGTTGCTTGATTTCTGAGACTAATTTACCAACAACGTCCTTCGCACTCCCAAACAGCATCATTGTTTTATCCAGATAAAACAACTCATTCTCGACTCCAGCAAACCCAGTACTCATACCACGTTTAATGACGATTGTCTGTTTGGCTTTATCTACATCTAAAATTGGCATTCCATAGATGGGGCTATTACTATCGCTCCGTGCCGCAGGATTCACCACATCATTTGCGCCAATTACCAATGCGACATCGGTTCGATCGAATTGTGGATTGATATCATCCATATCACAAAGTTGGGGATAGGGGACATTTGCCTCAGCGAGTAGAACATTCATGTGCCCCGGCATCCGCCCAGCAACAGGATGAATCGCATATTTAACTTCCACACCTAATCGATCCAATTGATCGGCTAATTCCCTGACGGAGTGTTGTGCCTGCGCTACTGCCATGCCATAACCGGGCACGATGACAACAGATCGAGCATAACCCAACATCATCGCACATTCCTCCGCGTCAACACTCCTGGTTGTGCGATTGCCCAGATCTCCACTGCCAGCACCACCACTAGCTTTAATCCCACCGAAGGCACCAAATAAGACACTAGTCAGCGAGCGATTCATCCCCTTACACATAATTTGCGTCAGGATAATCCCTGATGCACCTACTAAAGCACCAGCAATGATCAAAATATTATTCATCAACACAAATCCGGCAGCAGCAGCGGCAATACCCGAAAAAGAGTTGAGGAGTGAGACTACCACCGGCATATCTGCACCACCGATCGGTAAAACAAATAATACTCCTAAAACCAGGGCGATTGCGGTTAAGCCCAAGAAAACAACTTCATCTTTCGGTACACTCAGAAAGTAACCGCTACCGATCATAAAGCTGGCAAATAACAGAATATTTACTGGTTGTTGCAGCGGGAAAGTAATTGGCGAACCCGACATTAATTCCTGTAATTTGGCAAAGGCAATTAAGCTACCAGTCAGCGTAATGCCACCAATTAAAATGCTGAGAATTAGGGTGATTCGACTATCGAGTGATGGAATCTCTGTACTCGGTAATACTCTGAGGAACTCTGCTACAGCAATCAGTGTCGAAGCTCCACCACCTAAACCATTTAGCAAGCCCACCATTTGGGGCATTGAAGTCATTTCAACTTTATAGGCACCAATTGCGCCAATTACTGAACCAATGGCAATTGCTAAAAAAATCACTTGATAGTTGACTACGTCAGCATTCAGCAATGTGCCGACAACTGCAATTAACATCCCCACCGCCGCGATAGTATTTCCTTGCCGCGCTGTGGCTGGTGAACCCAGATATTTCAAACCGAGAAAAAAGAGTGCCGTGGCAATCAAATAAGCAAGCTGAATTCCCGTTGGGATAAATTCATTAATATTCATCGGAGATTAGGTCGTAGAGGGTAGGGATAAGATTAAGTTGTTTTTGATTCTTTTTTCTTGAACATTTGGAGCATTCGATCGGTAACAAGAAAACCACCGACAACGTTAATAGTAGCTAAGACGATCGCGATCGCGCCTAAAATTGTAATTAACATTCCATTTCCCGACTTACCGAGCGTATCTCCGACAACTAATAGTGCCCCAATTACAGCAATGCCAGAGATGGCATTAGAACCTGACATTAGCGGAGTATGCAACGTTGGTGGTACTTTATTAATGACCTCTGCGCCAGCCAGTGTCGCTAGCAAGAAAACAAATAGAGCGGCAATTAGTGTTGAAGTCATTTTAAGGGGTTAGAAAAGAGCAAATATTGGTGATGAACCTAGCATCAACCATCTTCATACATCTGAATCAGAGATAATGTCGATCGATCCAGTTCGCAAAGATAGTTAATGTTCGTTCATATTTTGGGCGAGCATATTGAGGCAAAGTATTTTATATCTAAACAAAAATAAACGGATCGATCTTGACAATCAATCCGTTTATTTCTTGAGAGCTTAGAATATCAAGCTGGTTTCCTAGTAAGTGTCCGTCGGGTTTACCAATCTGAGTAACTTCTGCTTGATTTGATTATCAAACACATCCCACTTCATCTTGGAAAACTCAGAATTGTCATTAAATCCACACAGGAAGCCCACGGGAATCTCAAACCCACCCGCTGTAAATCTACCCCCACCAAAGAAACGTCCTTCACTATTTTTACCAAACGCCTCTTTGATAAATTCATCAGGATCGAGGGTTAATTTGGACGTGCGGAGGGACCCAATCACCAATTCGACTTCATCATCCTCATCCCGGACAATGCCGTAGACTACAGCCGTATGGACGTTTTCTTCCGTGACCAAAAAGTCCGCAGCTTGAGGAATTGCATCTCGATCCTCATAGCGAAGATACCCAACTCCAGCAATCGAGAAATTATTTTGGACTACTCGGTTGGTTAGAGATCGTTGAATGACTTCCATCACTCGTTTCGATCGGTATACTTGGAGGATGGCGTTGAGCAATTGAGCGTCATAAAACCGACTGAGATACCCGGCGGCGAGGAAATCTTCTTCTTGCGCCTGCATCAGCCGATTGGTATCAGAACGTAGCCCATGCATTAATGCCGTAGCACACTTGACATGCTCACTAATACTGCTATCGAGTTTGAGCAATCCCGCCTGAAGATACTGGGTGAGAATAGTTGCCGTGGCGCGGGTCGATGGGCGAATATCGACAAATTCAGCGTTGAGATCTTCTTGTAAACTGTGGTGGTCGATAATAACTGTAATTGGGATACCCGCTTGTCTGACGAGTTCTAACAATTGACAGGTAGTACCTTGATTATCAATTAAGACGCAGCCCTGATAGATCGCTAAGTCCTTGTCTCGTAGATTTGAACTAGAAACTTTTTTGGTGGGTAATCCAGTCAGTTTGACGAGGGCAATATTTTCCTGATGACTGAGAGCACCTGCATAAACCAAATCGCAGTTGATATTGTACTGCTTGGCAATCATTTGGTATGCCCAGGCACCTGATAACGCATCAGGATCGGGAAAATCTTGTAAGAGGACAATTTGGCGTTCGCCGCGATGCCTTTCCAGAGTTGCTTTGAGTGCTGCTACCCGAATATCTTCAACGGGTAATTCACAATGCTCAATTGGCGGTGATATCGAGACTGATAGCTTTGTCGGCACACCCTCACGATCTAGTCTGATTTCTGGATGTTCGGGATCTGGATCTTGTTGCTTTGTCACGTCGAGCAGTTCACCAATTGAATGGGTGTTCATGTGTAAAGCTTGACCATTGAGAGGCTTAACCGAATTTGATGACATCTGATTCAGCGAACACAAAAGAACTAATTAAAATTAATCGATCGCACAAGTAGGATCTTGTTTTGCGGCAAATTATTACTTGTGGCGATATTTACCCAATTTTGCCCACGTTTTGTTGATTTGTTTAGCATTGGAGCAGTCCCTGCACAATCTACAACAATTGTAGCCATTTCGCTACCGAGAAATACTGAATGGTGATTCTAGGTGGGTATAATATCTCTAACTTATTATCATAAACAACTGCGATCAAATTGGCAATTAGCGATTTTACTTAGACTGGATTGACTATCGATCGCCATTACTCCGGTGAGGATCGCCAAAGTCCAGACGTGGAATGGTTAGATCGATCGGGCGAGACATGATTACCCCTGCGGGGATCACTCATCTTCAGATCATTTTGTCAACAGCCATTCAATATATTTGGCAAAATCTCAAGCTACAAACGTTGTAATAAATTTAACCCGTGTGTATCTGTGCCACAGGTGTGGAGTAGATTATAACTATTGCCCAAACGTTTGACAGTCTCTGTTTGTTCAAAACTGGGAATCCAGGGATTAGGATTATTGTAGGCATAGTAAGTCTCCACGCCATCAATTCCCAGCGAGACGGCAGTGGGAATTAATTCGCCGGGGGTGCGCCGGTAACGAGATGGATGAGCTAAGACGACAATAGCCCCTGCCGCATGAAGTGCGGCAATTACCCGTTCTGCGCGAGCATCAACCCCTCTGGGTTCTCGCCCGGTGAGATATGGTGCCAGACTTGGCTCTAAGGGGTTAAAACCATAACCGAGAATGTGAACATCTACAGGTGGAAGATAAGCAGTAATTTCAATCCCCGTCCATAACTGGAGCAATTCTGGATTTTGTGACTCTAGCCATGTTGCCGCACGGTAGTAACCCTGAACACTGTGATGATCGGTAATTGCCATACCTCGCAAACCAATTTGGACAGCCTGATTCATCAAATCTTCGGGAACGAGTTGTCCGTCCGAACAATTAGTGTGCATGTGGAAGTTGTAATGTTTTGGACAACTATCCGCATTAATATTTGCGAAAACCTGCCGCAGTAGTGTAGTGTTTTGGGCTGAGTGTTGATTCCCCATTGCTTTGGCTGCACGAGTCAGATAGTTGCCTACCCTCGCGAAATGAGTTTCGTAAAAATTGTCATATTCCTCTCTTCAGATTACCCCAATCTTCGTAAAACTTCATGAAAATGCTATTATACACTCTCTCATCATCTAAAGTTTAATGATGTTTTAAGATTTCTCACAGATTTGAGCGATCTTGAAGACATCAAACTATGATATGTGAGTGCGGTTAATTTAGCTACACACAATTCTTTCAGCCATCAGGCGGGTGAGGCTACGATCGTGTCAAAATTACTACGTTCTTTATCTCTCGCGGTGATATTTAGCTTTGTAGCCCCGATGCTCTTAATGTCTGGTTCTCTAGCTAGTTCTTGGCTCCTCACGTTTATTCCTGGATTGGGATCGATCGCTCAGATACCGACAAATATTTTGCTCGCTATTCTTGATACGTTCGGTGAGGGATCTGCTTTCCAAGGCATGTTGACCATCTGCTTGGTTTGTGGGTTTGTCGGGGCACTATTTGATATTTATGCCTTCTACAGCTTTCGGACTCAAAAGGGGAATTAGTCCCATTCAAATCTTCCTCTGCTTTATTCCCGCTCTTCTTGCCCTCCGGGTTACATGTAGAATAGAGACATAACTTTACATTGAGCGATCGGATGACGCAGGACTTCAGGGAATTTTTAGACTTACTCGAACAACGAGGTCAACTGCGGCGGATTAAGACCCTGGTAGACTCGGATTTGGAAATTGCCGAGATCTCCAACCGCATGTTGCAGTGTGGTGGGCCAGGTTTGCTGTTTGAAAACGTTAAAGGGGCAAAATATCCAGTTGCCGTCAATATCATGGGCACAGTAGAGAGAATCTGCTGGGCAATGAATATGGAACAGCCCCAAGAATTAGAGGATTTGGGTCGGAAGTTGGCAATGCTACAACAGCCAAAACCGCCAAAAAAGTTTACCCAAGCTGTGGAGTTTGGCAAAGTATTATTTGACGTTCTCAAAGCTAAACCGAGTCGAGATTTCTTTCCACCTTGTCAGCAGGTGGTGATTAAAGGTGATGACTTAGACTTAAATAGCTTGCCACTAATTCGTCCCTACGCTGGCGATGCTGGTAAGATTGTCACATTGGGATTGGTGATTACCAAAGATTGTGAGACAGGTACTCCCAATGTGGGTGTCTATCGACTCCAATTACAGTCGAAGAATACAATGACAGTCCAGTGGTTGTCTGTCAGGGGGGGAGCGCGTCACCTGCGGAAAGCAGCCGAGCAGGGCAAAAAACTTGAAATAGCCATTGCCTTGGGCGTACATCCATTAGTGATTATGGCCGCTGCCACGCCGATTCCCGTAGATTTATCAGAATGGCTATTTGCGGGCATCTACGGTGGTGGTGGCGTAAAACTAGCTAAATGTAAAACTATCGATCTTGAAGTCCCTGCTGACTCCGAATTCGTCCTCGAAGGGACGATTACGCCAGGAGAAGAAATGACGGATGGGCCATTTGGCGACCATATGGGTTACTACAATCTGTCCAAATCATGCCCGTTGATTCGCTTCAACTGCATCACCCATCGGAAAGATCCGATCTATCTAACTACTTTTAGTGGTCGTCCGCCGAAAGAAGAAGCCATGATGGCGATCGCACTCAACCGGATCTATACGCCAATTCTACGCCAACAGGTGCCCGAAATTGTCGATTTTTTCCTGCCGATGGAAGCCTTGAGTTACAAAGCAGCAATTATTGCGATCGATAAAGCCTATCCTGGACAAGCTCGACGTGCAGCTTTAGCTTTTTGGAGCGCGCTACCCCAATTTACCTATACTAAATTTGTCATTGTTGTGGATAAGGATATCAACATCCGCGACCCGCGCCAAGTTGTTTGGGCAATTAGTTCTAAAGTCGATCCCCAGCGGGATGTATTTATTATCCCTGACACTCCATTTGATAAACTCGATTTTGCTACGCCAAAAGTCGGATTGGGGAGCCGGATGGGTATCGATGCCACAACCAAGGTTTATCCTGAAACCGACCATGTTTGGGGCGAACAATTGGAATCCGATCCTGATGTTGCCGCAATGGTGAGTAGGCGGTGGGCAGAGTACGGGTTAGCAGATATTAATTTAGATGAGGTTAATGCCAATTTATTTGGATATGATGTGCCCTAAAGGTGCAGATGGACAGAGTTCGGCTAATTGACAGTCGGGACAGTTGGGCTTTCTTGCCTTACAAATGGCTCGTCCATGATAGATAGTCATAATCGAAAAATTTTCCCAATCCGGTTGGGGGATGAGTTTCATTAAATCTTGTTCGATTTTAATCGGGTTTTGATGAGTAGTTAATCCCAGTAAATTTGTCAAGCGTCTAACATGAGTATCCACAGTGACACCTTGAATTACGCCAAAAGCATGTGCAGAAACGACATTGGCTGTTTTTCTGGCTACTCCAGGTAATGTGAGTAACTGTTCCATTTGGGACGGAACTTGATCATTAAACTCTGCCACTATCTTGCGGCAGGCACCTTGGATATTTTTAGCTTTATTATGATAGAACCCTGTCGATCGAATTAATGCTTCGATTTCTAGAATATCTGCATTAGCAATCGATCGAGCATCAGGAAATCTAGCAAATAATGCCGGAGTAACTTTATTAACGCGCTCATCAGTACACTGTGCCGAGAGAATTGTCGCAACTAATAGTTGAACGGGAGTTGTATAATCTAAGCTACAAGTTGCGTTTGGATATAACCGTTTTAATCTGGCTAAAACTTCTAATCCCCGTTTCTTTGTAGATCTCCATTGACGATCGATACTCATTTACTTTTCAACCTGATTGACTGACAAAAGTCTAAGAAGCCCAGATTTGAGTGGTAGCTTTAAACTCGATGCGATAAGTTTTACGCTCATATTGTTGAAGAGAAGCTTTGGCAGGGTCAGGGTCAGTATTAGTAACAAAAGAGACAAAAT
>JBGSPI010000144.1:0-3893 GCA_041738715.1 Chamaesiphon sp.
ATTTTGTCTCTTTTGTTACTAATACTGACCCTGACCCTGCCAAAGCTTCTCTTCAACAATATGAGCGTAAAACTTATCGCATCGAGTTTAAAGCTACCACTCAAATCTGGGCTTCTTAGACTTTTGTCAGTCAATCAGGTGGCAACCTCAAGTGCCGATACATACAAAACATTAGAAATTTCTATTTTATTGTCAATCACTGAACTTTGAAGCCAAAGCTTTTGTGCTGAATGAAAGTGGCTACTTGCTCTTATGAATGGATGATTTAAATCAAACTTATCTAGTATAATATCGTCTATAAAATTTTTTTGTTTTTCCCAGAGTGCTAAATAGTTTCCAATCCGAGGATGATCATCAATCCAGTCAAAATCCTGAATGAACACATCTTCATTGCCTAGTTTAAATCCATCTTCAATACATACATCGAAGCTGGAAATTACAAATATTGAATTTGTACAAACCGATAAAAAATCAAGTATTTTAACCAATATTCTTTTAGCTTCAGTTGCTGCATCTATTTCATCGAAACCTTTTGCTTCAAACAAAATACTATTTGTTACTTGATCCACTATGTCAATCTTGAAACGAAACCCGCAATAAGATGTTATTGCAAAAGAATTTGACTCAAAAATACTTTTGAATTGATAGGTCTCAAGATTGTTTTTATTTCTCTGTGCTTTATCAACCGAATTCAATATTTTTCGTCTATTTTCCTGGGAAATTACACCAGAATTTTCATTGAAAAATATTTTTTCAATGACACCTTTCTGTTTGTAAGAAATTGACACGCTTAGAGATTTACTGTCAATTCCAAGATCAACGTACCCGAAATATACACGCTTCTCCTTCCCATCTTTGCGTGGAGAATATTGCCATGCACACTTACCAAATGATTGACGGAACTCAGCCCATAATGCCCTAAGAAAAGCGTTGGATTATTCATTGGATGTGAGATTGAGATTTGTTGATATTTCCATTTCCCGTGATGAGATCTTTACAATTTTCAGCTATATTTTATTGTCTACTCAGCTAAAATTAATCTCGATCGAACCACCTTACTTAACTGCAACTCCATCCCAGAAACCTGTTCTAACATAAACACCATCTGTTCTGGACGCAACAACGTTCCATCATTAGCACAACTACCCACATATCGCAACTCCACATCTTGCTCACCAACAACATTCAGGAACTCCAATTCATACAACCGCTCCCGCAAATTGATTTGCGTATTCTTACCAGATTTAGACTTTTTGTTCTGAATTATTTCCTGACTAGCTAACACTGCCGCGATCCAAGATTCCCATTGCGGTGGTGTGTCGTTAGCTGATGAAACAGTAATCAGATATTCAGCTTGAGTGATTAATGCTGAAGCAGCGGATTGTTTGAGATCGACGGATTCGACGTGATAGATGGGAATATCTGCGGGTAATTGCGCTGCTAATTTAGTGTGAAATTCTGCCTCATCCATCATGCTGGTGAGTTCAAAATCGGCAATTTCACCCGTGCTGGTTGAGCCTAATGGTAAAGCATTGGCAATCATAATCCGAGGCGCAGGATGGAAGCCCCCACTATAGGTTACGGGAATACTGGCGCGGCGGATCGCTCGATCGAATAATTTGGCTAAATCTAAATGCCCGATTAAGGACATTTTGCCACTTTTGCCAAACCAAACCCGCATCCGCTGTACTTTGTCAGTATTGGGCGTAAAGTGTCCGGTGAATTCGGGAATCGGCAGGGGGGGAACGACAATATTATGCCCGAAATCGGTGCCACACACGCCGCAATGGGAGCAACCATCAAATGAGCAGTCGGGAACAACTCCAGCGGCTAGAGCGCGTTCTAGGTCGTCTTGGAGCCACTTTTTATCGATGCCTGTATCGAGGTGATCCCAGGGGAGGGGAGCGTTGAGGTTGTGGGGGAGTTGGGGAGTGGGGGAGTGGGCTGTACCACCGTAGGGGGAGTGTGGGGATTCTGGTGTTTTTGGGGAATCTGTCGGTGTAGATTCGTGTGTGGTGAGGCGTGGTTTGAGGTTTGGGGCGCGACTATTAATTACAGATCTTGGCGCACCAATAGGATCTGTAGGGGTATCCCTTGTGGGTACCCTGCCATCTTCGCTACCTTCAAATACATTCCATTCGCCATTTTCGACACGGCGATATTTCCAGTCTAAACCAGCTTCGTCGATCGCTTGTGCCCAGGCACCGTAGGCTTGATCCAGACTTTCCCACCAAGCATCCATACCTGCGCCGAGTTCCCAAGCGCGACGGATGACGGGGGCGAGGGAGCGATCGCCCCGTCCGACAAAATCTTCCATTGCTGAGATCCGCACGTCGGTATAATTGACTTTAACGCCCCGCAGATCTCGAAATTCGTCTTTTAATAACTGTTGTTTGCGTTGGAATTCACTGGTAGAAACGGAATGCCATTGGAAGGGAGTATGGGGTTTGGGTGTGAAGTTGGAAATGGTGATATTGAAATCAATCCTACGAGCTTTTTTACCCTGAGCGGAGTCGAAGGGTGCCCAACATTCCTGTTTGAGCCAGCGCACGGTTTCGGCAATACCAATTACATCGACATCGGTTTCGCCTGGTAAACCGATCATAAAATAGAGTTTGATCTTATCCCAACCCTGCTCAAAGCCCGTCTTCACGCCGCGCAGTAATTCTTCATTCGTCAAACCCTTATTAATAATATCCCGCAATCTTTGGGTACCCGCTTCCGGTGCAAAAGTTAAGCCACCTTTGCGCGTACCACCGATGATATTTGCAATATCTTCATCAAATCTATCCACCCGCTGACTGGGGAGGGAGAGCGAGATATTTTCATCCTTGAGCCGATTCTTAATTTCCAAGCCCACAGCGGGAAGGGCGAGATAATCCGAACAACTGAGAGAGAGGAGCGAGAATTCATCATAACCCGTCGATCGCATTCCAGTTTCGATCGCATTAATTACCGCTTCCGGCTCCACATCCCGCGCTGGGCGAGTCAACATCCCTGGCTGACAAAAGCGACACCCACGGGTACAACCACGGCGAATTTCAATAGTTAAGCGATCGTGTACGGTTTCGACGTATGGCACCAACCCGATCGAGTATGCTGGAATCGGAGTAGCTACCCGTCGAAGAATGCGCTCCGGTACTTCGGGATGATTTGGCTTAACACTCCCATCGGGGTGCAAATCGTAAAATTGCGGTACATATACACCTGGAACCTGCGCCAGATCCAATAATAAATCGCGCCGACTCAGCCCCGTATTTTTGCCATCTTCAACGACTAACCCAATTTCGGGTAATAATTCTTCCCCATCCCCCAGGGCGATAAAGTCAAAGAAATCCGCATAGGGTTCGGGATTGGATGTCGCCGTTTGCCCACCTGCAAAAATCAGCGGATAATTTCCCATCTCACGTTCGCGCCACGTTAGGGGAATTCCGGCGAGAGTCAACATCTCCAATATATTCGTCGCGCCCAATTCATAGCTGAGACTAAAACCGAGAATATCAAATTCGGCGAGGGATTTCTGCGACTCCACCCCAAATAATGGTGTCTGCGTATCGCGTAATTTCTGAGCTAAATCCGCTGCTGGTAGATAGGCTCGATCGCACAATTGGCGCGGCTGGGCGTTGATAATACTGTAGAGGATAATATGCCCCAGATTGCTCGCCCCAACTTCGTAGATCTCTGGATATGTCAGTGCCCAGCGAACTGTCGCACTCTCCCACGGTTTATGCACCGCACCGAGTTCGTTACCAAGGTAACGAGCGGGTTTGAGGATTTCAGGAGTAATGAGACTATCTACTGCAACTGCCACGATCTTGCCTCTGTTTCGGATTGTTTGGGCGATTATCTATCGTAGCGCGGATTTGGTGATGTGGGATTGAGTTGGGTTCGAT
>JBGSPI010000146.1:0-11772 GCA_041738715.1 Chamaesiphon sp.
ATTTTGTCTCTTTTGTTACTAATACTGACCCTGACCCTGCCAAAGCTTCTCTTCAACAATATGAGCGTAAAACTTATCGCATCGAGTTTAAAGCTACCACTCAAATCTGGGCTTCTTAGACTTTTGTCAGTCAATCAGGTGAATTGTAGAAACCACCTGTATTTAGATTGAGGTCAGTTTGATTGCTGGTACCGCTAATTACCTGAATTGGTGGCGGTAATATTTCGCTACTGGTTCCACCTTTACTTGTTAAAATCTGCTCGATCGATTGTGGAGTGGCGGTTCGGATGTCCGACCAAGTTACACCGGAAGGTAGTAGTCCATTGAGTGTGCTTTGCCAACCTGCTGTTGGAGTGGTGGGGAGTGGTTGTTTCAATTCATAGGGCGTGATGATTGAAGATGAAGAAGCGATCGCTACTTTGATCGCTTTCAAGATTTTTTCATCGTTACTACCAGAAGTTGGCAATGTCGCAATCCTTAATATTGGTTGCTGGAGACTCCATAACTGTCCTTTGGTTAGACTAGCACAGGAGAGAGTAGAAAAGCCTTGTCGATCGCTGGCAATGTCGAATCCAGCACAACCAGAGCCGCCCGACTTAATCGATGTAAAACTAAAAGGTATCGCGCGGCTGGGGAAAAATTTGAGCCGCATGTCTGCTTTGGCAGAATAAGTACCGACTTCGCCAGTTTTATAATTTTTCTCCCGCAGAAAACCAGGTTTGGGCGGGTTGAGTCGCCTGACTCCACCAGAACCATCGAGCATCTTACTCCCAAAAGGCAATAGCTCGGTAGCTGTCAGCGGAGTGGTGCGGCTGGTAGAATCAAAGTCGGGAAAATAAGCATAGTTGGCTGGATTGTAATCGCTACTCGGATCGGCGGCACTGCCTTTATAGACAGCCATCACTCCACAGTTTTTGGTTTGATCGGCTGCTGTTTGACTGCCGCTACACCAACTCGGTCGCCAAGTACTCGCGGTGATTCGATCGTAAATGCTGCCGACAATGGTTACGTTACCCAGCAATCTAGTTGAAGCATATTGTAAGTCATCAGTGTTAAAATTTGCACTCAGTGCGTTTGGCGTGCCATAAGGTGATTCGCCGGATCTGGCAAACCCATAGGAAATAGCTCTGAGGTTGCCATTGGTATGAACTGCGCCACCCACACTCATTGGCATCTGCGAGTCCATTTCTAGATCTTCTTCATAAAAAGCGGCAAATTGAAATAGGGGCACCACTCGGCTCTTAAAGCTCATCTGTAAGACAACATTTGCATCCCCACCAGCCAAGGTATTTTTCTTGGCAGTGGAATAGACATTATATTGATATTCCAATGCATTTAGTCCAGCATAAGGCTGTCCCGAAGAAATTTGCATCAGTGCGGGCGGCGTAGTTGAATAATCTTGAGCGGGAGCTACATAAGTGTAAGCAGTATAGTTAACATCCTCATTGTTATCTTTCGTTTCAGTGACTCCGCTGGTATTTGTAACCCTCGCAGTATTATTCCGGCTCTTAAATCCATAGCTGCGGCATTCAAAATCATTATCGGTCGCTGTTGCAGTTGTAGTGGTGGAAAAACAGCTAGAAATGTTTACCGGATAAGTGCCAGTTGGCGTAATCGTATCAGTAAATTTTTGGCGTAGTAGATCGGCACGTCGATTCAACCCCGACTCGGCAACATAAAAAGCATTAGTCCCATCGACATAGGCATTGGTCGAGGCTTTACTAAGGTTGGAGAGCGTCACGAACGCGCCTAACAGACTGAACACAAAGATCGTGATAATCGAGATTATCACCATTGCATAACCTTGTTCGGCGCGATCGTCTTTGCTGGTAACTTGCTGCGCGCGCAGCATAAACATTAAGAGTGGAGAATTAGCAGTGGTGTTCTTTCTCATCGTCAGGGTGTCGCAAAAGGGGTAATTTACTTTGTGGTAATTGCAAAATTCTCGTTATGGAGACTCTGTGACTCGATTGGATATAAAACAAAACTGTCCTAGTCTTAGGTTGACCAAAATTAGCCCTCAACGCTTGAGATCGAAAACCCACATTTCGCTAGAAAATTTATAGTTAGTTTAGTTAATTTTAATTAACTGCACAGTCGTCCTCTAATTCAGATCGCCACGATCGTACCCCCATAGTTTCGGATCTGGTGAATCAAGGATGGCAACTTGTTCGATCGGTCGATCCAATAATAATCGCTCAGGTACTCCCCCAGGGTGCATTCCATAGACAGCACTACCATTGCTGTAGACGATCGAGCCATCCGAACCAATATCAAAAGCTAATACCCCCTGAGCGATGATTTCTGGTGCCTGATGAGGGCGTTGTTTAATTAATTCCCAACAACGCGGTACAAGAGCCGGCGAATCAGCATCGCCAAAGCGGCGATTGCGCTCGACTTCACTGCCAACATCCACGGCTCTACCCAAAAATACCATTCTTTGGCTGGCAACCCGTTGAGGTGGGTAGGTGGCGAGCAAAGATTTACCTGTGTAACGCCGGGTGAAATAATTGAGCCACTCAAAGATTGCCGTCAACAGACGTAAAGGCATCAGCATAATCTCTTTGAGGATTTGACCAAACCGCACTCTCTGACGCAAGGGGCGGTAGGGACGACGAATATAGTATAAAGTGCCGTCGGCGGTCATTTGGGGGGTAAGCAGGTCATATTTGGGGTCACTAGCGAGGGTAATCACTTCCTGTCGATCGAAATCTAGCTGTTCGATTGTCGAGTGTCCATGTTCGATGATGTAGCCCGCTCCGTCGCGACTGATACCAGCCGATTGAAAGACGATCGCTTTACGGGAGCCAGGAATCCATTTAGGGGCAAGATCGATCGCATCACCCTCAGTTACTTCACCCAGTTTGACAGCATCCACTGGCATCGTCGCGATATTTGCCGTCCCATCTTTGCGGACTACCGCACAGGCAATTAATTGATGCTCTGGGTGAAAATCAACTCGATCGACTTTAAAATCAGCACTGTGGAATAATCTCTTTTCATTGGTTGCTTGACAATCTAGTGTAAAAATCCCGCCGATTTCACCAGCTTCGAGGGTGTATAGTAATCGATCGGCACTAGTTGGACAGACACCCTGCACCGTTACAGGCACAATCGAATCCGGTTTGGAGATATCGCCAGACATCCCGCCTGGCATGAAATTTGCCATGACATTTTTTTGCTTCCAACCATTGCGTCGCTGCATTTGCACTACCCGCTCCTGCGCGGCTTGGCCAAACGCACTCGCGACAGCTTGGACATTTGCCTGACCCAATTTGAGGTACAGTTTACCTCCTGATAAGTATGCAAAATTAAAACTCATGGGACAGTATTGAGTAAGCGTTAGCTAGTGAGGATTTCAGGTACGTAAAGACCTAATATACTGTTCCCCAAGAATCCCCTAGAGATCGCATTGCCACCAGAATTTTTTCAGATCTGGTGCGAATGTATTGATTCCTTCGATCGGCTAACTGGAATATGCCCAAGAATAAGTCCTACTTTCAAGCATCCTAGCCCTGTGTGGATTAACAGACATCTGGGGGTAGAGTAGTTGGGGTAGACTGTTGGTGAAGATCTTTGGCGATCGATTCTTCCAAATAACTTCGAGATATCTCCTTGCCCACATCAAGATTCTGGGAATTAGTTAAAAATATCACTCGATCGATCGTCGGCATTGCTAACATTTCAAACAGCAAATAAATCACCGGAATCTCCACCGCTACATTAGCCCCCAGTTGGCGTTCGCCAAACTTGGCGACATCTTGGAGATTGTTAAATGCGTAAACTACTCGAATTTCCAAATTCGGCTGCTGACGATGGCGGAGTGTCGTAATTGCCCATTCACCTTGGGGACTTTGACAGATATAGTAGGCTTGTCTGGTTAAACTCTGCGCAACCTGTTGCAAAGTAGGCGCGATTGCCGCTACACTCATTTGACTTTCAAAATCTGGTGCGTCGTCAATGAGGGATTGGATTTGTCGATCGAGGTTCATAGGAATAGAGGGGTTGGGTGGATGATAGTTTAACTTGCTGCCGATAGAAGTAGTCTCAAAACCCAGATTAATCTATCCTGGGACAACCAGAAGATATCCACCCATCTCCCAACTAAAAATCACTAAAATTAGCGATCGCATCTACCATTCGTTGAACAGCAGCATCTACACTCATTGGCTCCAATTCGCCAGCTACACGGGTGCGAATGCTAATTGTGCCATTTTCTACCTCTTGACCGCCAACTACGCCGACAACGGGGATTTTCTCCTTCTCAGCGTTCCGAATCATCTTCCCTAGTCGCTCATTGCTGGTATCGACTTCAGCGCGGACACCGAGGGCGAGTAATTTTGCACAGGCGGCTTGGGCGAAGGGGATAAAGTCTTGAGCCACGGGAACTAAACGCATCTGCACCGGAGCCATCCAGACGGGGAAATCACCTGCATATTCTTCGATCAAAATCCCAATTAGGCGTTCGAGGGAGCCAAAGGGAGCGCGGTGAATCATCACCGGACGTTGGCGGGTGCTATGTTCGTCGATATATTCTAGTTCAAACCGTTCGGGGAGAATGTAGTCTACTTGAACGGTGCCCAATTGCCACTCGCGATCGAGAGCATCACGCACGATAAAATCGAGCTTAGGGCCATAGAAAGCTGCTTCGCCAATACCCAAGAAGTGATCGATGCCTAGTTTCTCTACTGCCCGACGAATTGCGCCTTCAGCTTTATCCCAAGCTTCATCTGTGCCGATATATTTATCTTTGATTTCGGGGTCGCGGAAACTGAGTCGGACTTGAAAATTACTATCGAGTTTGAGTTTTTTAATGACGGAGAAAATCAGATCGACGACATCGAGAAATTCGCTATCTAGCTGTTCTGGAGTGACAAATAAGTGGGCATCATCTTGAGTGAAGCCACGTACCCGTGTCAGTCCACCCAATTCACCAGATTTTTCATACCGATAGACAGTCCCAAATTCGGCTAGGCGCATCGGTAAATCGCGGTAGGAGCGCAATTCACTCTTATAAATTTGCGTGTGGAATGGGCAATTCATCGCCTTGAGCGCAAAGCCACCATACTCAGTAATTTCAGTGATTAATTCTGCCGGAGTTTTCGCTACTTTATCCTGATTGGGAGAGATTTCTCGATTCTCCAAGGAGAGGCTATCGCCAACGAGTGAAATTCCTCTTTGCTTGGCAATTTGGTTAATCTCTTCTGGCGATTTATCAGCAAAATCTTCCTTCCCTTCCGAAGACATCATCGGAAATAAATCGTCTTTGTATTTTTGCCAGTGACCGGAAGTTTTAAATAGATCTACTTTGCCGACATGAGGTGTGACTACAGGTAAATAACCGCGTTTCACCTGTTCTTTTTTTAAAAACTCTTCTAAAGTAGTGCGGAGAATTGTCCCTTTGGGTGTCCACAATGGCAACCCAGGGCCAACCAACTCTGAGAAGATAAATAAGCCTAGTTCCTTGCCTAATTTCCGATGGTCGCGGCGAATTGCTTCTTCCTTACGCCGTTCGTATTCGGCAAGCTGTTCGGGCGTTTCCCAGGCGGTACCATAGATACGCTGCAATTGCGCTTTAGTTTCATCCCCGCGCCAGTAGGCACCTGCGACGGCTTCTAGCTTAAAGGCTTTGGGATGCAAATCACCAGTGGTTTCAACGTGAGGCCCCGCGCACAAGTCCCACCATTTATCCCCGAGGTGATAGAGAGTAATCGGTTCCTGCAATCCGGCGAGGATTTCCAGTTTGTAGGGTTCATTTAAGGCAGTAATTCGAGTTTCCGCTTCGGCTCTAGTAACTTCTTCGCGGATGACGGGCAATTTTTGATTGATGATTTTGATCATCTCCCGTTGAATTGATTTCAAGTCCTTTTCGGTAAAGGCTTCCGGTACGTCAAAATCATAGTAGAATCCATTCTCAATCCAAGGCCCGATGGTAACTAGTGCTTTGGGGAACAGCTTTTGTACCGCCATCGCCATGACATGGGAGGTGGTATGTCTAATTTTTTTGAGGGTTTCCGATTCGCTGGTTTTGGGGAGATGGATTTTGGCTGGCTGTTCGGCGTTAGACATGGGTATAGCTGTTCCCTGAAATTTCGATGCTCTGTCAGTATCGATCGATAATCGAGTGTACTGCTAGATCTGTACTCGATCTATCTTACCCAAGAATCTGTCTGTGGGGTCGATATCTCAATGGGTGTTCGATTAGCTTTCCATCTGGGCTGAAGTTTGAACGTTGTATGATAGCTCGGTCGCTATAAAGATAATGGCTCTAAACGACGATTGCTTTCCGATAGCGGATCGCCGCCTAACGGCCCCGTTCACCCGCCGCAAGTAACCTCTCAGATTCACCGACCAACCTGATACGGTCGGTGTGCAACGGGATGGTTAGACAGTGCCTCACCGACTACCTCTTTAACTGACACTCGGCAACATTTTGATCGCCACCAGCCCACCCTCGATCGTATCAACCTGCAACCGATAACCCTTCAGCATCCTCATCCCCAACAATGGCTCTGTCTCTGCTGCATTGATTTCAATCTCTCGGTACTGTCCATTCCAGATAACCTCTGCATCATGCACATCGAACAATGTTTCACTACCGTCGCCCAACGTAGCTCGATCGCGGTATTTCCAGGGCAGACCGAGTTCTACAATGATAGCAATCGGCAGACTCAGAAAACCATTGAACCCTGTGTCAATAACTGCATCAACAGACTTGATTTTACCTCCACCCCTCACAGCAACCGAAATAACAGCCTCACATCGCTGGTTCACACGTCCTTGCATCATAAAGCGTCTTTCAAACTCCGTGCGCCAAAGCGATGAACGGCACGATAGCCGATTCGCACAACCCAAGGCTGGGCATCTGGCAAACGATCGTAAAGCTGTCGAGTAGCAGCCATAGTATCGTCCGCAAGCTCAAAAGCTCCGGTTTCAATATCGATCGCCACAATCTTTCCAAGATCGCTTTCTTCATCAATTTGTTGGCGCACCTGAGACTCATAAATCTCATCACCACGTCGAGCAAACTCTTCTTTGCTATAGCGGGGCTGTCGAACTGCCATCGGCTTGACCTCATGTTAACTGTGCCCCTTTATTTTAGCTTGCAGAACCTTTTCCACAAGATTCCGTTTTTCAAGTCCTCAGCTACCTGTATCATCATGCTCGTTAAGCTGCTTTGCTGTGGCGCGTGTCCGACTTTAATCGATTCTTCAGGAGTATCGCTGCAATATTACATATAATAATCACTGCTCAATTGAATTGCTGGGTCGAATGATGTTGAGTAGATAGGGAAGAGCGGACAACGGTATAATAATGGTTCGTCTAGTCATTGAAGATCGATAACACTGCCATTCGATCAACCCGTAGAAGCCGCCATATCACGGAATTTAAACTGCAACAACTTGCCAGACATCTCACAACCAAAAACCTCATGACCCAAACGCCCCTCTCGCCGAACCAAAACCGTCAATCACCTCTTCAACAGCCCTTCGCCCAAGGCGACGCTGACGCGAACGGCTCCGCTCAGGACATGCCAGACAGTCTTGGTCGGTTTGGCAAATTTGGAGGAAAATATGTCCCAGAGACTTTGATGCCTGCCCTATTAGAACTAGAAGCGGCATATTATCAACACACTCAAGACCCCGAATTTCAGCAACAACTCAGCGGACTCCTGCGTGACTATGTGGGCAGACCCAGTCCCCTCTATTTTGCCGAACGGCTTACCGCTCATTATGCTCGTCCCGATGGCACTGGTGCCCAAATTTACCTCAAACGAGAAGACTTAAATCATACTGGTGCCCACAAGATCAATAACGCACTGGCGCAAGTACTCCTCGCTAAACGGATGGGCAAACAGCGGGTAATTGCCGAAACTGGTGCGGGACAGCATGGTGTCGCCACAGCGACAGTCTGCGCCCGATTTGGCTTAAACTGCGTCATCTTTATGGGCGTACAAGATATGGAACGCCAAGCTTTGAATGTGTTTCGGATGCGGCTACTCGGTGCCGAGGTGCGTCCGGTGGAGGCGGGAACGGGGACACTCAAAGATGCAACCTCCGAAGCGATTCGAGATTGGGTGACGAATGTGGAGACGACCCACTATATCCTTGGTTCGGTGGCTGGGCCACATCCCTATCCAATGATTGTCCGGGACTTTCATGCAATTATCGGGACAGAAACCCGCGCTCAATCGATCGAGAAATGGGGCGGTTTGCCGGATATCCTGTTAGCTTGTATCGGTGGTGGTTCTAATGCGATGGGACTATTTCACGAGTTTGTCAAAGAGCCGACAGTCCGCCTAATTGGTGTAGAAGCTGCGGGTGAAGGTGTGGAGACCGACAAACATGCCGCCACCCTAACCAAAGGTCGTCCGGGTGTCTTACACGGTGCAATGAGCTATCTATTGCAAGATGGCGATGGTCAAGTGACCGAGGCGCATTCGATTAGTGCTGGATTAGACTATCCTGGGGTGGGACCCGAACATAGTTATCTCAAAGATTTAGGTCGAGCCGAGTATTATAGTGTGACTGACGCTCAAGCTTTGACGGCTTTTCAACTATTGTCCCAGTTAGAGGGAATTATACCCGCCCTCGAAACATCCCACGCGATCGCGTATCTGGAAACTCTCTGTCCTCAACTCTCTGGTAGTCCCAAAATTGTGATCAATTGCTCGGGACGTGGAGATAAGGATGTACAGACTGTCGCGAAGGTATTGAAATTCTAGGCTTTAGACTCTAGGGGTTAGGGGTTAGGTGGGCGTTCGGCTTTAGACGTTAAGCTTTAGGAGACAAGAGCGTCTCTGGTTCTTTCCCTTTTCCCTTTTCCCTTTTCCAGAGGCTACGCCAACGACAAGTATCGCCAAAGGCGACGCTACGCGAACAGAGCATCGCCTAATCCCTAATCCCTAACCCCTAACCTATGACTCGTTTTAGCGGAATTCTGCTCCATCCAACTTCATTACCTAGTCCCTTTGGGATTGGAGACTTAGGGGAAGATGCTTACGCATTTATCGATTTCTTGCATCATGCCAAGCAAAAATATTGGCAGATTTTACCATTGGGACCGACGGGGCATGGTAACTCGCCATATATGTGTTATTCAGCGATCGCCGGTAATCCTTTATTAATCAGTCCAACTAAACTATTAGAAGACGGATTATTAACAACCGCAGATTTACAGGATTTACCCATATTTCCCACTGATAAAGTTGATTTTGAACTGGCGATCGAAGTTAAAACTAAACTATTTCAGCTAGCATATCAGCGATTTCAGGCTCGTGAAGATAACGAACACCAAGCTAATTTCGATCTTTTTTGCCAGAGTCAAATTTACTGGCTCGATGATTATGCCCTGTTTATGGCTGTGCGCGAAGCGCATTGGCATAAAAGTTGGCCGGAATGGGAGCCAGATTTAGTCAAGCGAGAACCGATTGCCCTAATTCACTGGCAAACCAAACTCAAAGACCAAGTTAACTATCATAAATTTATTCAGTTTAAGTTCTTTGAACAGTGGCTAGAACTCAAACAGTATGCTAATAAACATGAGATTGAAATCATCGGTGATATCCCGATTTATGTCGCTCATGATAGTGCAGATGTCTGGGCAAATCAAGAATTCTTTGAACTCGATCCCGAAACAGGTGCTGCCGCATTAATGGCGGGGGTGCCACCTGACTATTTTAGTGAAACTGGTCAATTGTGGGGAAATCCAGTTTATCACTGGGAAAATCTGGCAGCTACCCAATTCAATTGGTGGATTCAACGGTTTGAATCTTTACTTAAACTAGTAGATGTAATTCGTGTCGATCACTTTCGGGGGTTCCAAGCATTTTGGGCAGTCGAACAGGGTGAAACTACTGCCATGGAAGGACGTTGGATTAAGGCTCCAGGCGCAGAATTATTTGCTACCTTACAACACAAGTGGGGGCATTTACCGATTTTAGCTGAGGATTTGGGTGTGATTACCCCCGATGTGGAAGCTCTGCGCGATCAGTTTAATTTTCCAGGCATGAAGGTACTACAATTTGCCTTTGGTTCGGATAATGGCAATCCATTCTTACCGTTTAATTATGGTCGTAACTTTGTCGTTTATACAGGTACTCATGATAATGACACAACGGTCGGTTGGTTTGAGGAATTAAATCGCGATCCCGATCGACAACGCGAACTCGATCGGCTATTGTTATACATAGGCGGCGTTTGTACTGCCGGAATTCATTGGGATCTGATCCGATTAGCGATGAGTTCTGTGGCAAATGTGGCAATTTTTCCATTACAAGATGTCTTGGGTTTAGGTAATTCCGCCCGGATGAATTTTCCCGGTAAGGCTGAAGGTAATTGGGGGTGGCGATATGATTCGATCGCATTAAATCAACCGTTACAATTGCACCTAAAAAATCTGACGGAAATATCTGGAAGAACTAGCGGTTGAATTAGAATCAAATCATGATGGTGAATAATATCAATCATCATGTAAGTGCTGTTGCAGGTTTTAGTGTGGCTCTGATTCGGTTTGCTGGCGATTTACCAGATAGATCTGCCAGTTGGATTATTATCTGCACTTATAATTAGAGATGTGTCATCACTGAATAAAAATAAGAAAATTAACTGGATGAGCTAAGTATGCATTTAATTGCAATCCGTAACTTGCGATCTGATGCAGCTAGGTACCCAGACACGCTGACAGTAATTGAAGAATGGTACAAGGTTGTCAAAACTGTATCTTGGCAAAATTTAGAAGAAGTTAAGCAGATTTATCGCGATACAGAAGCTGTTGGCAATTTTACTGTTTTCAATATCAAAGGAAATAAGTATCGATTAATTGTAGATATCAACTATGTTAATCAAACTATTTACTACAAATATTTTCTAACTCACGCAGAATACGATAAGGATTCTTGGAAAAATGACGATTACTTTTGATAGAACAGTCTATGTGAATTTATTAGCGGATTTCGTCCCTGAAGTTATTACGTCGGAAGCCGAATACGATCGAGCTTTAGCGATTGCCGAGCGTCTAGTCGCTAATCGCAATCTGAGTAATGAAGAATCAAAATTTCTATCATTAATTGTGACATTAATCGAAGACTATGAAAGCAAGCATTATCCAATGGGTGATGTCAGTCCTCATGCGGCTTTGTTACATCTAATGGAATATAGCGGTACTAGTCAAACCGATCTGGTTGGATCGATCGGTTCTGCTGAGATTGTCTCTGAAATTGTTGATGGTAAACGGTCGATCGATCCCATTCAAGCTAAGGCTCTTAGTGAATACTTTCAGATTTCTGCTACTTTATTTATTTAAACGATCGACATGTACGATCGAGCAAACCCGATCACCTTTCGATCAAGTACTCAATTTAAGCAGATCGATTATCATAGCCCAAATTCTATCGGGTCGTCACTACAAGCTAATTTCAACATCATCGGAAGAAAGTTCCCTTATCTGAGTTAAAAAGACACTCCGCAATATATATCCTACGAATTCGCCAAGATTGATAGGTGACATAGATATTTGTGATCCACAACCACTAGCAGATGAACGATCGAGTTGAGGAATTGAAACTCCTATGTAACTGACATCTGAGGATAAAATGCCTGCATGTAAATATTTTGAACGTGTTGAATAGTAATTATAGCAATACGAGCTTCAGTTAGGACATATAATAGTAGGTGAAGTTAGCGATCGAAATCAGGATGCCAGCACCTTACAGTGAAGATCTTCGTCAAAAAGTAATAGCAGCAATAGATAGAGGTGAACGCAAGACAGATG
>JBGSPI010000006.1:0-10628 GCA_041738715.1 Chamaesiphon sp.
TCACTCGCTCATACATCTCCCCCGCTGCTTGCTTTCAGCCGAAGGCAAATGGCGGTGGGGAGATGCAATCGCTCATTCGCCTGCTTTCATCCCGACTCTCATCCTACGGATAGAGAGCGGGACTTCCCGCAGTCTAGTTAAAAGTGGTGAATGCAGTCATACTTTTATCGGCCATACAGATGAAGTTTGGTCACTAGCTTTTAGTCCAGATGGCAAGATGCTAGCTAGTAGCAGTTTTGACCATACTATTAAAATATGGGATCTCAGTCTTAGTGAGTGTCGTTTAACTTTAGATGGACATACAGATCGAGTAGCGGCGGTAGCCTTTAGCCCTCTAGGACAAATTCTGGCTAGTGGCAGCGATGACTGCACGATTAGACTTTGGGATGTGCAAGAAAACCGATGTATCAAAGTATTGCAGGGACACTCAGGAAGAGTTGGCGCGATCGCATTTAGTCCAGATGGTAGCTTACTTGCTAGCCCAAGTATGGATCAGACGGTCAAAATTTGGGATGTCACTACAAGCGAGTGTTTGCAGACATTGAAAGGACATGCTAGCTGGGTAATGGCTGTTAGCTTTAGTCTAGATGGTCGAAAAATTGCTAGCGCCTCCTGCGACCAAACTGTAAAAATCTGGGATATTGAAACAGGAAGTTGTCTCAACACTCTGTGTGGTCACTCAAATTGGGTATGGTCAGTCGCTTTCTCTCAAGATGGCTCAATTCTGGCTAGTGCTAGTGAGGACGAAACAATCAGACTATGGGATATGCGATCGGGAAATTGTCTGCGGATACTCAAAGCCAAAAGACCATACGAAGGAATGAAGATTACAGGAGCTAGCGGTTTGACTCAAGCTCAGTTAGCCATGTTGAGAGAACTGGGTGCAGTCTAGTTTTTGCTACATATCGATTCTTTAGAGTTCCTTAATAAGATTATAGATTTACAGTGTGATATATTACATCAATCTGATTTTTACGGCAGATTTAGCCTGCATTATTCATGAAGATTGCCAGAAATCGCTGAAACCTTTATAGAAAAGCAATTATGGCGATCGACCTTAAAAACACTCTGTTTTTTGAGATGCAGTCAGCATCTGCATTTCACAAGTTGGTGAATCATCCAGGTTAGACCAAACGCACCACAAATAAAATCTGACAACCATTAATGGATCTTGATTCTAGGATTTACCTTGTGGCGGGTTTGCACTCAAACTGCTGTAAATACTAAAACTATTTTCCTTCGCACTGGCAATGTCTAAAATACCTAAACATTCTGGAGATTAGATTCGCTAAATAGGTTTGTAAAAAATGAATAAAGCTAATTTTTACGTTAGTCAATTTGGGCTTTTGATTAGTACTTTTAGCAATTTTTGGCAGGAATATCATAAATGGTAAATAAAAATTTTAGTTTTACTCCCAATTCCTCTTGCCTAAATAATTGTCATATTCCGAGATCTGTCGTTAAAACTAGCCGTCATGAGGGCTACTGGCAGCTTGAAATTCGTCAACAAGAAAATAAAGATAGACAATATAAAATTGTTTCACTAGCCGATTTACCACTAGCTGAATTACCATCGGGTTTGCATGGTTATGCATTCATCGTTGGGGCTTTATTTCAGTCTGAAAATAAGCCTCAAGAAGATGGAACTCAACTTTACACAGGCGATGGGATGGTCTATCGTTTGGGTTTTGAAGATGGCAAAGCAACACTCAAAACCAGAATCGCTAAAACCCCTTGTTACTATGCAGATCTGGCTACACAGTTCTATCTAGCAGATAATTCTGTAGAACCCATACCATTTGCCCTGTTTAATAAGAAAATACTTTCTTATTTTGTTGAAAAATATAAAAGGTTTTGCTATTTTGCAGCTTTTCGTAATGGCGGGCCTAGTCGGTTTAGTATTATTTTCGGAGCGAGAAATCAATTAAATACAGCTTTTTTAAGAACTAAAGATCATCTTTTACTAACAATGGATGCGGGTCGCGCTTACCAACTTGACCCAGACAGTATGGAACTATTAGAACCAGTAGGTTCCACTAAAGACTGGTACTCCATTTTTCCGATTATTTCTCGATTAACATGGATTAATACTTTTGATACTTACATTAGTTCAGCACATTATGTTACGGATCTCGATAACTCAAATGGTAAGCAAGATGAGCTATTTACGACCAATTATTCAACAGGTTACAATGGCAAATTTAAAAAAATTGTCAACTGGGTATTAGAGAGTAATTGCTTCCACCAATTAGTAAAATTATTCTACGCTTCGCTCCAAATAAAATTTAATCCCAAACAGGACTTAGGACGTTTTACTGATTTAATTCGTTATCGATTTGCAGACGAGGAAAAAAATTTACAGGCTACTATGGAGCGTTGGCGATTAGTGCTACCTAATGATGAGCCAGTACTAGTTAACCAATCTCTTCATCAACTAGCGATAACGGAAAACTATATTATTCTCGCTGATATCGCCTTTAAAATCGAGTTTTCACAAATATTTAGTCCTTTTTTGTTTGGTTTTTTAAGATTGTGGAAATCTAACAGGACTTATTCATTAGGTAGTTGGATTTATTCTGTTTTTCTTCAGGCGATTAAGCCGCTACCATTTGCTAACTTATATATTATTAATCGCCAAGATTTAGATAAGGGTAATCAAGGATATTCTATAGAAGATTTACCTGATAATCGAAGAACAATTACAGCTCAAAAGGTGACATTACCTAGAGAGATTTCGCATTTTGCAGCTGACTATAGTAATCCTCATAATAAAATCACACTTTACGTTGGTCATGTCAACGGGTGGGACGTTACAGAATGGATTACGCGCCATGATACTTCTGTCCCAGGAAAGCCATTTCGTGAAGACTTAGAGGGAATGATGGTTGGTTCAACTGATTTAGGTTCTCTCGGACGATATGTGGTTGATGGCGAAACAGGCGCAATAGAAAGTTCTAAAACTGTTCAAGATTCTCAATCAACTTGGGCGCTATCTTTATATACCCATCGGGAACTCAACCGTGATTCGCTAACAGAAACAGCTACAGAAGTTAAAAATATTTACTGGTTATCTTTAGGGTTTACATGGGAACTGATACCTCAGCGTATTTATGATACTTATAAATCAGATCCACGTAGAGTTGTTCCAGTTGAACAATTACCAGAGCAAAATAAACCAATTACTCTACTGCGTTTAGATACACAGCAGATGGAAATTGTTGATTCATATCATTTCCCATCTGGAACTTATGTTAGTTCAATGCAATTTATTCCTAGTTTTCTTCCCTGTCCTGAAGATATAGATGAGTCTATTCATGGCTTTATTGTGTGTACGGTAATGTTAGACCCAGATCCTAGTCAATCTGCCCGTGCTACAGATGAGTTTTGGATTTTTCATGCCGATGATTTAAAGAATAAACCAATTTATCGACTGAGTGCTAGTTTAGATGATGAACCCTTGAATCTTGCCATGACAATACACTCCACTTGGCTACCAGATATTCGTCAACAGCAGTATTCAGAAGATCAACGTCGTAAAAGACGAGAAGACTCCGTAAAAAACGATTATTTACATTTGATTGAGAAGAAACGCAAAGAAGTTCAAGAATTGTTTAATGACATAGTTTTGCCTAAATTTATCAACCAAACTTCAGAGGAAAAATTTGAGGAATTTTTGTTGCCTAAAGACGACTGAAAGCAAGATACCTGACTTTTGTAAGACGTTTGAGATCTAAGCTTATCGATTTTCATAAAGTATTGAATAATGAATAAACAGACAGACTCAGTACAAACCGATTTTTCTTCACAACAACCCAGTTCTTACACTTTTGAAGATTGGAAGGGTGGAGCGCGTTCTCTTAAACAAGAGTTTGACTATTTGATTGATGATATAGAGGGAGAAATTCCGTCTGAGCTTAATGGTACTTTGTTTCGCAATGGCCCAGGATTGCTAGATGTGAATGGTCAGCAACTCCATCATCCTTGGGATGGCGATGGTATGATTTGCGCCATTACTTTTTCCCAAGGACAAGCCCATTTTCGTAATCGATTTATCGAAACTGAGGGTTATTTAGCCGAACGCACCGCTAAACGTATGCTCTACAGAGGCGTCTTTGGCTCACAAAAACCAGGTGGTTGGTTAGCTAATGCCTTTGATTTGCGGCTAAAAAATATTGCCAATACGCAAGTAATATATTGGGGAGAGAAGCTGCTGGCTTTGTGGGAAGCAGCAAATCCTTACCGCCTCAACCCCAAAACTCTGGAGACTTTGGGAATTGAAACTTTCGACGGTTTGCTGCGTAAAGGATCGCCTATTGCGGCTCATCCAAAGATCGATCCAGGGAACTCTGCTCAAGCTTCCCGTTTGGTTGCATTTGCTATTAATGCTGGTCTATTATCGAAAATTCATACCTATGAGTTGGATATGACTGGAACTGTCGTTCAACACTTGACACATCAAGTTCCAGGCTTTCTCTTTATCCATGACTTTGCAATTACCCCTAACTATTGCCTGTTTTTTCAGCCTCCGGTATCTTTCAACCCCTTTCCCTACGTTTTCGGCTTTCGAGGGCCAGCAGAGTGTATTCAACTCCAAGCAAATCGACTTACGCGAGTCTGGATAATTCCCCGTCGCAAAGGAGAAGCTATGCAGGTTTTAGAAACTGATTCTTGCTTTGTCTTTCATCACGGCAATGCTTTTGAACAGGGAGATGAGATAATTTTAGACTCCGTTTGCTATCAAGACTATGTTGGTCTTGACCACAAGCGTGGTTATCCAGATAATACTGACTTTGAGCAATTACCTCCTGGTCAATTGTGGCGGTTTCACCTGGATTTAAGTCAGAAAACTGCTAGACGGAAGCTAATTGATCCTCGGTGTGTAGAATTTCCCCAAGTCTCTCCTGCGCGAATTGGACAACCCCATCGCTGGATTTTTTTAGGTGCTGCTCATCAAGGTGCGGGCAATGCGCCTCTGCAAGCGATATTGAAAATCAACCCAGAATCGGGACAGCAAGAGTTTTGGAGTGCGGCTCCCAAGGGGTTTGTAGGAGAACCTGTTTTTGTACCGCGCTCAAGTGTAAAAGAAAGCTCTACACTTTTAGCCGAGGATGATGGTTGGGTTATCACCCTAGTTTATGATGCTGCTTACCACCGCACTGATGTTGTGATTTTGGATGGGAAATGCCTCAGCCAAGGGCCTGTGGCTCGCCTGCACTTAAAGCATCACATCCCCTATGGTTTGCATGGCACTTTCACACCCAATTTTGGCGTTGCTGAATCCATGGATGAAAGCGTATGAAAGCTTAGGGGAAGGGGGGACTGGGGGATATATGGGTTTCAAAAACAGCAAATCATATATCAATTCAGCAACGCCCGCTACCGTTTCTACCCTACAGCCGAGCAAGAAAGTCTCTTGCGTCGGACGATGGGTTGTTGCCGCCTAGTGTACAACAAGGCTTTAGCTGCTCGTACCGAAGCTTGGTATGAACGCCAAGAGCGAGTCGGCTACAACCAGACTTCCTCCATGCTGACAAGTTGGAAACAAGAGGAAGATCTTGAGTTTCTGAATGATGTTAGCTGTGTACCGCTTCAGCAAGGTCTTCGACATCTCCAAACCGCATTTACTAATTTCTTTGCTGGTCGGGCGAAATATCCCAACTTTAAGAAGAAACATAATGGCGGTAGTGCTGAATTTACTAAGTCGGCTTTCCGGTGGAGAGATGGACAAGTACTTTTGGCTAAATGTACTGAAGCTTTGCCGATTCGATGGAGTCGGAACATTCCTGAAGGCTGCACACCATCGACTATTACTGTCAAACTGACTCCTAGCGGTCGTTGGTTTGTATCCTTGCTGGTGGATGACCATACCGTTAAACCACTTCCAAAAGTTGATAAATCGATTGGTTTGGACGTTGGTATAACTAGTTTGATTGCCACTAGTAACGGTGATAAGATTACCAATCCCAAGCACTTTAAGCAGCTTCGGAACAAGTTGAGACGGGTACAAAAGGCTCTGTCTCGGAAGCAAAAAGGGAGTAACAATCGACATAAAGCACGGATGCAAGTGGCTAAAGTCCACGCGCAAATCACCGATGCCCGCAAAGATTTTTTGCATAAGCTGACAACTCAACTGGTTCGCGAAAATCAAACGATCGTGGTTGAGGATTTGGCGATCAAAAATATGGTGAAGAACCATAAACTTGCGCTTGCCATTAGCGATGCTAGTTGGGGCGAACTGATTCGCCAACTTGCCTATAAATGCGAATGGTACGGACGAGAACTGATTAAAATTGATCGCTGGTTTCCTAGCTCCAAAAGGTGCGGGAACTGTGGGCATATTGTCGATAAGCTGCCATTGAATATCAGAGAGTGGGAATGTCCTAAATGCGGAGTGAACCATGACCGCGATATCAATGCTAGTAAAAATATTCTGGCGGCTGGGCTACCCGTGTCAGTCTGTGGAGCAACCGTAAGACCCGAAGAGAGTAAATCTCGAAAGGCTGGTGCTTTGAAGCAGAAACCCAAATAGCGATGTTTGGGAATCCCCCCCTATATCGGTACTCCGATTAGCGGTGGGAGGATGTCAATTTCTGATGACTGGCTCGATCGCCATAGTACATCAGTGGAATCACCACCAGTGTCAAAATTGAAGAAGCAAGCATCCCGCACAGCAGCGTCCAGGCTAGCCCTGACCAGACCGGATCGCTCAGAATTGATAATGTACCGAGCATCGTCGTGACACTAGTGAGCAAGATGGGTCGAAATCTCACCGCCCCCGCCTCCAGAATCGCCAGCTTGAGTTTAACTCCGGCTCGCAACTGATCGCCGACAAACTCCAACAGTACGATCGCATTTCGTACTACAATCCCAGCCAATGCAATCACCCCAATCATGGCAGTGGCACTGAAATAAACTCCATTAAGGGAGAAGCCAACTAAAATCCCAATCAGAGCGAGCGGAATACTACCTAGCATGATCAGCGGCACTTTGAAACTGCGGAATTGACCCACCAAAATGAGATAGATCAGCAGCACTGCCACTAGCATTGCCAACCCCAAGTCCCGGAAAACGTCCAGCGTCAACTTCCACTCTCCATCCCAATTGATGAAATAGCCCTTGGGTAAGGGGTGGCGGAAAAAATAAACAATTTGCTCCATCACCGCATAAACCGAAGATCGATCGCCCATTTCGCCCATGACATAAGTGACTGGTCGCTGATCCTTGTGGAGAATCGGTTCATCCACCGTCGTGGGTTCAAAAGTGACCAATTCGGAGAGTGGGATCAGGGTTCTGGTTGCGGTCGGAATCTGAATCCGAGTCAGATCGTTGAGATTTTGACGGTTGACATCTGCAAAGCGAACTTGAATCGCAACTGGAACTAGCTCCCCAGGTACCTGCAACGTACTGACATTTGCGCCAGCGACCGCCATTCGGATAGTCTGAGCAATGTCACTAGTATTCAGCCCAGCCCTACCCACCTTATCGCGATCGACCACTAGACGAATTTGGGGCATCTGGTTTTTCACGGTATCATCGATGTCTAATACCTCCGCTGTCTTGGCAAAAACTTGGCTCACTTGTTTCGCCAATTGACGTTGGGTAACATAGTCTGGGCCATAAATTTCCGCCAGTATGGTAGAACGGACAGGGGGGCCGGGAGGATCTTCCACTAATTTGACAACAGCCTGATGTTGACTAGCACGTTCGGTCAGTTTAGGCCGGAGAGCCAAAACGATCGCTTCGGAACTGGTTGCACGGGCATCTTTATTGGTCAAATGTACTCGAATATCCGCAAAGTGCTGGTTGCCGCGATCTGTGGCACCGCGCAACATCCCATTAAAATCAATGGGCGAGCCTGTCCCCACGTAGGTTTCAAAGTTAGTGATTTCAGGGGTTTGGCGCAGGATTGCTTCAAACTCACTGACGACCCGATTAGTTTGGGCGAGTCCGGTGCCCAAAGGCATATCCAACTGAACCAAGAAGGTATCTTTGTTAGCCTTGGGCAACATCCGAAATTTCACAGCCTGGGTCAGGGGCAGCAAGAAACTTGCTAGCATCAATCCGACAATCACCAACAAGACAAAGCGGCGACGGCGAGCCGAGTCCAGGAGAGGTTCCATCAGCCAGCGATAGCCCTGATAAATTCGGGTTTGTTCAAGAGCCGGTGTTTCTGTGTGGGGTTTGATTTTAATCAACCTCACTGCTAAAAATGGGGTGACAGTTAACGCCAGAGTCGTGCTGATGATCATGGCAACAGGCATATTGAAGGGAATTGGTGCCATGTAAGGCCCCATCATTCCCGTCACAAAAGCCATCGGCAAGAAGGCGAGAATCACCGTAATCGTGGACAGAATTACGGGACTTGCTAACTCGGCAACAGCATCGGTAGCTGCTGCTAGTTTTTGGTGCCAGGTCATCCCTGGGTTTTCTTCAAGGTAACGGTGAATATTCTCAGTAACCGCGATCGCATCATCAACCAGGGTGCCCAAAGCTAAAATCAGGGCAAATAGAGTGATCCGATTAATAGTTTGCCCCGAAATCCAGCCGACTGCCAGTGTCCCGGCCAGGGTTAAAGGAATAACAAACGCCACAATCAATGCTTCTCGCCACCCGAGAAAGAAGACGAGCAGTGCGACTACTGTGACAATGGCAATGCCTAAACTTTGATAGAGGTCGCCGACCGCCCTAGCCGCAGTCTGACCATCATTGCGTGTCACCGCCACCTCTACCCCCGGTGGGAGTTGGGGTTTCAATTCAGCTAATCTGTGAAAAATATTTTGTGCCACAGTGACCGCATTGGTACCTTTCTGTTTGGCAATGCCGATCGTAATTGCCGGTTGAGTAGTAAATTTTCCCGTTGCCTGACTGCTGGGATCGGGATAGGGATTGGTAATATCCCAGTCTTGTCGGAAACTGATCCGCGATTCGGTGAGACGATCTCCAAACTCATCCACCACTGTCGCCACATCTCGCAAATAAATTGGCGATTGAGCGGTACCTCCAGGATTTGATTGCCCAAATCCGACAATAATCTCCCCGACATCCTTGGCAGATTGAAACAAACTGCCACCCTGTAAAAACAACCGTGTGTTACCTAGATGAACGTCCCCGGCTGGGATCTGGACATTTTCGCCCTGGAGCCGTTGACCAATTTGGGCAGGGGATAGACGGTAACTAGCCAGCCGATCTGGATTTAAGTCCACTCGAATCGTGCGCGGCTGTCCGCCTGTCATCGTCAGATTGGCAGTGTTTGGAATGCTCCGCAGATCTTCCAGTAACCGTTCTCCAATCCGACGTAACTGGTTATCGTTATAATTTTTCCCAGTCACCGTCAGCGTGACAATCGGCACATCATCGATAATGATCGGCTTGACCCCGTAGCTGGCACCGGGCGGTAGCAGATCTTGATGATTATAGAGATGGTTTTGAAGCCGAAACAAAGAGTTTTCCCAGTTCTCTCCCACCAAAAACTGCACAGTGATTTTAGCACCAGAATTTTGGGAAGCAGAATAGATATGTTCAACTCCCTTCAGTTCTCGGAGTTTAGCCTCGATCGGGATTGTTAATGTCTTCTCGACTACTGCTGCTGGCGCACCAGGATAGGGTAATATTACGTCCGCAGCAGGCACTACAATCTGCGGATTTTCTTCCTTGGGCGTTAAAATTACTGAACCTATTCCAAACAGAACCAGTACAACAATCAACAGGACAGTAATTTGGGAGTTGATGAAATAGGCAGTAATTCTCCCGACTAGATTGCGCTGTGGGGGAGGTGTTGATTCGGTTGGGGGGTATGAGTCGGAATTCATAGTTAGATCGATGGGTCGATTAGGATGAACTTGTAACTAAGGTAGTACTTTCCTTGAGATTAGTTGGTGGGTTGAGAATAATCCGATTACCCTGTTTCACCCCTGAGTAGACTTCGACTTGTTCACCCTGGGAATTGCCCAAAGTAACGGGGTAAAAGATCGCTCGATCGCCCTGTAACTGAAAGACCCCTTTAATGCCTGTCCGTTCAACGATCGCCGTCCGAGGAATCTGAAGGATGGTTCGTTCTGATCCGGTTAGTTCTGCCCGTCCAAACATGCCGGGAAGCAAACTGGGTGCGGCTGGGATCGAAATCTTCACAACAAAGTTGCGGGAGATCGGGTCGGCGGCAGGAATTACTTGGCTGACTCTTCCGGTAAGTTTCAGATCGATCGCATCGAATCGCACCTGAACCAATTGCCCAATTCGCACATGGGAGATTGTCGATTCGGGAACGCCTACACTCAACCGCAAGCGATCTACACTCTCAAGTGTGACTAGGGGTTGACCCGTGCCTGCCATTGCACCGACTTCTGTCTGTCTGCGAGTGACTACACCATTAAAGGGTGCGGTGACAATTCCATAGTCGAGATTGGCGGTAACTTGAGATTTACTTGCTTGGGCTTGCTGTACTTGGGTGCGGGCTTGATTTACTCCGGCTGCGGCTTGTTTGATTTGAGCTTGAGCTTGGGCGAGGGCTGCCCGCGATCGAGTAATCCCCGCTTTGGCTTGATTGATTCCCGCTTGAGCTTGAGCGATTCCCGCAGTGGCTTGGCTAACTCCCTGACTGGCTTGGTCGATACTTGCTGTAGCTTGTTGGA
>JBGSPI010000080.1:0-16604 GCA_041738715.1 Chamaesiphon sp.
GAATCTGGAGCGCGGATGTTCTGTCGGATTCGTGGTTATATTTCTACGTTGAGGAAACAAGGTTTGAATGTTTTGGACACTTTAATTTCCCTTTTCTCTGGTCATCCTCAATCTCCTATCCCTCAGCCTGAGTAGTTACCCAGCTTGTATTTTACTAATGTTAACAACGGCTGGCGGCTTAGTTTTTTTCTTTTGGAAACGTGGCTGGTTTAAATCAGCAATTTAAAAGTATATGATGAAAAATACATTGTCTAAATTTAAAAATGAAAAATCACTACTGGCATATTTTAGCTCGATCAGCATAGTTATTCATATTATGTGGTTGTCTATCGATCGATCTTTACCTGCCTGGGATCAAGCGGCACATTTGACTAGCGCACTCAATGTTCAGAGGGTAGTTAATAATATTCAAATATTTTCACCAAATTGGTGGCATGAATTATGGGCGCAGGTTCCTTCATATCGTGCTCCTTTCCTCTACATATTAACTGCTCCATTTTTTAACATATTTGGAAAAAATTTTGATTCAGGTGTCTTAGTTAATTTATTATTTATTCCAATTGTTACTTTTTCAACTTATTATTTAGCGAAACGCACATTTGACAAACAAATCGGTTTGTGGGCTGCTGGACTATCTTTGATGTTTCCAGCCTTACTTGCATTTCAACTTGATTATCTACTTGATTATGCAATCGTTGGACTAACCACGCTAAATTTTTTAGTTCTTACTTTATGGAAGGATGCAGTAAGTAAAATTGAAGGTTGGCAGTGGAGTTTACTATTTGGCATCTTACTTGGTTGCCTAATGTTGACAAAGCCAACTGGATTTATTTTTTTGATTGTGCCGGGGATCATTTTATTAGGTTCATTCATTATATATCGTAATTGGCTAGGGTTATTGCAATCTGGACTGGCACTAACTATTGCATGGTTAATTTTTGGCGGTTGGTTTCGTCAGAATTGGTTGACTATTATCACTTCCGCGATCGCCGCAAATGGCATGGGCAAAGGGGAAGGCGATCCATCAGCAACTACTCTAGATGGGTGGTTATACTATATTAAATTTTTGCCAGAATTAATTTCCTTGCCGATCCTAATTACAGCGATCGGTTTTGGAATTATGTGGTTATTTAAAAGACCAAAATATGGTAGTAATATTCAGTCTAACCAAGTATTCTGGTTACTATTATATCTTATCGGAATATATGCATTTTGTAGCTTGGCGACAAATAAAGATGGAAGATTTATCTCACCAATTTTGCCAATACTAAGTATCTTTCTAGCTTATCTGTTTAATCTATTTCAAACCGCTTGGTTTTGGCGGTTGAGATGGTTTACAGTCGGCTTGCATGGATTCTTATTACTAATTCATATTTTTCCAATTTCTGGCACAGATAGTCTATTAAAACTATCTCAAATTGGCTATAGTTATTCACTCATGGCACAAACAAAGCCAGAACTAAGTAGCCAACAGCTAATTAAAGAGATTACTACTACTTTACCCTATTTAAGATCGAATATCGGCTCAATGGTATCTAGTCGTGAGATCAATTTTGAGAATCTGGATTTCTATGGACAATCGGCAAATTTTCAGGTTTATGCCAGAGAATTTAGTAGTAGCTCAAACCAACAACAACAGTTAATCGATCGAGATATTAAAGCCTTTAACTGGTATGCACTCAAGACTGGTGATATAGGTAAAATCGATCCAAAATTATTACCGATTGTCGAAAGTGATCCAAATTTACAACTACACAAAACTTGGAAGACTCGTGATGCTAGTATTCTCAAATTATATCGACGTAAAAACATCCCAATTTTAGTTGAACCGCTAGCTGAAAATATTAAAGGTATTCGACTAGAGAAGGTAATGATATCGCCATCTTCAGAACTATCGGTTGGGACTACCTATCAACTAAGTGGCGATCGAGATTCATTGAAAAATGGGCTATTATTACTAACCTGGCAAAGTAAAGATCGAACTTGGAATCACGATCATGGAATTGGGATGGGTGAGTTATATCTCAATCTGACAAATATCTCCAGTTTTCGGATTACTGAACATTTAGCCATGTTGTCACCAGTAAAGTTGCCACTCAATGAGTATAAATTAACGGCGACTTATCTCGATCTACAAACTGGAGTAACATATCCATTAGTAGTTCCAAAAATTGAAGTTCAAGCAGCTAGTAGTCAAAAATTTGAAGTAGATTTAATTAGCAGATTGCATCAATTGGGTAAGTTATTTGCTCAAGGCAAGATCGATCCAGTATTTAGCGAAATTGCCATTTTAAATCAATACGATCCGATTCAAGATTATTTAATCCAAGCACAGCAAGCAATTGAATACCGACTCTCTCGGCAGGCTAGCGGCGACAGTGAACTAGATTTGCGATATACTCTTGCACTTACTCAAGCTCTACAGCGTCAAATTGAACCACTGTTAGATAATTTGACTCAGATTACTAAACAAGACCCGCAAAATTCATCTGTATGGACTTATTTGGGGGTAGTTAGATTATATAATTGGCAGCCACAAGCCGCCGAAGTGGTTTTTAAAAAGGCTGAAGAGTTACCCTCCCCACCCCCAGCATTAGAAACGCTCAAAATAGTCTCGGCGTTATTTCGCTTTGATTTGCCCCAAGTATGGCACCGAGTGCAGACGAGACAAGAATAGAAGAGGATATTAACAATTTACCTATCCCTATGACAGATTGTAGGGGTGGGTTTATTCAAAGAATCTCGATCTAGCAATATTATCCCCGAACAAAACCCACCTGTCTAGCTGAGTGAGAAATATTGATAATTCCATCGGTTGGGCTTTGTTCAACCTATAGAAGCATCAATTTTCTAGCCGAGCCTATCGTAAGCCGCCAGGATAATTCGCTCGGTTTCCGCCCAATTGATACATTTATCAGTCACTGAAACGCCATATTTTAGCTGACTGAGATCTTCAGGGATCGATTGTCCACCCTCATTGAGGTTCGATTCTAACATCATCCCCACCATCGAGGTATTCCCATTAATAATTTGTTGGATCGTGCTTTCAAAGACGATCGGTTGGAGTCGATAATCCTTATTAGAGTTACCATGACTACAATCTACCACGATTCGAGGTGGTAATTCAGCTTTCTTTAATTCTGTTTCAGCTTGTTTGACACTGACGGGATCGTAGTTGGGTTTCCCGTCACCACCTCGGAGAATAATATGTCCGTAGGCATTACCCCTGGTTTGAAAAACACTCACCTGTCCCAGCTTATTGATACCCAGGAAATTGTGTGGTTGTTTTGCTGATTGGAGAGCATTTAAGGCTACTTTAACACTGCCATCGGTACCATTTTTGAAACCAACTGGCATGGATAATCCACTGGCCATTTCACGGTGAGTTTGCGATTCAGTGGTTCTCGCACCGATCGCCGCCCAAGAAATTAACTCATCTAGGTATTGGGGGACAATCGGATCGAGTGCCTCTGTGGCTGTTGGCAAGCCAATTTCGGTGATTTTTAATAGCAATTTTCTGCCGATCGATAAGCCTTTTTCCACATCAAAGGACTCATTCATATCTGGATCGTTAATCAACCCTTTCCAGCCGACTGTCGTGCGGGGTTTCTCGAAATAAACGCGCATGATCAGTAGGAACTTATCCTGAACTCGATCGGCTAAATCTTTTAATTTGTGAGCATATTCTTCGGCGGCAGTTGTATCATGAATCGAGCAAGGTCCAACTACGATGAATTTACGGTTATCTTGGAAATCTAAGATTTTCTGAATTTGTCGGCGATAATCAACAATTCGCTGCTCTAACTCGGGAGATAATGGGAGCTTTTCCTTGAGTTCTTTGGGAGTAATCAAGATTTTTGAGTAGTTGATATTCGTGTCATTGAGAATATTTGAATCCATGATACTCTCCAGACTTTGGATATCTCTGTTCTCAGCACCAGAAGAAGTTTCACCAACATCAATGCCAATGGATGTTTGATTTTGCATAATGTGAAATTACCGAATATTTTGGATGGTGGACTTGAAAGATCGCTGATTACTCTTAGATTACCGATTCTGGTTCTAATGACCGTTCGCGAGTCAAATTATTAGAGTATTTAAGTAATTTAATAACGTGAAGGGAGTAACATCGACCGACCTATTACCCTGCATTGGGCAAAAGTGACTGCTAGATTCTAAATCGATGCCAACTATATAAATACATGAACGTTAAACTCAGACTAAAAGAGGAGTTATCGAGGGCTGAGGGGATCTGACTACAACTTTGACTCAACTGCGCCCGTTGTTACTATAGTAAAACAAACTGCCGGATGTGACCAGTTTAATTTATTAAGTAAATTACGATGATCCGATTCTACCATAATGGTGTTTGAGCGCGTCCCGGCATAGACGGTGTTGGTTCAGGGGTCTTTTCCTGTTCACCAGGTTTTTGAGAATTGGCTTTGCCTGGATTTTGATTAGGGCTGACTTCATTACTCTCTAGTGAGGGAGTGGGACTTGGCTCAATGGTCGGGCTAGTTATTGGTGTAGGTGTGGGCAATGGGGACACTGGAGATGGACTATCAACGGGAATTGGTGAGGGTGAAATTGAGGGTGATGGGGTGGAAGTTTCCGAGGGTTGAGGCGTTGGGGTCGCCGGAGTTTCTGAGGGGGTAGGGCGCGATCTGGGTGGATATGAAGGGCGAGGTTTGGGTACAACTACTGATGGAATAGGAGTTGGCTGAGGAGTTTCAATCGGTGCATTGCAACTCCGAATTTGGTTATTGTAGACCCACCCAGTCGAGTTATCAGCTAGTAACACTTTAATGAAAGCATCTTGCGCTTCGAGGTAGACCACTTTCTGCCCACGCGGTAGATTGGCGATCACTTTAGCATCTCGCTGGGGCTGAGATCGCACTCTGGTGCTGGGTAAGTCCGTTGGTGCAGCCATCCGACAGAGATCGGATTGTAGGTCAGTGGTGTAGTTGCGGCGATCGAGTGTTCTACTACTAAACACGGCAAAACTTGTTACTGCTGCAATAATTGAGGCAAGACCGGCAATAACCGGAAAACTACACCCCCCAGCAGATCTCCCCGTTGGAGTTGCCGTTTGGGCTGGAGTGGCTGAAGGATATACAGCGACCGTCTGCTGCGATCCGATCGTCGGGTGAGGCAATCTTTGTGGTTCAGGAGTGGGAGTGGGTCTAGATACCTGACGAAAAGTGTTCCCACTGAGGGCCTTTACGTCCTGGAGAGCCTCTTCTGCCGTGCGATAACGATCTTTGAAATGATAGCGCGTCATCCGCTGGAGAAGGGCAATTAACTGAGGATTCGCGGCGGTGAGGTGTTCCCACTTTAGTTCACCAGTGCGATCATCTTCAGCCAGGTCACAGGGATTGACTCCGGTTAAAGCTTGAATCCCAATCTTGCCTAGTGCATAGAGATCGCTACTCGCACGAGGTGTCCCGCTAGCTTGTTCGATCGGCATATATCCGGGAGTACCGATGGCGACTGTCATCGTCTGCTGTCCATTCAGCATCTGCTGATTCCGAACTTGTTTGATCGCGCCAAAGTCAATCAAAATCAACCGCCGATCGACTTCCCGGCGCATAATATTATCCGGTTTAATATCGCGGTGAATTACGCCTTGACTGTGAATAAATACTAAAATTTCGAGGACTTCTTGGAGAAGTTCGATTACCTGCTGTTCGCGCCACCGCTGTCCCTTGATTAACTCTGCGGAGAGGGTGTGTCCAGGGATATATTCCTGAACTAAATAAAATTCTTGCTGTTCTTCAAAGTAGGCGAGTAACCGAGGGATGCGATCATGATTGCCTAGTTGTTGCAGGACGATCGCTTCTTTATCAAATAGTTTACGGGCAATCTCTAGGACAGATCGATCTGTACTGGCTGGTTTAAGATGTTTGAGGACACATTTAGGATTACCCGGCAGGTGTAAGTCTTCGGTGATATATGTTTCACCAAATCCACCCGCACCCAATACTTGGACTACGCGATAATGTCCCGCTAGTAAGTGACCGATCATGAATAATTCTATCTCCTCAGCTACTTCAACTTTACCCTCTCTTCTGTCTGATTGACGAGTCGGGGGTGTTTTTAGTGGCTGAGTTATAGTTCGATCTCCAAGAGTTACTTGAGGGTAGGGATCTTGGTGCGATCAATCGCCCGCTGTAGATCGACTCGCTCTAAGTCTACACCAACTAACGAAGCATCGCTGATATCTGTCTTGTCGAAAATTGCCTGATTCAGTCTTGCACCAAAGAGATTGGCACGACAAAGAATTGCGCCAGTGAGATTAGCTCGGCTCAAATCTGCTCCAGTTAAATTCGCTCCAGTCAGATTTGCATAACGTAAATCCGCACCGCTCAGATTTGCTTGACTGAGATTAGCACCTTGTAAATTCGCTAACCGGAGATCTGCTTTGATCAATGATGCTCGATCCCCATTAATGTCGGTGAGAGTGGCTCGAATCAGATTTGCCTCCGTCAGATTAGCTGACATCAACCTAGCGCGACTCAAATTCGATCGCCATAATGTAGCTCTCGTCAAGACTGTCGCCGCGAAGTTGGCATGGGATAAATTCGCTCCAGAGAAATTGACATTAGCAAGATTGGAACTACTCAGATCGATTTCTGACAAACACTGTTCGCTCAAATAAGCATCTGCTAAATTTATCTGGATGAAGTTCCGCCTTCCAGTAGCATACAGCCGCAGCAACTCATTAGTATTCATGCTCGATCATCGCCTTCATAAACTATCTGCCTAGATCTCAAAGCCATAAACTGGCTAATTTGGAGGATTACCTGTTGTTTGTTTGATTAAATTTGGGTAGGATTTCATCAAATTATATTAATTAATGTAACAAATTATTTACAAATTGACAAGTGGACATCTCCCCATACTGTCTTTTCGATCGATACCCCAGGACCAATTCATGCGATGATTGGGGGTTAGAATTTTGATTGGGTACCCATTGTGAAATCGTTACTGCAAGTATTTCAGAGTCGAAAAATGGCGGCGTTACTGTTCGTGGGTTTCTCTTCTGGACTCCCAATCTTGCTGGTATACAAAACGCTTCAATCTTGGATGTCCGATGCTGGCACAGATTTAACCAAAATTGGTTGGTATGGTAGTCTGATCGGCTTTCCCTATGCGTTTAAATTTTTGTGGTCGCCATTACTCGATCGATTTGTGCCCCCATTTTTGGGCAGACGCAAGGGATGGTTATTGATTATTCAAGGTTTGTTAGTACTGTCGATCGGGACAATGTCACTCCAAGATCCCAAGCAGTCTTTAGACTTACTAGCAATTAATGCAGTGATTATTGCCTTTTTGGGTGCGTCTCAAGATATCGTCGCCGATGCTTATCGAACAGATGTCCTCTCTGGAGAAGAAGAGCGTGGAGTCGGGACAGGAATTTTTACCGCAGGCTACAGGATTGCCTTAATTGTCGCATTTGCTGGAGCCTCCAAATTATTCGGAAATGTTTTCCAGGCTTGGCAACCAGTCTATCTGGCGATGGCTGGATTAATGCTAATTGGTCTGCTATTTACCCTATTTGCACCGGGAACTGAAGCAACGGATCGACCCCCAGCAACATTTGCTGATGCGGTGATCTTACCATTTATGGATTTTTTTCAGCGACGTGGAGTGATTTACGGCATCCTGGTACTGTTATTCATTGTCTTATACAAGGTCAGTGATGCGATGATGAATGCCATGTCGATTCCATTTCTGAAAGCTGCTTGTTTTACACAGCAATCGATCGGTGATATCAATGGTTTTATGGGAATGATCGCCGCCATCGTCGGTGCATTGCTTGGTGGAGTCTGCTTGACTCGAATCTCGGTATTTCAAGGGCTATGGATATTTGGGGGACTCCAAGCACTAGGCATTATCTTTTACTATGCGCTGGCACAGTCAATTCATCCCGATCCGACTGTGACAGACTTAGCCAAGGTTTGCCAAAATTTTGTGTTACCTCCCTTTGCCAATCAGTTGTTTATCCTGGCAATCAACTTTGAAAACTTTTTCGGCGGGATGGAATCATCAGCCTTTGGTGTATTTCTGATGAATATGTGCAATCAACAGTTTTCCGCGACTCAGTTCGCGCTCTTATCTAGTCTAATGGCTTTGAGCAAATTGCTCGTCGGAGCCTCTGGTGATATTGTCAAGGCAATGGGATGGTCGAACTTTTTCTTGCTCACGATGGTGGTGATTATCCCCAGTTTGATTTTACTGATATTCATTGCTCGATCGACTCCCAATCAGCAACTTGTGAGTTAAATTAATAATTATTTTTGTTAATATTTAGTAATACTCTGCTCTTTTTAGCAACTTTCAATTAGAAATTATGACTTTTTTCCGCCAAAATATCGGTCCTTTATTGATCGTGTTAATTTTCTTGGTCGCCCTAGTGGCGGTGAGTGCCAGAATCTTCTTACCGACAGATATGTCTGGACCAGCACCTTTAACTGGGTTATTGTGGTTCTAGGGATTAGGAGTTAGGGGTACGCCTGTTAAGGTGAGATTTAGTCGATTACCCATCACCAATTACTTCCATCAAAATCCAATGCAAGAAAGTATTTTCACAACTCTCATTCTCCCAATCGCTTTGGCATTAATTATGCTAGGCATGGGACTATCGCTCACTTTCGAGGACTTTCAACGGATCACGAAATATCCTAAAGCGGTATCTGTGGGCTTATTTAGCCAAATTGTGATCTTACCTATGATTGGCTTTGTGATAACGCAAGTGGTGGCAATGCCACCGGAGATCGCGGTAGGACTAATGATCGTGGCGATCGCGCCGGGGGGCGTATCTTCAAACATGATCACTTACCTCGCCGGTGGTGATGTCGCACTATCAGTAACCCTGACAGTATTTAGCAGCCTGATTACAATTGCAACAATTCCTCTGTTAGCGAACTTGGCTCTCAATTACTTCATCGGACAAAGTGCGGCAATTTCTCTGCCAATTGGAACAACAATGGGGCAGATTTTTTTAATTACCATGATCCCGATCGCGATTGGGATGTATCTAAATTATCAGTTCCCCAATCTAGCTCGCAGTTTGGAAAAAGTTACCAGTCGTCTAGCGATCGCATTTCTCGCTTTAATTATTTTGATTATTGTTATTCGTGAATGGCACAAATTGCCTGACTTTATCTTGCAGGCGGGACTAGGTGTAGTGCTGCTCAATTTATCTTCTATGGCAACAGGATTGGGCATCAGTAAACTACTCAAGCTCAATCCTGGTCAACAAATCTCTGTAGCGATCGAAGTCGGGATTCAAAATGGAACCTTGGCGATCGCGATCTCGGCAGGAATCCTGAACAATCAAGATATGGCTATTCCAGCGGCAATTTATAGTTTGTTTATGTATATAACTGGATTTGCTGCTATTGTTTATGGGAAAAATTTAGCGAAATTACCATCATCGGCTTAAGCAAATTCTCCCCATCCACCCATCTCCTAAAAATCCACTCCTCTGCGTAAATCGATGCCGCGATCAGCATAATGTTTATGACAGATCATCTCCGAGTGAACGCTGGCAATATCAAAATAAGCCGGAGTATTAAAACATCGCCCCGTAATAATGACTTGGGTATGCTGGGGCTTATTGGTCAAAGTCCGCACGATTGGTTCCTGGGGGAGTAGATCCAAGTCCACAGTGGGGTTTAATTCGTCGAGAATGATGGTTTTATATAGTCCAGACGCGATTGCACTACTAGCGATTTCCCAGCCCCTCTCAGCCTCGATATAGTCAATATCCTGCTGTTTCCCGCGCCAGACGATCGCATCACCCCCGCAACGGTGATGATCTACCAGTTGAGGATAACTTTTTTTCAAAGCATCGATCGCCGCATCTTCCGTATAACCAGTACCACCTTTGAGCCATTGGACGATTAATACCCGATGGGATTGATCTAGACTAATGCCCCGACCGATCGCTTGTAAAGCTTTACCCAAAGCACTAGTAGACTTACCTTTTCCCGCACCAGTATAGATTTCGATCCCCTCAATTCCTTGTTCAGCAGCTTGGGGATGATGGTGGGGCTTCATCTCCGAATGTAAATCAGCGATTTCGATCAGGGCTGCGGGCGTATCTCGCCCAGTGACAATCACTTCGAGATGAGCGGGTTTTGCGGCGAGCATTTCCACGACTTCCGCGACAGGTAGTAAACCTAAATCCAATGTTGGACTTAATTCATCGAGGACAATCACTGAATATAAATCTGAAGAAATTGCCCCCTTAGCTACAGCCCAGGCGCGACTGGCTTCTGATCGATCGAAATCGGTAATTTCATCTCTGCCAAAGTACTCGGATCTGCCAGTTCTCACCTGATCGATCAAGTGGGGGAAACCCTGTCTCAGCGCGGCGATCGCCCCATCCTCATCATACTCTCGTCCTGTCCCCTTGAGAAACTGAAGTAGCAAAATGCGCGTATCCGCACCTGCTTCAATGCCCAATCCAATTGATCGCAATACCACGCCTAAAGCCGCTTGGGATTTACCTTTGCCAGCCCCGTCATAAACGTGAATTTGTCCAGCCGCACGTTCTTTTCGTTTTGTCGCTGTGCGAATCCCTATCCCAACTCTAGTCATATCTTTATCTCGATCGGTTATCAATTATTATTAGTTCAGTTTTACGCTCTGATGGGAGTGAATGTCTCGGATTCGAGAATTTACCGCCCAACTGTTGGCGGAGGAGCTACTAATTATAGACAACTTAGCTGAGTGGTTGTTTATAATAATGTAACCTCGGATCGATCGCCAACCCCCATTATGACTATGAATCTCGCACTATCCAAAATTGGTACCCAAATGTCTAACTTGAGTGGTGTTCGAGCCATCATGAAGGACATCATTGAAACCCTTGCCGCAGGGAAAGGTCAAGAGTTTATCAATCTGAGTGCAGGTAATCCGGTGATTTTACCGGAAATCGAACAAATGTGGCGGGACTACACCCATGAACTATTGGACAGTCCAGACTATGGGGATGTTGTTTGTCGGTACGGTTCGAGTCAAGGCTACCAACCGCTTGTCGAAGCTATCGTTAATGATTTTAATCATCGGTATCAACTCAATTTAACCTGGCGAAATGTTTTAATTACTCCTGGGAGTCAAAGTTTATATTTCTTTGCGACTAATGCCTTTGGTGGGCATACATCAAGTGGTCAAATGAAGTCAGTTGTACTTCCATTAAGTCCCGATTATACAGGTTACGGTGGAATGGCTGTCGTTCCAGAATCGGTAGTCGCCTACAAGCCCACTTTAGATATTGATGCTGCCAATCATAGTTTTAAATATCGCCCAGATTTCAGTCAGCTAGAGTTTAATGAAGATACTGGTTGTGTCTTGTTTTCTCGCCCGTGCAATCCGACTGGTAATGTACTGACGAATGAGGAAGTTGAGAAGATCGCCGCCCTTGCCACTAATTATGATGTGCCTGTGCTGATCGATTCTGCTTATGCACCACCATTCCCTGCGCTAAATTTCACTGACATGACTCCTGTATTTAGTGAAAATATTCTCCACTGCATGAGTCTGTCTAAGGCGGGATTACCAGGGGAGCGAATTGGAATTGCCTTAGGTAGCGAGAAGTTTATCAGTGTATTGGAATCATTCCAAACCAATATGTGTATTCATTCTTCTCGCTATGGACAAGCGATCGCGGCAAAAGCGATTGCCAGTGGTCGGTTGGCAGATTTATCTACTACGGTAATTCGTCCCTACTATCAGCAAAAATTCGCTGTGTTAGAGGCGGGATTGAAAAAGTTTATGCCCAATGATCTACCCTGGTATCTGCACCGTGGTGAAGGGGCGATTTTTGCCTGGATGTGGTTCCAAGATTTACCAATAACTGACTGGGAACTATATCAAGCTCTCAAGCAAGTTGGAATTATTGTTGTACCGGGAAATTCGTTTTTCCCTGGTTTGCGCGAGGAATGGGCACACAAACAACAATGTATTCGGATCAGTCTGACTGCTAGTGATACTGATATTACCACTGCGATGGAACGATTAGCCACAGTAGTTACAAGAGTGTATCAGGGTATGGATTAGGGGACTGCTTGCACTGAGCGTAGTCGAAGTGGGGGACTGGGGACGGGGGGACTGGGGGACAGTTAACTATTCCTTTCCCCCTTCTACTGAGGCAGATGCTACGCCACACGAACAGGGCATCGCCTTTTGCCTTTCCCCTTTTGCCTAACTCACGCCATTCTAGTTTCGATCGCCCACCGAGCTAATTCTGTCCGATTACTCAGTCCAGTTTTACCTAGCATATTCGAGACATGACTCTCGATCGTGCGTTGACTGACATTCATGTGTTGGGCAATTTCGCGGTTGGCGAGTCCCCGCGCGACTAATTGGACAACTTTTACCTCTGTGGGAGTGAGTTCTACCGAAGCTGGAACTTGAATCGGTGAGTTATCTTCAACAGTTCCATCTGTATGCGACATGATCCGATTAGTTTGTTTGAGGGAAGACTCAACTTGGGCCACTAGTTCTTCCGGCTCAAAAGGTTTAACCATATACACATCAGCACCCAAATTCAAACCTTTGATCCGATCTTGACTTTGACCTTTAGCTGACAAAAACAGTACCGGAATCCAACTAGTCCGATGATCCTGACGGACGTTTTCGATCAACGCATAACCGTCCATTTCTGGCATCATGATGTCACAGATGATCATATCAGGCAGATCTTGGGAAAGTAGGTGCAGTGCTTCTTTACCATTATCCGCTGTGATCACCTCGTAGCCCCGAAACTCTAGGTAGTCCTTGACTAATAAGATGAGATTGGGGTCATCATCGATTAATAGTAGTCGCTTGCGGTCTTTTCCACCAACTGCTTTCATAATCTTCTGACTAAATTTAACCGTTTGTAAATAGTATTTTCATTTAACCACCCGATTCGATCGAACGCCATATAATCCAATCGAATCAGATCTTTTTTTCCCTGGAGCAAGTATCTGATTATTATAAATAGATAAATTACCGGAATTACCCAACCAAGATGGCTTGGCGATCGTCCGTGGGGATTGATAAATTTGAGGTGCGCTCCCACTAATTATCTATTCTCATCATTCGCGACTGAAAAGCTTTGACCAGAATTAGTAGTAGGTAGGTGCTTAAAGATAATACTCTAAGATCGTCATCGAATGGTAGCGATTATTTACGGCTGGTAACGATCTGTGATAGCTAGATAATTATGTAAAGCAACTTGCTAGTTATTAGGATGGTTAGAGGTTAGAGTAGGGTCGTTGCTCTGTTCTGCTGGTGGTATCGCTAATTCCTGATCGATCATCAGGGGATCGACTAAAAATGCATATTCGGTAACGATTCGATCGCCGAGCAAATGCTCTTGAATAATCCGTTCGATCGTTGCTGGAGTAGCTGAATGATACCAAACACCATCAGGGTAGACAACTAAAATTGGACCATGATGGCATACTCGCAGACAGTTAACTTTTGTCCGAAAAATTAAGCCATTTGGTGTGTCAGGTCGATCTAGCCCTAATTCTTTGAGTCGCCGTTTCAGATAATCCCAAGCTTCCAAACCCTCTGCATGAGAGCAACACAGTGATTTAGTCTGATCTGCACAAATCAAGATATGTCTATGGATTCGATCGAGTCCCAATTTGGAGATTGAGTCAGCAAACAGTTCTGGACTAGGCAATTTAGAATTCATGTCCGGTTCTTTTCTTCTCGATCGGTCTAGGAATAGTGTAACTCACTATCTCTAGGGATTAAGGTGATGGTGTTGTCACGGGAGTAGTAGAGGGAATAGGTAGTGGCGTACTCACGGTTGCTTCTAGTTTATAGTTACTAGCAGTGGTTCCGCCCGTTGGGGGGATGATTTCAATCCGATACTCACCAGATAGTGGCAGATTGCCCTGCCAGTTGACGGTATTTTTGGCATACACATCTACATTAGCCTGATTCGGTGCCAGGATATTCATCGTTGCACCTGGTGGGTTAGGGGTCAATGTTGCCTTAAGTTGCTGTCCGGCTTGAAGGTTGAGACTATATACGATTGGTTGTGGAGGATTGAGTACTCCTTCTTCGATCGTTGGTTTCCCGATTTCTAATGGTAGGGACTTGGGCGCGGCAGGGGAGGGGAGCGGCGTAACGAGGGGATCTGGGGTGGGTGTAGTTGTCGGTAGTGAATCTGGAGACTGGATCGGCGGCGTTTCGGTAACGGGGAGTTCGGGAGAACTATTTGGATTGGGCGTGGGTGGTGGAGTCTTGACCCCAGTTTGGGCTGGAATTAAAGATCGCAACAACATAATGATCGGGATACCGACAACGACGAAGGCGATCGTCGCACCGATGGCCGTGCCCCAAGGAGTACTGAGGATACCGCGTAACGGATTTTGGGTTTGGGTTTTGAAATTATTTGGCTTGGGGGAATCGATCGCTGTCGAGCGTCTAGCTCTTGATAAAGGTACTGAATCAAGCCTGCTGGAAGGAGCACCATTATTTTTGTAACCTGAGCGGGCGCGATTAACTCCAGTCGGTTGAACGAGATCGCCAGTAAAACTTTCTAACGGAGTTGCGGCAGAGCCGACAAAATCTGACACGGATCGCAGAGCTTGGAGGACATCATTCGCTGACTGATAGCGACTATTTGGCGATCGACTGAGCATTTTGTTGAGGATTTTGGCAAACCAAGGGGTGAGAGTTGGTACCCATTGATGCCACTTCCAAGTCATCGTGCTTTTGTCAATCAGACTTTCTGGTTTCCGTCCGGTCATCATCACGACAACGGTGACAGCTAGGGCATATAAATCACTATTCGCATAAGCTTCGCCAGTCTGAAGTTGTTCTCCAGGTGCGTATCCAGCTTTACCGACAGTTGTTCCTTGGTGAATTTCGGTGGATACTTCCAGTTGGGTGACACCTGCTTTGACTACCCCAAAATCGATTAAAACAGGCAATTTATCCTTATCACGAAAAATAATATTGTCAGGAGAAATATCGCGGTGAATAATCCCCATCCCATGAATGTGGGAGAGGACAGGTAACATGTTGTTGAGAAAATCGACCGCTTCAGCTTCGGTGAAGGTTTGATTATTTTTCAGCCGCTCACTGAGCGTTTTGGCAACCGTTTTTCCTTCTGCATATTCCTGCACCAAAAAGAGCCGCTTTTGCTCCTCAAAGTTAGCGCGGAATTTGGGAATTTGGGGATGGTTGATCTGATACAATACCTGAGCTTCACGTTGAAATAATTCTTTAGACTTCTTCAGCGCATCGCGACCGCGATCGTTGGGACTAAATTCTTTGAGCACGCACAATTCATCAAAACAGCCAGTGTCTTGTGATAAATAAGTGCGTCCAAAACCTCCTTGACCTAAAACTTTGGTCACTCGGTAACGCTTTTGGAGCACTGTCCCCAATGGAATCGGTGGTTGCATAGCCTGGACTTACGCCTTAGAACTAAGGAGAAATAGAGGGTTTACTATATATCTAATTAATACGCTAGATCGATCGACAGATCGGGATACTAATTCCTCTAAGTTTAGAGAACATTTCCCGTACTCTGACTTTTCATTATAATTCCATAGATCGGTCAGCCTTGATCGTGAATTTGATTGATTCATCAGAGTCTGCTCCGAAAGAATTGATAGAACCGGAGTCCCAGATTAAAAACCGTCAAATACACTGACGATTGACCATCTCGATCTAGTCGCTCTTATCATACCCTCGTAGTAGTCAAGATCGTTCACCGCTATCTCCCCAACTGTCCATGAAGATTTTACTTGTTGATGATGAAGTTGCTCTAACGGAACCATTACAGCGGCTACTGACAAGAGAAGGTTATCTGGTCGATGTTGCTACAGATGGTCGATCTGGCTGGAATTTGGCGATCGAGGGTAGTTATGATTTACTGATTTTGGATTGGATGTTACCTCACCTCACTGGGCTACAAATTTGTCAATGGTTACGCGCCAAGGGAGATCTCACTCCAGTATTATTTCTCACTGCCAAGGATACCTTAGACGATCGGGTGATTGGACTGGATGCAGGGGCAGATGACTATCTAGTCAAACCCTTTGAACTGCGAGAACTACTCGCCAGAGTCCGCGCTCTACTCCGCCGCGTCCCCACTACCGATCCAAATCCAGCAACCTATTCTAAAATCCAAGTGGGCGATCTAGAATTGGAACTAGATAATCAACTTGCCTATATTCGCGGCCGAATTGTCGAACTCTCGGAAAAAGAAACTCAATTACTCGCCTATCTGATGGAAAATGCGGGTCAACTTCTGACCCACGACCAAATCCAGAGCCATCTCTGGGGTCAAACCACCCCACCCAATAGCAATGTCCTCGCTGCACTGGTCCGTCTCCTCCGACGTAAAATTGAATCCAAAGACTCACCAGAACTGATTCAAACTGTCTACGGTAAAGGCTATCGACTGGGAATTACTAATTAACCCAAGTTGCTAGTTCACAGCACTTGGCAAGTTACGAGCGAAGAAAAATAAACCGAGGGAAAATAGAGTAGTCTTCAAGTAGTTCTCAAGTGGTAAACACCAGGAGCATGGCGATGATTCCCTTAGTAGGAGTACCCCAAACCATAGCCAAACAACT
>JBGSPI010000054.1:0-6184 GCA_041738715.1 Chamaesiphon sp.
TGGATGACTCGCAGATCGACGATCCGAAGCAGATGCTACGAATGAGTTATCCACTGATGTCCGATGAAGAGGTAGATTTCGTTAGCAGCTTGAATCTGGCTTATGATGCCGTTGGGATCGAAAATGCCGTAAGTGACTTTCTATCAGGCAACGCCATCGGTTAGCGATCGATATCGGGTTGGGTGTGAAAGTCAGATCTGTGCGTGTTTTAATCAACTTTAGTTCATCGGGATGAGCAGGAGAGAGCGATTTTTTTCGGGGGAGATGAAATACCCGAAATGCGGTAAAATGGCTCTATGTCTGAATCTGAGCAAATAACCGTCTACCAACTCAAAATCTTCATCCTGGGCATCAGTCCCATGATTTGGCGGCGGTTCAAAGTTCATAGCAATAGCACCATCACCGATTTACACTACATCGTCCAGATCGTAATGGGGTGGACAGATTCCCACCTACATCGCTTCGTCATCCACGGGAAAGATTACGGGATCGCTCAGAGCGGAGGAATTTGGTTTACTGACGACCCGAACAAAGTCAAACTAGCAGATTTGCAGACTCTTCTGGCTCAATTCTCTAAACCTGTTTTTCTCTCTACTGCACTGACCTACTTTACCCGACTTTTTAGATGATGTCTGAAAACTTCCTCTTTTTTTAACCTAAGTAGTTACTCTTGTAGATGACTTAGAAAGCGAAGTTTTTGATGATGATAGTCAACTGGAGACTAAAAAACTGTTCAAGATGGCAATGGAGTTTCAGACTTATATTTCCAATAATCAACATTATATTCCTAACTATGGAGAACGGTGGCGAAATGGTGAAGCTATTGCCACTGGATTCGTTGAATCAACAGTCAACCAAGTGATTAGCAAACGGTTTGTCAAGAAGCAACAAATGCGGTGGACTCCTAAAGGTGCCCATCTGCTACTCCAGGTCAGAATATCGGTTTTGAATGAAGAGTTGCAGGGTAAATTTAAGCAATGGTATCCTGGCTTAAAACAAGCAACATAGATCGGCACAACCAGATCTGTTAGATCTGGATATATTTACCAACTTTGGAGTGTAAGTTGGTAAAATTGGAGTGGATACTCTCAGTTTTTAGGGAGTTGAGTCATGACATTAGAAACCATCCAACTATCGAAAGTTGGTAAAACCGAAAAGCGAACTTCTAAATCTCCTAATTCTCGCAAGTATTCAGAAGTTAGAACTAGAGAATATTTGTTGTCGGTAGAAATTGAATTGATGCGATCGGCAGTTAAAAAAGGCAAGGGTCGTCATGCTCATCGAGACTCAACTTTAATTTTGCTCATCTATCGTCATGGATTGCGTGTGGCTGAAGTATCAGCATTGCAATGGACGCAGATCGATTTTAATGGAGGGACGATTTACGTCAAGCGAGTCAAGAAGGGAACTCCTTCGGTTCAGCCACTCTATGGTGACGAAATTCGGTCACTTCGCAAGCTACAACGAGATTATCCGCCCAGTCCCTATGTTTTTCAGTCTTCGCGATCTGGGCCGCTAGCTCATGATACTGTTGGTGGCATTGTCGAGCGGGCTGGAGAGTTGGCTGCTTTACCCATGCCCGTTCATGCCCATATGCTGCGGCATGGAACGGGTTATTATTTAGCGAACCGAGGTATTGATACTCGGACGATTCAGAGTTACCTGGGGCATAACAATATTCAACATACAGTGCGTTATACCGAACTTGCTTCTACCAAGTTTCAAGGGCTGTGGGATGGTTAACTGTAGTATCGCGAATTGTATTGTCTATCTCCTCCGAAAAAAATCGCTCTCACCTGTCGTCATTGCGGGGGAAGAACGGTATGAGATTGGAGTCAAGCACTATTGCTTCGATCCTTCCCTCGCACCATTAGGAAAATCAGTCTTAATTGTAATATTGATGACTAATTATGATTATTGGCAACGCATTTACGGTCGCTCGATCTACAATGCGGAGGAAGTACAAGAATCCCAAATCCTTATCGATGTTTTAGAGCGATTTTATCCGGGGATTAAAAACGATATTGAGTTTGTCGATGTAGCTACGCCCCTGACTTATGAGCGGTATACTGGCAATTGGCAAGGATCTAGTTGTGGGTGGTTACTGACCAAACAAACTCTGCCATTATCGATCAAAGGTGTCCCCAAAACATTACCGAAACTGCGAAATTTTTACTCAATCGGACAGTGGGTTGAACCAGGTGGAAGTGTGCCAGTAGTTGCCATGTCGGGGCGCAATATTATTCAGCAAATTTGTCGAGAAGACAAGCAGATTTTTAGGGCATTTTAATAAACTGCAACCGCTCTAAGATCTGTTCTCGATCGACACTGGTGAATGTTAGCATTTCATTATTAATTAAAATCTCGCCGATCGCATTTCAAGTTCGATCAGCGAGATAATCACAACGGTTGGAGAGACGAGATCTTTGATTTACTTAACTTCGACCTTGACAACTTTTTTCTTCTCTTCCGCTGATTTCGGGAGATCGAGCGTCAAAATGCCATTCTTATATTCAGCCTGAGCCGCATCAGTTTTCACCTGTACGGGCAAAGGAATGATGCGTTCAAATTTGCCATAGCGGAACTCAGATCGAACCGCGCCTCTGTCCTCAGTTTTGGTTTCGGACTTGCGTTCGCCGCTAATGGATACGGATTGTTCGCTGACTTGAATGTCGAGATCCTTGGCTTCTAACCCAGGAATTTCGAGTTTGAGATGAATTGCCTCTGGGGTATCTTCTAACTCTGCCGAAGGCATAAATGCCATAAATTCAGAGTCCCCATTACCACCAGGCGATAGTTGATGAAACAGTCGATTCATCTCTGCTTGGAGAGTATCGATCGTGGGTAAGGATTCCCAGTGAGTAATATCGCGGAAAGGCCGCCATTGAATAATTGCCATATTAACATGCTCCAATATTAATGACTTAAAACTGATGTTCGCTCGGCTACTGTTGGTGTTTGCTCTTTGAGAATCGATTGGCAAATTGTAGCTATTTTTACCTGGATTGGTAAAGTAGCTTTGTCACCCTAGCTATTGATAGTAACTAAGCTACTCAACTATTAGGTTAGTAGTACTTTGTGAGAAACTCGTGAGGATTTAAAGCTGGATACTTGTTCGTCTAAGTGCCAAATTTGAACTATTGAGAAAGATCGAGCTTTCCTCACGAGTTCCTCGTTTTTATGAACTAGCCTGAGAAATAATCGATATTTGTTTATGCTCGCAAGGTCTGGTGACTTCTGCAAGCAAAAGTCGATCAAGAAGATCTCGCGCAGGTTAATAAAGAGGCTAAAATTCATGAAATTGCCACAATTAATACTGGCTTTTATCGCCACCATTTGCTTAGTCTTTGCGGGTAATGCGCTGGCGCAGACTGACATTAATATTAACAATACCGACCTCATTCGCTTTGGCGGCAGCGTGACAGTACCAGAGAACCAAGTGGTCGAACATGCCTATGCTTTTGGCGGGAGTGTGACGGTATCACCGAATGCTAGAATTTTGGACACTGCGATCGCATTTGGCGGAAATGTCGTGCTCAAACAAGGCGCACGGATCGATGGCGATGCTTATTCTTTTGGCGGCAAAATCGTCCAAGAAACAGGCGCAACCATTGGGGGCGAACGCGCTACCTTCAACGATCGACACGGTATGATGTCTGACTCCTATGGGAGACACCGCTTTTTCCCTTGGTATTTCTTCAATGCGATCTTTAGAATTAGTTCGGCTGTAGTTGCCGCGATCCTCGGACTGATTATCTTGCAAACTAGTCCCCAATTTCTCCCGGATTTGGCAGCAAAATTGCGTCAATCGCCTGGTTTAATTGCGTTGTGGGGATTTGGAGCGATCGTGTCGTTCGTGTTTGTGAGCGTGTTTTTAGCGATTACGCTGATTGGGATTCCGCTGATTCCGCTCCTGAGTCTGAGTACTGTTGTGGCTTCGTTAGTCGGTTCGTTAGGGGTGGCTCTATTTGTCGGTCAAACTATCGACCGAAATGGCAAACAGCAGGTCATCCAGCAGTTCTTACTTGGGTTGGCAATCTTAACGGTACTGACGTTGCTGCCGTTTTTCGGTGGGCTGATAGTTTTCCTGATTAATCTATTTGGCTTGGGTGTCATCTTGCTATGGCAATTTGATCGATCGAAACCCCAATTGGCTTCCTAGAATTAATTTCTCACGAGTTCCCCATAAACTTAGCCTAGATTGAAAGATAAGTCGAACAGGGTTAATAAACGCCCAATGCAGATCGAACCTTATTCTAATTAGTGGAGATGATTATGACTAAAAGCATTACTGAGATCGCAGATATTTCGATCGATGAGCTATGGGAATCAGCTCCCATCGGCGATCAAATTTTTCATCCCGACTCACTTACGCACCTGCCCGAAGCCGCTCGACACTACCTCAACCACGCAATCGCTCCTGGTGCCAAACTAGCTTCTGCCGTTAGATTGTGGATGCATGGGGAGATTAAGCTCGGCGAAAAATGGCATCACTTCACAGGTGAGGAAGTAATTTGCTGGAATCGCGGGATGATTTGGCGAGCGACTACTTGGATGCAGGGCTTACCGATTTGGGGAGCTGACAAAGTAGTCGATGGCATGAGTGATGTGCAGTGGAAAATATTGGGACTATTTCCGGTGATGCAGGCAAATGGTGCTGATGTCACGCGCTCTGGTGCTGGGCGGATGCAGGGTGAGTCGGTATGGTTGCCGTCTGTGCTGTGTCATCCCGATATCATTTGGACGGAAATGGATACGGAGCATGTGCGCGCCAATTTTACCGCGCTGGGCGAGCAGGCAGAACTCGTGCTGGGCATGGATCGATTTGGCGGATTGGAGCGAGTGAAGTTCTTACGGTGGGGCAACCCTGAAGGTGGCAAGCATCACTATGTGGATTTTGGCGGTGTAGTGGAAGCAGATGGGACATTTGGGGATTACACCATTCCGACTCAATTGCGGTTGGGTTGGTTTTTCGATACATTGAGAGAGCATTTAGTAACAGCTATAGTATTCGGTTTCCTTAGAAATGATTTATAGAGGTCTTTATCATTTTTATATTGCTCATCACAAAAATTTAGCTACTGACCCTGTTAAATACTTGGCGGCTCCCGAAAATCAAGATTTGGGTATTGTTAAAACGCTCCGAAAACCTCATCGAAAGTTGATTATTGCACCTTTTCCTGATTCCGTCAGTCGAACGGACAATTTTTTCTTCGATTCATCGCCTCAAACCCGCTTGACAACTTCGATCGCTTCTTAACTTGTCGCGAATGGGGTATGGCCGTCATGTTCGACCACGATGTGACCGACGGCGCACCAGTCGCTCGCTTTATGAAACGATTGCAAGAATTGATGACCAGTGGATATGGGTTAGCAACAGCCCCAATGGGCGATATTCATGACCAGACAATAGACCTCCTGCGAAAGTATCAAGTGATCGCCTGTTGCGATGATAAATACAGCTCGTAATTATAAATTCCTGCAATTAAATTAATCCTTAACCCAAATCTCCGTCTTCGATTTCTATATCTAGATGAGAGAATCCTGAATATTTTTAATCTTCTGTGGACATGCTCAACTACGATCCTTTCTTTTGCTAATCGCTTATTGAATTTCTTTTGGTCTTTGCTTAAAGACTTTTTCTTAGTCTTTTTGATGGGAGTTCGGCTGTGATTGTGAATATTTTGAATTCCCTGATATCCCTTATCTGCTAATAGCTCTGTCTTTTTTCCTATGCCTATCTGACTTTCCTTCCAGATCCTGAAATCATCTACTTTTCCTTCTCTGACTGCAACACAGATGATTTCTTGCGTTTTTTGATTTACCACGACTTGTGATTTTACAGTATGACATTTTTGCTTACCGCTGTAATGTCTCTTCTGTTTGCTTGGTGCGCTTCCTTGGTCGGGAGACCCGACCGGAGCGCATCCGCTTTTTTTGGTCTTTCTACTTCATGCTCTGCCACGTCTACCACTAGTACTTCTGTCTCTGAATCTAGTTGCTTGGCTTTTTTCTTCCCTTCCACATTAAACAATCCCGATCAAATCAATATATTCTCAACTTTTCTGATGTTTCTGAGCACATTTGTTTCATCCAAACCCCAACTCACACCTATATGAAAATGAGTACGATACTCTCTCCAGTATTCTAATGTCATTAACACTTGGTCTTCAATGCTTAACTT
>JBGSPI010000101.1:0-39393 GCA_041738715.1 Chamaesiphon sp.
TTTTGGATTTGACTTCCACCTTTTAATCTAGTTTTACCGTTTCTTGCGACTTGCTCACTCTGGCATTTTGGACACTTCATCTTCGACTATTAAAGCTCGGCCAGCTCATTCTATCACTCATTCTTCAAGCGACCAGTGCCGCCCATTGTGGCGATCGGGCTACCATCATCGCTCCAATTTAATACCAGTCCATGTGGGACATAGGAAATATATTGCAGATCTCGATCGATCTCCACTACTGTTAAATGGGCATCGTAATTACGCTGGACTAAACCTATATCAGTACGCGGATGATGATTTAATAATGGCACGATCCGCACGCTACCCCAGACTTGTGCGGGGGCAATTTCTAATCCTTTGAGAGAGATTTTTTGTAGTAGTGGTGCTTTTTTAGTCATCGAATTGTGCGGATCGAATAATCTTTTTTAGGACGAACGCGATTCACTCTCTGGTCGATTGACAATCTGCGGAACGACAAAATTTTTCAGCAATTGTTGCACTCGCGCCCAGAGATAATTTTCCAACTCAGCCAAGGGTTCAGCACCGACAGCAAACCGTGCAAACTCTAGCATCACAGGTAAATCTTCGGCATCGCGCAAGCCTACTGTGGGCACGAGGGGACTAATTGGCTTGAGCGTGAAATCATCGGCATTAAAGACAGGATTGCAATGGATGATGGCTACTTTACCCAGGGGATCGAGTTTCTCTCGATAGACTCGCACTAGTTCGCTCACCCCGCCGGGGGGATCGTTTTCCCAACCGTCTGAAACAATTGCGAGTAATTCCGGCTCCCATGCTAGTGCAGCTAGTAAGGGAGTAGCTAAATCTGTTTGTCCACGCGGTATGACCATTAAGGGATCGGGCGTAGCTAGCGTCCAAAATGCCTGATATTCAGTGGCGGCGATGGAGAGGAGATAATCGGTAGCGAGGGCAATGCCCAAGGGGCGACGGCGTTTTTCGGCAGAACCAGATGTAGAATAACTGCGATCGAGAATCGCCGCCACTCGCCCTAATTTAATCGGTGCGCGGCGAAGAACGGCATTCGCACTCTGAAGCATTGCTTGGTGCAATTCCTCTCGCCGTTGTTGTCGAGTATCTATGCCCAAGGAAAGCACGTATAATGCTAGTTTTGTCAATGATAAACGGTGTGGATTTATCTCGATCGAGACACCCGCTTTTTCGCTGCTATCTTGTAATCTGAGCCGTTCATTGACAGTCATTTGTCCGGCGATCCGTTCGAGAAAAACTTCACGAGGAATATGATGTTTTTGGGCTAGTCCTTCAGCAATAGTAAAGGGTAAATTATAGATCGCATTAGCACTGTAATGAGCTTGCCGAAATTGCTCGAATAGTTCGGTCGTAAAAGATTTTTGCCATTGACGAAATAGAACAGCATTTAACTCACTAGCTAATTTCAGATGGTTATGTGTAGCGATCGCTTGTAGCTTCGATCGATATTTCACTGCATTAAACTCTAGATTCGATCGACTGGCAAGATAGTGTTTGACAATCGCTCTAGCGCGGCGATTATTGATCCGGTGTTGCCGAATTTGGACGAGTAGGTTCCAAGCTCGATGGGGTGGTAAATTATGCAGTGTCGCAGTAATTAAGCGATTCTCTTCCGCTCTAAATTCTGGTGGAGTTTGTCGCCCTGTGGCTAATAGTTTGAGAACAATTTGAATTTGATTGAAGTGGTTGATTCCAGCGGCTAATGTCCGCGCATATAACCGTCGATAGTTGCCTAAAATATAATCATGCAGGAAATCTAATGATACTTGCTGCCCATAATTATCATCATAAAATTCTCGCTGTCCCGTACAAGCCAGACAAGCGTTGATAAACATGACTAAATCTTCCCGACCAACCGCTTCAACTCGGCTAGCATAACTTTTGTCCACGACAATCTCAGTCTCGGTGGATAGCATCGATGCATGGGGAAAGGCGGCACGACTTGGTTAAGGCCATTAACAGTGGATTTCGGAAGTCGCACCAGAGTCCCACAAGCGATTGATCTAAATATATCTCAATCTTCGGCTATTTGTCAGGCGGCACTTCATCTGGAGGCATAGATCGAAACAACTCCCACTAGTGGTAATGGGAGTTGTTTCAATCGTGAGTTGTTATTCTTCCGGAGTGGTGGTCGGGCGAATTTGCTCTAACTCATGACAATCATCAGAAACTAGTGGTTCGACAGTCCCCCGATAGACAGAGGCTAGTTTTTGACTGATCGATGCAATGCTCTCTAAGCGAACCATTTCTTCCCAGGCGGAGACTTCATCTTCTTCATCCGTCTCATAGCGAATCGTGACTAAATCGCCTTCGATATCGGTAATGCGCGCACGTTCGATCCACCGTTGTTGATCTCGCAAGAAAATACACACTTCACGACCATCTTCACACAGTTGATAAATCTTGCGGTGTAGCATGGCTGAACTCTCCTAAACAAATAAATCTGGCGGTGGAACTGGCAATCTAGATCGGGGACTTGGTTTGAAAGATCGTAACTAGATTAGCTTTCCCAAAATTAACAACAAGGGATCTGTTCAGTTGAGTAATGTGAACGATCCACCCGCAAAGTTCTCAACTGGCGATACCTCAAGACAATTGAGGATAGCGTCGAAAACTCCTGAGTTTCTCTGGCTTTTATTTTCCCCCAAAGGGTAACAGACTCATAGTTTCCAAGACCAAAATCTTTGGTTGTGACATATACCTAACTGAATTATTGCATTAATCCAAGGCTATCGATCGCATTATATCATTTGCGCCCCATTGACATAGATATCAAATTTGCCCTAACTGTCAGTGGTGTTGTGGTCGATCTCGTGAACTTCACTTGATCGATAGTCATCCTGAGACAACGATAGTGTAGCCTATATAACTATAATACCCGCTTGCTTGTTTCCTTGGTGATGAGTAATTGGTAATTTGTTATCGGCAATCCACCCATTGACTACCCTAGATTATGTTTACCGTTACCCAGCAGCCTCAAACCGAGCCTATTTATGTATTGAAAGATACAGATACTCAAAGTTCCTTGACTATTTTCCCCGATCGAGGCGGAATTGCCACTAGTTGGCAGGTAGGCGGCAGAGAGTTAATGTATCTAGATGCCGAGCGGTTTCAAGATCCTAGCTTGAGCGTGCGCGGGGGCATCCCGATTTTGTTTCCGATTTGCGGTAATTTACCAGACGATCGTTACACTGTTGACGGTGTTGAGTACAAGCTCATTCAACATGGATTTGCCCGCAATCTACCCTGGAGTGTTACCAGTCAGTCCACCGACACAGCCGCCAGTCTAACAATTTGCCTAGACAGCAATGATGCAACCCGCCAAGTATATCCATTTGACTTTAGCGTCAGCTTTACCTATCGTCTGCGTGGGGGCGAATTGGTCATCGATCAAAGCTATACGAATAATTCCGCTGTTCCCATGCCATTTAGTACTGGCTTACATCCCTACTTTTTAGCTCCAGCTAAAGATAGTCTCACAGTCGAGATTCCATCCCCCAGCTACCAAGAAAAACAAACCCAAGCTATTCACCCCTTTGCTGGCAAGTTTGATTTTAGCCAAGCTGAAATTGATGCTGCCTTTACTAGCTTGACTGGAAATACCGCTATTGTCACCGACACCCACCAAAACTTAACCCTCACGATGACCCAAGCAGCCGAATATCACAACATGGTATTTTGGACGGTTCAGGGTAAAGATTTCTACTGTCTAGAACCGTGGACTGGCCCGCGCAATAGTCTCAATACTGGGATCGATCTACTTCATATCGCGCCTGGAGAGACATTGACGACCCAAGTGTCATTCGTTGCCAAATTTGATATTTAGGGTATTGCCAAAGTCGATTTAGCTGTGCTATATTGGGAAAGTCTGATTTTTCAGCACAGTTGGGACGCTAGCTCAGTGGTAGAGCATTCGGCTTTTAACCGATTGGCCCCGAGTTCGACCCTCGGGCGTCCCATTAAATTAATATCATCAACCAATCTGAAATGGGGTCAGTAGTCGAACGACCGATTCCCGTGTCTATCATTTTTTGGGCAATAGTCGCTTCACCAGCTAAAGAACAGAGCGAAGAGGTCTGATTCAGGAAATAACTGTTCATAGCTAACAGATCTTTGGTAAAGTATCACTAGATTAAGAATCGTAAATTGATGTTCGATCGTCGATCGCATCATTTAAAGATTGAGACATACATATAAGAGGAATTTCTAATGGCACTAGTACCGCTGCGCCTTCTGCTGGATCATGCTGCTGAAAACAGTTATGGCATCCCAGCTTATAACGTTAATAATATGGAGCAGATCCAAGCAATTATGCTGGCTGCCCAAGAAACCGATAGTCCAGTAATTCTCCAAGCATCTCGTGGTGCGCGGAACTATGCTGGTGAAGCATTCTTGCGCCACCTAGTTCTCGCCGCAGTGGAAACCTATCCAAATATTCCCATTGCCATGCACCAAGATCATGGTAACAGCGAAGCAACTTGCTATTCAGCCATGAAACAAGGCTTCACCAGCGTCATGATGGATGGTTCCTTGGAAGCTGATGCCAAGACTCCAGCTAGCTTTGAGTACAATGTCAATGTTACTCGTCGCGTAGTAGAAGTAGCTCACTCGATTGGCGTGAGTGTTGAAGGCGAACTCGGTTGTCTAGGTTCCCTGGAAACTGGAATGGGTGAAGCTGAAGACGGACATGGATTTGAAGGTGCGCTGTCCCATGACCAACTGTTAACCGACCCCGATGAAGCCGTCCAATTCGTTGAAGCTACAGGTGTAGATGCCCTGGCTGTCGCCATCGGCACTAGCCACGGTGCTTACAAATTTACCCGCAAACCAACTGGGGAAATTTTAGCCATCAGCCGGATTGAAGAAATCCACAACAAACTCCCCAACACTCACCTAGTCATGCACGGTTCTTCTTCTGTCCCAGAAGATTTACTCGCACTGATCAACAAGTACGGTGGTAAAATCCCCGAAACTTACGGTGTACCTTTGGAAGAAATCCAAAAAGGGATCAAGTGTGGTGTACGGAAAGTCAACATCGACACCGACAACCGCCTCGCGATTACTGCTGCTGTACGGGAAGCCCTAGCTGCTAAACCGGAAGAATTTGACCCCCGCCACTTCATGAAGCCATCGATTAAGTACATGCAGAAAGTATGTGCCGAACGTTACAATGCTTTCTGGTGTGCTGGTCAAGGTAGCAAAATCAAACCAGTATCATTGGAAGATTTCGCTGTCAAATATGCTAAAGGTGTATATCCAGCACCCAAAGTTGCTGTTAGCGTTTAATTTAGGGAATAGGGAATGGGGATAGTTCTGGTCGTGCTGGCACAAGTTTAGCGCAACAGGAACGCAAGCAAGCTTTCAAGGTTAAGGTAGAGATATTTATCTTTACTACCTATCCACTATCCCTCATCCCCTACTCCCTGTTATGATGGCGGTGGCTTCATTCTCAACAACACAAGGTGAAGAATAATATGGCGCAAGCACCTGTAGCTCCGGTGGTGCTGGTAATTTTAGATGGTTGGGGATATCGCCCAGATATCGCAGGCAATGCGATTGCTCAGGCGAAAACACCAAATATTGATAGTCTTTGGGCAGTTTATCCGCATACTTTGATCGATACATCTGGCAGAGCCGTCGGATTACCCGATGGACAAATGGGTAATTCGGAAGTTGGGCATCTAAATATTGGTGCCGGAAGAGTTGTGCCACAAGAGTTAGTAAGAATCTCCGATGCTGTTGCTGATGGTAGTATCTTAGAAAATCCAGCTTTAGTGAAAGTTTGTGAGGATATCCGCCAAAATCAGAGTAAGCTGCACATTCTGGGTCTGTGTTCCGATGGTGGTGTCCACTCCCATGTAGATCACTTAATTGGTTTATTAAGACTGGCAAAATCCCAAAATATTAATGAAGTCTGCCTTCATGTCATTACCGATGGTCGAGATACCGATCCGAGAGATGGATTACTCACCGTCGAAAAAATCGAGGCAGCGATCGCGGAGATTGGTGTTGGTAAAATTGTCACAGTCAGTGGTAGGTACTACGCACTCGATCGAGACAATCGATGGGATCGAGTCAAACTAGCTTACGATGTGATGACCGAAGTGGGGGAAGGGACAGGTCAAACCGCCACAGCCGTACTTCAAGCTAGCTATGCTGAGGACAAAACAGACGAGTTCATCAGCCCGACGAGAATCGCTCCAGGTGCGATCGAAGCTGGCGATGGGGTAATTTTCTTTAACTTCCGTCCTGATCGGTCTAGGCAGCTTACCAGTGCCTTTGTGAATCCAAATTTCACTGGGTTTATCCGTCCCCAAATTACCCCGCTGACCTTTGCCACCTTTACCCAATACGACCCCACATTAGCTGTCCTGGTTGCCTTTACCCCACAACAGTTACAAAATCTCCTGGGTGAAGTGATTGCCGACCAAGGGTTACAACAATTCCGCGTAGCCGAAACAGAAAAATACGCTCACGTTACCTATTTCTTCAACGGCGGACGAGAGGAACCTCTCCCCGGCGAAGATCGAGAGCTAATTCCCAGTCCAATGGTGACTACATACGATCGCGCCCCAGCCATGTCGGCGATGGCCGTAACTAATACCGTCCTTACCGCCATCAGTAAACAGATCTATTCCCTAATTGTCGTCAACTATGCCAACCCCGACATGGTGGGACATACCGGGAAAATGGCTCCTACCATTCAAGCGATCGAAACTGTTGATGCTTGTATCGGGAAACTGTTAGAAGGCGTGGGGAAAGTCGGCGGTACAACAATTATCACCGCCGATCATGGAAATGCTGAATACATGTGCGATGAGGCTGGTAATCCCTGGACAGCGCACACAACCAGTCAAGTACCATTTATCCTGGTCGAGGGCGAACGCCGTTCAATCCCCGGGCATGGTAACGATGTCAGCCTCCGTACAGATGGTAGATTAGCAGATTTAGCTCCAACAATTCTAGAAATTCTTCAGATTCCCCAACCTGCGGAAATGACTGGTAAATCGATGTTTGTGCCAACACGGATCGAAATTCAGCCCGCTCGATCTCCTATGCGCGTCGGTGTGTAGGGTGCGCGGATGGATGCTTTGTCGAGATCTCCTCAACTCGATCGAGATACAATACAGCTAAGATAATCAAAATTTGAAATCGATCGATGAATATTATTACCGTTATTGAAATTATGTGGTGTGTATCGGCCTTTGGCTTAACCGCAATGGTCTTACTCCACAGCCCCAAGGGTGATGGGATTGGGGGAATTGGCGGTCAAGCCCAATTATTCAGCAGTACTAAAAGTGCCGAAAGCAACCTTAACCGAATTACTTGGGGACTGTTTCTCGTCTTTATGACACTCACAATCATTCTCAGTGCTGGTTGGTTGTCACCGAATGTCCCAATTCCAGTTGAAGTTCCGCCGATTGGCAACTAAATATTCCCTCAGTCCTAACCCCTAACCAAACAGGTAAGGGGATTTTTAGTGTATTACTTTATCTTACTTAGTAAAGATTTGTAAACTATGAACTAGAGCTAGAATTCTACCGCAGGATGTTAATGGAAAAACTTATACGGATCGAGCAAACTTTGCTGATGGGACATGTCCTATCAATGGGATTCGGGTTAGCTGGAATACTACTAGTACTGCCGAATCCCGATTTAATTGCCATGTTACCAGACATCGGTAAGTCAGCTTTACCCTTATCGATGGCAAGTGGAGGCGTAATTTATATGCTCTTGGGCATGGCAGCAGTGTCTGTCTATGCTTATCGAACACTCGGATTATGGCATTGCCTGGGATTCATGATTCCGGCAATTGGACTATCTTTAGGCAGTGAGTTATTGGGTACTAGCACCGGATTTCCATTTGGGCACTATCGTTATCTCAGCGGATTGGGTTACAAAATTGCTGGATTAGTGCCATTCACAATTCCCCTATCCTGGTTTTATCTCGGTTTTAGTGCCTATGTGATTGCCCTAGCTGGACTACAAACTAGAGCTATCCCTCAAGCATTAAAATATCTTGGAGCGATCGCCTTTGGCTCACTCTTATTGACTTCGTGGGATTTTGTCCTCGATCCAGCCATGAGTCAGACATCTCTGCCATTTTGGGTTTGGGAGCAGCCGGGAGCCTTCTTTGGAATGCCCTATCAAAACTTTGCGGGGTGGTTTGGCACCGGAGTAGTCTTTATGACAGTAGCAACATTGATCTGGCAAGCAAAACCCCTGAAATTGACAGCTAGTGGACTGGGACTACCTTTGGCAATTTATCTGAGTAATTTTGCCTTTGCGATGATTATGAGTTTGGCGGCGGGGATTTATATTCCAGTGTTGTTAGGGCTAATTCTAGGGATTGCGCCGCTATTGGTATTTTATCAACTAGCAACGGCTCAATCGATCGAGCCGATCACAGCAGCTTTGAATCCAGAAGTTAATTAATCCTCAATCCTTGGCAATCCAACAGATAAATATACTATGCAAATATTGGGTGCCTTGTCATTGGGACTACTGCTGTGTCAGGGAGTAGCAACTTTAATTCTGCTATCGCGGCTAGTCAAAGGGGCGGTTCGCCGTCCACCCCTAGAACCGCAACCGACGACCCCGAGTCAACTAGGCTCGGTGAGTGTGGTTGTCCCAACGCTGAATGAGGTCGCTCGAATTGCGCCTTGTTTGGCAGGATTGAGTCGGCAGAGTTATGAAGTGCGGGAAATTCTGATCGTGGATAGTAATTCTCAAGATGGTACACGCGATCGAGTCCAGGCGATGGCGACAACCGATCCCCGCTTTAGGCTGATCACCGACGATCCTTTGCCATCCGGTTGGGTGGGTCGTCCCTGGGCGTTGCATTATGGGTTTCTAGCTAGTTCCCCTCGCAGTGAATGGATTTTGGGCATTGATGCGGATACGGAGCCACAACCTGGATTAGTCGCCAGTTTACTGGCTGCGGCGACGGAGGAAGATTACGATCTAGTTTCCCTCTCACCACAATTTATCCTCAACTATCCAGGCGAATGGTGGTTTCAACCTGCCTTATTGATGACGTTGCTGTATCGATTTGACTCCGCTGGCGTGCGGAATCAAGCCGCAGATCGAGTGATGGCAAATGGTCAGTGTTTCCTCTGTCGGCGATCGGTATTAGCCCAATTAGGTGGTTATACTAGTGCGGCAAGCTCTTTTTGTGATGATGTCACTCTAGCGAGAAATGCTGCCCAGCAAGGCTTTAAGGTGGGTTTTCTGGATGGTGCCAAGGTGATTCGCGTGCGGATGTATGTGGGGCTGATGGAAACTTGGCGGGAATGGGGTAGATCGATCGATCTCAAAGATGCAGCTACGGCTACTCAATTGTGGGGGGATTTAGGGTTATTATTTTTGACACAAGCGTTACCGCTACCGCTAATCCTGATTTTGTGGGGGTATTTTGGCGGGGAATCTTCGCTGCTAACTTTAAGGTTGGCGATCGATTTAAACTTGTTTTTATTAGCGATTCGCTGTGCCTTATTGTTAGCAATTTATCCTTCTTACGATCGTTCTCGTCAGAGTTCTGCTGCCTGGTTATTTTGGCTCTCACCATTAGCCGACCCCCTCGCAGTTTTGAGAATATTTCTTTCAGCTTGGCAAATCCCCAAACAATGGCGCGGTAGGTCTTATTCAATTCAGTAAAATCAAATTTATGACAGTAGAATTCCCAGCATTTACACATACATTATTAGCTGCCAAAAAAGCTAAAGGTTTAAGCTTTAGCGATCTCGAACAACTATTGGGACATGATGAAGTCTGGATTGCATCTCTGTTCTACGGTCAAAATAGCACCTCGATCGAGGAAGCGCAGAAGTTAGCTGACGCGCTCGGATTGGGGGAGGATGTGGTACTAGCAATGACCGCCTATCCGAGCAAAGGTCTAGGCCCAATCGTGCCCACCGATCCATTAATTTATCGGTTTTACGAAATCATCCAAGTATATGGTTATCCGATCAAGGAAATTATTCACGAAAAATTTGGGGATGGAATTATGAGTGCGATCGATTTCACCTTAGATATTGAGAAAGTCGAAGATCCGAAAGGCGATCGGGTGCAGGTGACAATGAATGGAAAGTTCTTGCCTTATAAAAAATGGTAGGTGGAACTTTCGATCGATAGCCGGGGTTATCTTTAGCTTGATGATGATTTAATCTAGATTTATTTCAATCAGCTTAATCTTAGCGGATAGACCAGATTTAATCGTAATATAAGACTTAGGCACCTCAAATTTTTCAGCAAGTAATTTAATTAGTTCAGCATTAGCCTTGCCATCGATCGGCGGTGACTTGAGGGAGGCGAGTAACCCACCATCACTCAATTCGACGATCGATTGATGACGAGAATTTGGCTTAACTTTGACTTGTATTTTCATCTTTGATCACAAATCCTAAATTTAGGATCGATTGCCAGCACAACTTAGGTAGACAGTGTTCTTGCTTGGCGGATCATCGCAATCAGGGTTTGGTGAGCATCTTCGGAGTCAGTCAGTTCTCGATCGAACAGGACTCGCAGCTGCACACTTTCACCCTCAACTTGGGCTGTCAAATCCATGCCGAGCGGATCGATCGCCTGCATGGATGCAGCTTGAGCCGTTGGCGATTTACCATAGACCTGTGCATAGGTGAGAACTGCCTCAGCATGATCTTCATTCATGTGCTTGCAGATGCGATCGCTAATTGCTGGAGTAATGGGATCGGCCATAATTTTGGAGTTGAGATGGGTTAATTTATTTTGATCGTACCTTAAATTAGCAACGCAAATTATCGATAGCAATCCGAAATTAGAGTGAGTGCGAGTGTATATATCATTACATTCTATCGGGATTGACGATCGTGAAACTTGGAACTCTTGCTTGCGCTATTTTAATCGGTATTTCGACACCAGGGATTGCGTTCACTATGACACCGAAGAGTGTAATGGCTGCACCGAAACAACCGACAGGATTTTATCTGGATCGAGACTGGGGTGTATTGTTAGAATTTAAAGATGGCAGTTACCATTATCAGGGCACGAACAATCAGACCGGAAAAGGTTTAAAATTAGCAGGTGCCAGTGTTAGTGGCAATAAAAACAGACGCATCTATACCTGGAATAATGCGGGCACTCGCTATCGGATTACTTGGCAACCTAGCGATCCTGATGTCATCCGCTTGCAAGTGATTAGTCCGAATGGCAAAGAACAACTCAACCGTCTCCTGCATGTGGAACATGGTTGCTAAATTCTCCAGCCAATAACATCAAAAATCTTTATTATCTCCCTAGCATGTCTGACGAAAAATTAGTCAACTGGTTGGCATCAGCTACCGAGCTAGGGATGTTACCACGTGATATCCTAACATCGATCGCGGGTGAATTAACCCTGTTGGTAGTTCCCCCAGGACAAAAATTGACGATCGAAGATACTCCCGTTACTCATCTGTATATCTTGGTATCTGGGCAAGCCGAGCGTTATCGCCGGAAACAACCAGGGTTGATGTGGGCGAGTGGTTTACTACCTGGAGCCGTGGTTAATTTATCCGCATTGCAGCGATCTCAACCCACAGATAGTCGAGTGATTGCCCTGACGGAATGCCAGTTTCAGACGATTTCTATCGATCGATGGCAGGATTTAGTTACAAGGTACCCACAGATTAGCACAGCATATACCGAAAGGCTAACCACTAAGTTAGAACAACTTGAGGGTGAAATTGCCTACGAGCGCGACAGACAAGCCGCACTCCGTCCCTATCTGATCCCCCAAGCCAAGCGGGGTATTATCGGCAGTAGTCGCTATGCGATGAAGTTGCGCCAACAAATTCATGCCGCCGCCCATGACGATCTTCCCGTCTTAATTTCGGGCGAACCAGGACTAGAAAAAGATAATATTGCTGCGCTGATTCATTTTGGTTCTCTCCGTCGTCAGCAACCGATTATTAACTTAAAAAGTGCCCTAATTACCGCCACTGGATCGGAACTATTCGGGCGATTAGGTGGTAAACCTGGATTGCTCGAATGGTTGGGTGAGGGCACATTAGTTTTGAATGATGTCCAGAAATTACCACCAGAATTAGTGCCGCAGATCGAGAAATTATTAACTACAGGCACTTATACTCCCGTAGCTAGATCGGGACAAGTTTTACCCCCGGCTCGTTCTAGTAATGTGCGGCTAATTCTCATCTCAGAGAGCACTCAACCCACGTTAAGTAAGGTGGTGAGGCAGAAGATCAAAGTCCCTGGATTGCGGGTGCGGAAAGCCGATTTAGAGGCGCAGGTTAATTATTATATTAATATCATTTGTCGCCAGAAAAAAATACCCAAACCGCAGGTGACACCGGAAGCAATTCGCCGGTTGCAAGCCTATGATTTTCCGGGAAATTTACAAGAACTTCAAGGGATGGTTGATCGAGCATTAGTCCAAGCACAGGGTAGTAATCTGTTGACAGAGGAAGTGTTTTGGGCACAGGGTACAAAGAAGCAATTATTTCGATTAAATCTATTAAATGCTTATCCGTGGCTGCGGCAATTATTACGGAGTGATTGGTATCCTGATCGAATCAACTATGGGTTTACTGCTTGGGTATTTCCACTTGTAGTCACAATTTTATTCATTGCCCCCCAAGATCGTCAACATAACTTTGCGCTCAATTTATTTTGGGCATGGTGGTGGCCATTAATTCTCCTACTATTCCCAATTATTGGTCGATTGTGGTGTGCTTTTTGCCCATTTATGATCTATGGAGAAATAGTTCAAAAGCTGTCACTCAAAATTTGGCCGCGCACTCTCAAAAAATGGCCGCGTGAATTTGCCGAAAAGTGGGGTGGCTGGTTTCTCTTTGGCTTATTTTTTCTCATCTTTCTCTGGGAAGAACTGTGGCATCTAGAAAATACGGCTTATCTATCTAGCTGGTTGCTATTACTAATTACCGCTGGAGCAGTCATTTTTTCACTGATATTTGAACGTAGATTTTGGTGTCGTTATCTTTGCCCGATCGGGGGGATGAATGGTCTATTTGCCAAACTCTCGATCGTCGAATTACGCGCCCAGCAAGGTACTTGTGCCGCCGAATGTACGACTTATCACTGTTACAAAGGTGGAGCAGGTTTTGGCGAAGGTTTAACTACTAATGGCTGTCCGGTTTATTCCCATCCCGCCCAATTAACTGATAATAAAGATTGTGTCTTGTGCATGACTTGTCTCAAAGCTTGTCCCCATCGATCAGTAGAATTAAATCTCCGTCCGCCAGGAATTGAATTGTGGACAACTCATATTTCACATGGTTATGAAGTGGCTTTATTATTTCTGTTGCTTGGTGGGGTTTATCTCCACCGTTTACCGGAAATCAATCACTTGCTGAATTTAGATGTAGATTTAACTCAGTTTCTGCCACATTTAGGACTATCGATCGCCACAATTATTGTTCCCGTATTTATTCCAGGTTTAGCATATTTGTTGATGCAGGTACTCTACCACTTGGGAAAACTAGAATTCATCCCCTTTAAAAATTCCAAACCATTACCATTCATCGATCTGGCTTATGGATATCTACCCCTAATTCTGGGTGGAAGTTTAGCTCATTATTTTAAATTAGGTTTAACAGAAGGTGGTCAAATTCTTCCCGTCATGTTCGCCACATTTGGCAGAAATGGGGAAAATTTACCAACTTTAATTGCCCATCCAGCCGCGATCGCCTTTTTGCAAGGAATAACTTTGATTGTCGCATTATTAGTGACGATTTTCCTAACCCAGAAAATTGCTAAACGCTCAATTAGATCCCTAATTCCCCAACATTTAGCTAGTCTATGTCTGCTAGTGACTCTATGGATGTCGATAGTTGGGAATTAATTAAGGGAAAAGAGTCGATCCATAATCCAACCAAAGCGAGGGGACTAAATCGCTCAATTCTTCACTTACGACTAGATGTCGATCGAATAGCTGCTAAAATCTCGATCGACATGTTGTAAACTAGTCATGACCCCACTGCGCCGGATGCCACCAGTTTTAGTGTCAAAGCCGACAATTTCTCCGTTTAATTCGGGAATAACTCGACAAGCATAAAGATTAGCTACTTCTGGCAAATATACTTGAGGATTGAGCGCAGGAAAGTTAAACGGAGAGCTAGAGAGAAAGCCGTGTAAGCCACCAGATTGTTGAGTTAATGGTGCAAAGTCATTTTTTGCCCAGGAACTGTATAGCAGAGCATATAAATCGCCAGATTTATATAACTGGGGTACTTCCATTTCTGCATAGTAGCCTGGTTGCGAAATAGGTGGTAGATATTCCCATTGATCGAAGCTATTATTCTTTGCCTTAAGCAGAGCTACGGCACCTTTTTTGCCTAGTGGTTTAGTCGGATCTTTGGCTGATATCAGCATATAGATCTGTGACTGATGGCGGAATAAAAAGGGATCGCGCCAAGCATGGATGGTGGTATCGTCTGGAACATGGCGAAGTTCATAAGGTGATTGGGGTTGAATCCGAATATTCGGAATCCGAAACCAGCGATCAAAAGTATCAAGATGATGGGTAAATGCCACACCAATATTCTGTGTCATGCCATCATCTGTTGCTTGATTTCTGGATGTATAAAACATCAAAAAACCACCATTGATTTTGATAATATCACCGCTCCAAATCGCCGTATTATCCCAGCCATCAGGATTGGCACCTAATACGCGATCGCATCCCCAATCGATCGTCAAAAAGTCTTGAGTAGTGGCATACCCGACCTGAGCACTGAAATGATGTTGCTCTTCACCAACTAAAGCTCGATCTGCATTCAAATAAAATAAATGAAAAATTCCAGATTCTGGATCGAAATAATACCAAAAGTCCCAAACATGGCGATCGGGATGTTGTAATGTAGGATAGCTAGATTGTGGCGCGAGAGTGAGCATTTTCTACCAATTCAAACTTCAAAATGGGGTGATTAATTTTCAGGCACAAAGATCCAAAGCAAAAAATCCGGCAAATAGCTCGATAATTCTCAAAATATCAGGATATATGCGACGATTGGCAAATCGATCGCTTATTTATAAGTAATGAATGATTTTGACTAAATTAAGTTTCAGTTTCGATCGAAAACTTATCGTCTGACTGTCACTAGAATTTAGCGAACTTTGCGAGGTAAGGAGAAAGTTTCGGTTGTTCCACGGTTACAATTATTCCAGGCGGGAAGAAGTGTGCTGACAATTTATGTTATCCGACTTATCATCATAAGCGATCGTCAGATCTGGGGGCGTTGCTGAATTGATGGATGATTTGCTCTTTTTCAAACCCATAGATCCCCCAGTCCCCCCAGTCCCCCCGTCCCCCCGAAAGGAGATCGTGCGGAGATAACCGTCAAATGGTAGGATAATTGTTGATGAGTAACGGATCTAGGGCTAAAACTGATGAAGTTGCGATCGCTAACTATTGCCATCATCGTTGGGATTATAGCCTTACTAATTGTGGGGATGAGTGCCTACGGCTGGATTAACGAGCATCGCTCGCTATTACTATTACGGCGAACTGTCACCCAGCCACCCGCAACCGCAGTATTTGTGGCAAAAAAAGCCCCAGCGGTAATTTCACTCTTAGCCAATCTCGATGACTTAGCTAATTTAGATCGATTAGCCACACCTGCGGATCGCCAACGCGAGACAGAACGGGCAATTCGAGATTTAAAGAACCAGTTAGCCGATCGCTTACACTTAAACTATCATCGGGAAATTGCCCCCTGGCTAGGCGATGATATGACCTTTGCCATTACGGAGCTAGATTTCGACAGGTTGCCCCAAAATGGCTCTCAACCTGGGTATCTTGCCGTTTTTAGTAGTCGCCAGCCCAAGGTTAGTAACCAAAAAATTCAAGCTTGGTGGGATCGACAAGCCACCCAGCAACGATTAAAGTTTGAGTCCTATCAAGGCGTGAAGATTGCCTATAATAAACGGGATCGCCTAGCTAGTGCGCTGGTAGGAAATAAATATGTCGCCTTTGCCAATCACCCCAAGGTGTTGCGCGAAGCAATTAATAATCTCCAAGCCAGTAATCAAAGTATTCTCGATCTTCCTGATTACCAAACCGTGCTAGCGGCGAATAATCACCATAAAATCGGCGTAGGTTATGCTCATTTGCCCCAATTAACTCGGTGGCTAGGCAAAGGAGCGGGCGATAAGTATCATGTAGTTGGACTAAATCTAGGGGTCGATCGTCAAGGCTTAATCGCTGATGTCGCATTGTATCCCACTTCTGCACAAATCTTAACAACAGATCCACTTCCGAACCCCACCTCCACCAGCTTAATTACTACCCTCAATTATCTCCCCCGTCAGAGTACAATCGCGCTCGGTGGACTAGATTTGCCGCATTGGCAACAGCAATTTACCGATCTCCTCCCACAAAATCAACAGCTAGTTACTTTCCTCGATCGCAGTTTAGCCGCTCTCGATCGCCAAATTGGGATCGATCTGACTCAAGATATCTTTAGTTGGGCAACTGGTGAATACGCCTTGGCCGCCATACCTAATCCCACTCGGACAGCTACTGATTGGGCGTTTATCGCCGAACGGACCCAGCCAGAACAAGTTGATGCGGCGATCGCGCATTTTGACGAATTAGCTAGTCAAGCAGGCTATACTGTCGGCGTACTTCCTTGGCAAGATAAACAAGTCATCGGTTGGACAAAACTTGTGACAGATACCACTGCCGATGTCACTCAACTAGTCACCCAAGTTTCTGGCGCACACACCACCGTTGCTGATAAGTACACAATTTTGGCTAGTTCCGTCGAAGCGATGGATAGCACCCTCAAAGCGATCGATCGACAGTCGATCCTGGATAGCGAACGTTACCATCGGGCTGAAAATCTGATTGCAGCAACAGAAACTGGCTATCTCTATGCTAACTGGCAGACAATTAGTTCACTGCTCCCCAATCAAATCCGCGATCGATCTTTCCTGAAATTGCTGGGCGATACTCTCCTGTCTGGGCTGCCCAATATCAGCATCAGTCATGACACGAAAGCTGGAGTTCAGCGGATCACCGTCCTATTTCAACTTTAATTTATTTTTCCAATGCTTGACAATCGATCTATGACTTGTAGCGATATGTCCGATCCAGACTTTATTCTGACCTAGACAAATCTCTCTATCTGATTTAAGATAGAGTGTTTGGCACTCTTGTAATGCGCTGCCGTTATCACAAGAGTCGATCGAGTTTCTGTAATTAGAGAAGTTTATCCACATGGCAAAGAAAGGCATGATCGAGCGGGAGAAAAACCGCGAGCGACTAGTCGCAAAATATGCAGAGAAACGCGAAGCTCTGTTAGAGGAGTTCAAAACTGCAACGACACCTCAAGCGAGATTTGCAATCCACCGTAAAATTCAACAACTACCCCGCAACAGCGCACCTACTCGCTTACACAACCGTTGTTGGGTGACAGGTCGTCCTCGTGGGTACTACCGTGATTTCGGTCTCTCCCGTAACGTTCTCCGCGAATGGGCACACCAAGGTTTACTCCCTGGCGTAGTTAAATCTAGTTGGTAAATGGATAGTAGATGGGTGGACGAGTGGCTGGGAAGTTCACTATCGTCTATCCCCCTATTCCGACCCTAATTCCCACAACAGCGATTGTCGATGCCCAAGCTATCCAAAATCAGGTCACTGACAGCATTAGCAACGGTAAATTCACCAAAAAAGCTTTCTTGAAAATTGAATGCCTGCATCTCCGTAACGATGGCAATGACGAGAGATCCCAAATCATTTTCGCCTTCCATCCGCTGGCGGGTATAGATTTGGGCGGCACGACTGGCAATAGTTGAATTAATATCTTCAGGAATAAATTCTCGATCGAGCCATTCTTGTAGAGATGATTGGAGCCACACACCTTCTTTGAGTGCATCTGTAGCTGCTGGTAAAGTAATTGAGGAGATCGGTTCTGTCATTGGTAACTACCAACTGCGATCTGGGGATCAGGGATCATTATCGAGGTTGAATCCTATCATTTAGTGAGATGCGAGGGCAAGCCCACTCGAATAATCCGCATTAATTATTAACATCGAGGGGGATAGCAACCATTTCTAGTTCAACAATATTGAGTTTACTAGAGATAACTTGTGACACTTGTGCTTTTCGATGAGCTAGTTCCTCAATATTGTCCCAAGTAGTGGCAAATGCCGGTAGAGCTAACTGACATGCTTTCCAGTCACTTTGAACAGATACATTCAGTTGCTGACATGCACCTCCCTGAGTCCCCTCTGGTCGATAAAACCGACAGTGGCGACAGGCAGAAGTCATACAATTTTGGTTAGTCATGTGGAGTTACCTGATGGGAGAGTACCAAATTTAATTCCCTCTTATTCACTATTATGGCTGTTGCCAATTTAGATGAAAGTGACATTAAACAGATATCCCGCATGGCTTATAGCGATCCCCAAGCCAATTTGAATTTTATATTGTCTTTAGATTCGGTTTATGGAAAGCAACATTTGTTAGTGTGTTCAGTGTATCTACTGAGTAAATTTATTAACGATCAATATAGTCATAAATTGACTCAAACCAATCGGGGATCATTCTAAACCAAAAATCGATAGGTAATCAATATTTGACATTATTCCTGTAAAAAAAAGATTCAGGATATCAGCAGATTTACACAATCTATCAAAAAGTTAGTGCAAGCGTCTGCCACCGAGGATGCCTAAATCGATCGCGCAAAACTGGCACACACCCCAGCGCAATAATTCCCCCTGACGGCAACGACAACTACAGTGGGAACAAATTACTATTTCGCCTGAGTCTATAGACACATATTCCTCTTCTGTCTCCGTGGACATTCCTGCTAGGGTATAGCCAATCGGGGCAAAGCGTAAATCAGCAATCGGCTGAGTTAATCGGGCATTCAACTGCTGACAGAGTGCCCGTCGCCCAAAAGTTAATTGATGGGCTAGACTAGCACTGTGAGTCGCAATGGTGAGAATATCTCTAGACAGCGATCTGGGTCGGCTACGGCTGGCAATAGCAGGCGAAACACAGTCTGACCATGCCTGAATAATTAGTCCCCAATCCCGAACCCCGTCCCAGCCAGGTTGCTGCTGGATATCTGTCATAATTTTGGCGATCGGTGTCATTGCCATGAGTAAATTAAGTCAGTGATGGTGAGTGAGTAATGATTAAATTTTAATATTCTGTGCGAAACACTAAGTTTTGGCATATATTTAGTTTCACAGCAACCATTAAATTCGACAACATTTCTACCCAAATAACTCATTGTCTTTGTTGAAACCTAATTGTTCCGCTGTTTAGTAGGGGGAAATCTCCACAGTGCATGACATTGCAACAGCGATAATGGGTAATCTAAAAGTAGAGTTACTATCTATCAGTTCTTTCGATCGACATTTCTAAATATCTGTGTTTAAAGTGAGTTATGAACCACAACCCATCTGGCAATAGCGCGACCACCATCGAGCCTGAATCAAATCCTCTCAATCCCGCCTTGCAACAAGCTCTCACTTGTCTAGATGTCAACTTGGATGATGAACTGACTAGATTTAGACACAAAATAGAACAGCCGGAGTCAAACCCCCAATCATTGACTCCAGGGGAAGAGACTTGGGAACAACAGTCGATTGATTATGATGCTGAATCGGGGCTACTTACCGCAGAAATCGTCAAGCCAGCGATCTCCAGCACCACCATCGATGAAGAGGAATATGAGATGATTCCCCCGTCAGGTGGATTTATCGTGATTGATGGAGTGCCAACGCCAGAGAATGGTCTTGCCTCGATGACAACAGTTAATTATCCGCCGCTAACTATTTATAGTGAAGATATCTCCGTCCCCCATCAAAGTCTCGATTTAAACTATTCACCGGGTGGGCAAATTTCCCCTTTCAGGGAAGAATATATTGCCTCATCCCAGGAATTACTACGACAGATTCAAGCAGGAGCTACTACTCCACCGGATGCCTTCAATAATTCCACGCAAACAGCACCAACACCGACTAAACGACAGTGGGCGACACCACTCAAGCTCGGCTCGGTGGCGGCGGTTGTTTTTGCGGTTGCTGGAGCAGGAGTCTATACCTATCTCAATCCTACAATCCTATCACCACTGACTACTCCGAAAGTCGGGACGATCGCATCAACCACGACAAATTCCCTCGGACAAATAATTCAAAGCCCGAATCTCGCCGCTAATGAATTCACCGAGTTGAATTTAAGTACACTCAACACAGTTAAAATAGCCACAGCAGCACCGACTAGCCGCGTGAGTACGATTGCCAATCCAGTTGCCACTCAGACAACCACAACCCCAATGGCGATTCCCTTTACGCCCGTTAATCCCCAAACTATTGTGCCACCAGCTACTACGGTGCAACCAAAACTAGCCGATAGTCTACTCAAATCTCTATTGCCTAGTAATTTTCAGGCTCTCCGACAGTCGCCGCGACCGAATACTCCAGCAGGTAGTAACCGCTAGGCATGAACCGATGGAAACTAGCAGTCAGATTGATACGGTAACGCTGGGTTTTGGCTAATTGAATTGTTTTGATGAGGACAGGGAGTGTTCGATCGGCAGATCCAGAAGTTATCATGATGAATAGGTCACTGAGCATAAGCTAATAAGAGCAACGATAAGAGGATAGTAATATGGGATTATTCGATCGGGTGAGCAGACTGCTGCGGGCAAATGTGAATGATATGGTGAGCAAAGCCGAAGATCCAGAGAAAATTCTGGAACAGGCGGTGATGGATATGCAGGAAGACTTGGTACAACTGCGCCAAGCCGTCGCTAGTGCCATTGCCAACCAAAAGCGCACTGAGCAGCAGTACAACAAAGCTATGGCTGATGCAAATAGCTGGCAAAGCAAGGCACAATTAGCCTTGCAAAAAGGGGACGAAAATCTCGCCCGCGAAGCTCTAGTCCGCAAGAAAAACTATAGCGAAACTGCTAGTGCCCTCAAAGCTCAATTAGATGGGCAAGCGGGACAAGTAGAGACGATGAAAAAGAGTCTACTTCAGCTTGAGAGCAAGATTTCGGAAGCGAAAACTAAGAAAGATATGCTCAAAGCTCGTTCCCAAGCTGCCAAGGCACAGGAACAACTGCAAAGTGCAGTTGGTCGGATTGGGACTAACAGTGCAATGGCTGCCTTTGAACGGATGGAAGAGAAAGTTCTCATTGGGGAAGCTAAGGCTCAAGCTGCGGCAGAACTAACTGGCGTTGACCTAGAGAGCAAATTTGCTGCTCTAGAAGCAGGTAGCGATGTTGATGATGAACTTGAGCAAATGAAAGCCATGCTCAGTGGCAGTAAACCTACAGCGGCTCTACCTCAAGGGGTAGTATCACCAACTGCGGCTCCCACCACTCCCCCAATTGCCGACCAGACACCGATGAGTCCCCAAGACCAAGAGCTAGAAGCGTTACGCAAACAAATTGACAATCTCTAATTAACCAGACATTTCCTGAGCACGTCTTTACAGTGGATTGATGATTTGTAGAGACGTTGCTTTGGTGTGAATGTCTGTTTGGACTAGGGCGAATTCAGATGAGCCTCTTGTGTCGTCCTCAGAGCTAATTTGTTGCTAATCATGGGATAGACCGTTTTAGCAACTAGTTGGTGCGTGGCACTATTCCAGTGGATATCAAGGGGTTTAAAATCTAGTCGCCGATTGGACTGTTGGTACTGACGGGTAAATAGGGGTAAGGTATCGATGATACTATAACCTCTGTTGTGGGCAATTTGGGCAAAAAGTGATAGTTGATTTGCTGGTGCTGTCTGCGGTTGTGGCTGACGTTGATAAATTTTATCGCGATCGCAGTCAATAATAAAAATAGTATTTTCGGGCCGAACCATCGATCTTTGCTCTAAATAGTCTAAGAGTCGATGAGAGAGACGATTGACATCGATGGAGTCTGTCTTAGTTCCTGTGGCGACAGGTTCTGGTGGCTTGATTTGCAGGTGAAAAATTAGATAGCGGACGAGCGCAGATTTGAGGATTACTTGACTGATGCGACTTGGTTTGGTGGGTCTGAACTCGATTTTCCAGTCATGGGGATTCAGAAAATAAGAACCACCCGTTTTGGTCGCTAAACTGCTAGTAATATCTTCCTCGGTGAGCAAAAAGACAAATAGTTGAGGTTGGAAAGTTTTGCTGGCAAATTCAGCACTACCGATATAACTAGCCAGTGAGTAACCAGGAACGCCAAAAGAATAAACCGGGTGATTGAGATTTGATTGCTTGAGTAAAGTATGAAGTTGACCTTGTAAGGTATCAGCGTAAGGGAGCATTAAGCTTTGGACGTAGCTATCGCCAATCACTGCAATAGGTTTACTATTGGGTGCATAGTCAATGTCGTCAGGAAAACCATAATTATTGACCTTCCGTGTTTGAGCCTGATGGAATTTCCAGTCTAGGGAATGTCTTGTAAATGGTACTTTCGATCGCAAAACTGGATCGGCTTGTGCAGTATTTTGATAATCAAATCCTGTTGTGACAGGGAGCATCTGAAAAATTAGTTCCAGGAGGATAATTGTGCTGACAACTCCTAGCCCAATCAGCCTAATCGATCTAAACATTTTCTGAGATTATTCAAATAAATAGTCATTTATGAAAACTGAAGTCAACAAATTTTTTGATCGATTAAGATCGATTGTCATAACTGAAAAATTCATCAATATGAATGGTCTATTTGTTGACAAATTACCAAAACTACTATTAATCAAAGAGTAATTTTAGAAATATTTAGATGCCCCCTGGTACCCATGATAAAAGTCCGTTTGGTAATATACATGAGTATTAAGTCTTAATTTCATATCTTGCCAAGGGAATTAATTCATATTTATTGCTGATTGTACTTTTATTTTGTCTATAGATAGACATAAAAACATTCATTTACCCGATCGATTGTGATCTAGATCATCAAAATATTTGATCGACAAACAGGCATACCTATTCAATCTTATCTGATATTATCTTCAGAACTTCGTGATGCTATTTCACTTAACTTAGTTTTAATTACTGGATAAATCTCTTTGGCAACTATTTGATGGGCAGTACTATTCCAATGCATATCGATCGGTTTAAAATCCAGTCTGCGGCGATTTTGCTGATATTGACTACTAAATAAAGGTAAAGTATCGATAGTTCGATAGCCTCTTGACTGAGCGATTTGAGCAAAAACTGATAGTTGATTGTCTGGTGCTGTCTGAGGCTGTGGCTGATTCTGATAAATTTTATCCCGATCGGTATCAATGATAAAAATGGTATTGTAGGATCGAGCAGTTGACTTCTGTTCGAGGTAATCTAACAGTCGATTAGATACTTGAGTTAGATCTGGTGATTTTGTAACTGTGTTAGTTTTTTGACGACCAGTGAATTGTGAGATCAAGGAGGTAGGATTAAATTGCAGATGCAGATTTAGATATCGCATCAGTGCTGATTTAATTAAGACCTGATTAACGGGATTGGGTTTAGCTGGATCGAATTTGAGTGATAAATCTTGTGAATCTAAAAAATACGATCCGGCAGTTTTAGTCAATAAACTATCAGTAATATCTTCCTTCGTTAGGAGGAAGAGAAATAACTGAGGCTGAAAATTTTTGCTGGCGAATTCTGCACTACCAATATAACCAGCGAGGGAATATCCGGGCACACCCAGAGAATAGACAGGCAAATTTTTCTTCTGGAGTAAAGTACCTAATTGACCAGGTAAAGTCTCACAATAAGGTAACATTAAACTTTGGACATAGCTATCACCGATCGCTACAACTGGATGTGCATTTGGTGCATAGTCTACATCATCCGAAAATCCATAGTTATTTACCTTCCGGGTTTGAGCCTTATGAAATTTCCAGTCTAGGGAATGCTTGACAACTGGTAGTGTCGCTCTCAGGACTAGCTCAGACTGGCTCGTTGCTTGAAATCTAAATCCAGTCGTTACAGGTAGCAGTCGAAAAAACAGTTCTAGGACGAGAATAGTAGACACACATCCTAGCCCGATTAACATCATCAATCTAGTTATTTTCATCGCAATTTAAACAGGTAAAATCCAACTAAAAATTAAAGTAAATAAATTCTTTGACAATTTGAGACTCAGCAATCATCGTCACGAGAATGATAATTGGTAGCATCGATCCAATCCAGAAATAGCCAATTTCCTGATGCTTGAGAATGTCACGAATTGAGAGATGGGAAAGATCGACCAAGATTGATTTAGCTTTAACCTTAATAACTTCAGAAAACATCACTTTGCTCTCGATAATTTCTTGAGTATTTGGTAGGAGCCAAGCAATGCCTAGTAACGCTATTACCCAAATTACTGCCTCACGCGGTGTTTGAATCAGATTGAGAGATAAATCGGCTGCTGACGTAGGTATTTGCAACATTTTATCCAGCATATCGATCGCACCAGTTAAGGTTTCAGCCCGAAAGAATACCCAAGCAATTGTAACAGCAAAAAACGTAAGTAATGTGCCACCAATTCGCCCCCAGAAGGATACTTCTTTGATGTCATGTCCCCAACTTTTGCGTAATTTTTGCCAGCTATGATTTAGGGTGAGATAGATCCCATGTAAACCACCCCAAATAATAAATGTCCATCCTGCCCCATGCCAGAAACCGCCCAAGAGCATCGTCAGCATCAAATTGATCTGGCGACGAAATTCGCCATGACGATTACCACCCAAGGGAATATACAGATAATCTCTGAGGAAATTTGAGAGAGTAATGTGCCATCTCCGCCAAAAATCAATGATATTAACTGCTTTGTAGGGAGAATTAAAATTGACAGGTAAAGTTATCCCAAACATCAGCGAGAGACCGATTGCCATGTCAGAGTAGCCAGAGAAATCAAAATAGAGTTGGAGTGTATAGGCTAATGCACCTAACCAAGCTTCCGCAAAGGTAATCGGCACATGTTCTTTGACAGCATCAAAGATCACATTGACATAGTTAACAATTCCATCCGCTAATAATACTTTTTTCCCTAACCCAATCGCGAGAATCACCAACCCACTAGCCATCTCTGGCTGAAGTTTTTTCTCCTGTAATTCCTTGAATTGTGGCATCATCTGATGATGATGTAAAACTGGTCCAGCAATTAGTTGAGGAAAGAAGGTAATAAATAGAACGTAATTAATAAAATTATATTCTTTAACTTTGCCTTGATATACATCAACTAAAAAGGCAATTTGAGTGAAGACAAAAAATGATATGCCCAAGGGAAGAAGTATTTGGTCAATCGTCCAGTTTTGACCGAGTACATTATTGAAGTTACTGACAAAAAAGTTGGCGTACTTATAATAACCCAGGAAAGCTAAATTTGCCACGATCGATAGCACTGTCAAGATTTTTCTGACTTCACCAACCTGGCGATCGATCGTATATCCTGCTAAATAATTAGCCCCGACGGAGATTATTAATAGGACTAAGTAGGCTGGATTCCACCATCCATAGAAAAATAGTGAAGTCACCACAAGCCATAATGGTACTAGGCGGGGCAAGATTCGACCCAAAAGCCAAAACCCAATCAGCGTAATCGGTAAAAATATGCAGATAAATAGATATGAGTTAAATAGCATAGTCAGTAAATTTTAGAACTCAGGAAAATCGGTCAGCGTAATTTTTTCGTTTCCTTAAAGTTATTATGAGTCGAATAACAATTTGAATTTAGTTTAGATTTCCCTAATGCTCTCAATCTTAACAAGTCAATTGGGAATATTAAACTAGATTCAGGTTTAGTACTGACGAAAATCAGTATTATTACTTAATTTTCGATCCAAGGGTCAAACTTATTACTGATATCAGGCTTATTACTGATGTCAGGCGATTGATGGGAACATTGACTATGTTTCAACTATTTTGCTACGTCAACTACAAGTTGTATACTCCTGACTAGAAAATTGATTACAGGAATTAAACAAGTTGTTCTCGATCTAACAAATGATGACGATCGACATATTGACAAAATAACTTAATCTTGAAAATATCCGGGAAAGAGACCCCGGATTGAAAAGCTAGAATTTCCTTCCACTTCGTAAATGTCAATTTTTTGACTATTTGTGTGTAAATTAAGACTGAATGTATCTAGCTAATCTGCAATATCTCCAAGTAATACGATTATGTTTAAATATTTATCTGTAGCTATATCGATCGGTTCATGCCTGCTGTTATGGGTTAGTGCGGCTCAGGCACAAACGTCCACTCAAAACTCCACTGTCGGTGATAACTCAAACGGGAATACTGTGCAACAAAGTAATCCCCAAAATAATCAGCAAATCACCTTCCCCAATATCTACCCCCTCAATCCCGTCATTCAAAATCCAGTGAATACGGAAAATGATTTGGGTATTAATTTGGGCGCAGGGGTAAATACGCTGGATTCGCGAAATGTGACTATCTACCTGGGCATCACCTATCAACCAGGGCGTACAGACGATCACAATGCTCGGATGGCAAAATTGAAATCCGAAACTCAATTACTCGAAGCTCAAAAACAAGCTACCCAAACTCAACTCGAACTCCTCAAGCAGCAAGTCAGTGAGCAAGAAATCCGCCTCAGAAGAATGCAATCAGGCGGACAGGCGATGCCGAAGTAGAGGGGTTAGGGGTTAGGGTGTGGGGTGTAGGGAACACTTTTGCGTTGGCGATAGCCTGCCGTAGGCACAGGCAAACGCTATGCGTTGGCGGAGCCTTGCCCTTGGCATTACGGCTACGCTCAGTGCAAGAAATTGATAATTCGCTTATCCCCCAGTCCCCCAGTCCCCCAATCCCCCAATCCCCCAATCCCCCAGCCCCAAAACCATTTAAAATTCATCCTGCCTTCTGCTGGATCTGTTACATTTGATGAAGTCACGGAAAAACAGCCCTAACTTAATCAAATTACGATGTTTAACATCTTTGGCAGTAAAAAATTAACTCTTCCTTCCCCAGAAGATGCCTTTCCTGGAAGATCTGAAAAAACACCTTTACCACCAACACACTTTGTCAATGGGAATCCCTTCCCGCCCCCATATCCCAATCACCTAGAAACAGCGATGTTTGGAATGGGTTGTTTTTGGGGTGCCGAGCGGAAATTTTGGCAACTACCTGAAGGTGTTTACATTACCGCTGTCGGTTATGCGGCAGGCATTACCCCCAATCCGACATATCAAGAAGTTTGTACGGGTTTGACAGGTCATAATGAGGTGGTCTTGGTGGTTTTTGACCCAGAGATCGTTAGTTATCAACAACTGCTCAAAGTCTTCTGGGAAAATCATAATCCAACCCAAGGAATGCGCCAAGGTAATGATACTGGCACCCAATATCGATCGGGGATTTACTACTATTCGGATAGTCAAAAGCAATTAGCCGAAGCGTCAAAAGTGGCTTACCAACAGGCACTTCAAGGGGCTGGTTATAAGGAAATAACTACCGAAATTTTGACCGCCCCAGAATTCTATTACGCAGAAGCCTATCACCAACAATACTTAGCCAAAAACCCCGGTGGTTATTGTGGATTGGGCGGTACGAATGTCTGTTTACCAGAAAACTTGTCTACTGTAAGTTAAGAAAACTTAGCGGGTAGGGGTAATTCATAAATTATCCCCGCCTTTCTCCTGTATACTTTGGGCTAATAATTGCTCGATCGAGTCTAATAATTCTACCTGTCCCCACCCGCGATATAAACTGGCCGCAATCGCCGCACCACCAGCACCTACACCTTCCTTAACAAAACCCTGCTCATAGACTTGCAATTGAGGATAGCGAGAATTCGCCAAACTGAGCCGAGTCGAAATCAGTGGAATTGGGGGAATTAATTCTGCCAGCGCGACAGTATCACCTGATCGATCTTTAGCCACCCAGGCTGTAGTCCCAACGGCGATCTGAGCAGTATCGATTGTCAAACCTCGATCGACCCCGATCGCCTGAATCAGAGCAGCTACAGCCAACATTTGGGTGCCTCCAGCTAATAATACGCCACTAGTTCGACTAGCCGCGATCGCCATCCCAGCCACGACAATTTGCATCGGATCGCCAATGGCGGCGACCAATTCGAGCGGCAAGAGTGGTAAATTTAATTGGGATAATCCCTGTTGGATGATCGACCACTTTTGCTGATGATTGCAAACCGGATGACTACTATTGACTTTCCCCGCCGCATCGATGCCCAAGCCAGAGAGCAGACTCAACGCCGTAGTCGTCCCCCCCACCACACATTCCCCCATAATCACATAACTATCCCCAGCAATGGCGGCTAATTTCTCACCCCAGATTAAGCCTTGCTGATAGAGATGCTCGACTACCGCCAATGGTAAAGCCGCACCTGTCGTCAAGCAAGCCGCAGGCATCCCCCCCAAATCAATGTGGGGGATCGTTGGCGGTTTTAGTAATCCAGCATTGAAAATATACAGCGGAAAATCTAACGCGGCGAGAATAGCGCGGGAAATATACACCGGCGATGCGCCGGCAATCAATGGCGGCAAAGGATAATCCGGTTGTGGGCAGACTCCCCGCGCCAAAAATTCGGCATCAGCGATCGCGGTATACTGTCGATCTGTGGGCGTTTTCCCAGCGGCAGAAATACCCGGAATCAGACAGGTATCGGTAAAACCCAAGACACAAGCAAATACCGGTAATTTACCCTTATACTGTGACAACCACCGTTGTGCTACTAATGGTTGGGTGTGAATCTCGATCGTCATTATCTATACATCCAATAAAGTCTCTACCCATTTAGGCGGTTTGGGAATAGGATTGCCAAGCCGTTCAAATAGTAGCAAGGCAACAAGATGGACAACGAAGAGATAGACAAAATTATTCAATAAGATCAACCCGATCGTCAGGACTTGGATGACGAGTAAACTAGGTTCAGCAAGAATACCCAATTGGACAAATAGCCATGCCGCTAGATCGTAAATTCTTGCCATTGTATATACCCACAGATCCTCTCCTAAGAGCAGTGAAGTCAACCCAAATCGAAAGAAGATCCCCAAGCAATCAAGTAGCGCGCCTAGAGAAATAGAAGTGAGCCATCCCACCCGTCGCCGCCAACAGGCTCCTAACTGAACACCAAGTAAACCATAGGGAATCAGAAACAGGATACTGCGAGTCGGTCCCATCAGAACCGATAGCAGCAAACCCGATACAATCGCGGTCATCCAGCCAGCGCGGTTTCCCCAGCGCAAGTAAATCAGGGCAATCGGAATCGGGAAAAAAAACTTAAAGATCGGCCCAATTGGAAAATAATAATTAAGCAGCCACAGTAAACTGGCCGTACTCGCGAGAAAAGCAGTTTCCACCAAGATAATTGGCGGTTTTTTCCCCGCGAGATCTTCAGGCGTTGATTTGTGCGGATCGGTGGGAGTTTGATGTTGTGGAGAAGATGCCAATGGATAACCTCGATCGACTGAGCGATCGGCGAAATGAGTTATAATGTGAAGTAGCAACCTGGAACAACTCCTGCTGGAGTTTTGTTATGCGAGATCCAACGTGTTGGCGCAGCCTAAGCCCAGGAAATAGGCATTACCTTGTCGGCTGGTTAGTTATATTGTAGATCGATGCACTTGTAGTCGATCGAGCCACTCATATTCTGCAACGAACTGGAACTAAGCGCAAACCTGAATAACTTGGACACGATCGCCAATAACGCCACCACAACTAATATTACGCCGCAAATTGTCCTTGCCGCACATCAAATCTCCGTTCGTCCGGTGCGAGAAGAAGAGATACCTTCTGTTGCCGATCTGATTACCCACAGTTTTCATTTCGATCGAGGGTGGAAGGGTTGGTTTTTGCCGCTGTTCAAATTAGGTATTGCCGAAGATTTACGCTATCGGCTCCGGTCTAATGTCTCCAACACGTACCGCAGTCAATCACCGCAACAAGTTTGCTCGATCGCGATCTATACCGAAGGCTCCGAAAATTATATCATTGGTACTGTGGAAGTAGGGGTGCGAACAGCATATGACAGACCACACAATCGCCGTTATATCTACATTTCCAATCTTGCAGTCAGCATTAACTTCCGGCGCAGAGGGGCTGCTTGCTCACTACTCCAAAATTGTGAACAAATTGCCAGAGATTGGGGTTATACCGAACTCTTTCTCCATGTAATGGCAGATAATGACGGCGGACGTAAGTTGTATCAGCGATCGGGTTATGAAATAATTTCCACTGAGTTACTCTGGTCAATCCTCCCCTGGCATCGTCCACAACGCTTGTTTCTCCGTAAGCCGCTCAGTTAAATCAATTAATGATTAATAATTAACACTTATTAATTGGGGCTTGCCGATCGAAGCCCCAATTACCTTAATATCCGACCACTGTTATAGTGGTATGGAGATGTTCATGCACCTATAGTCAACTAATCCCTAATCCCTAACCATTAGCCATGTTGAATAACCTAAGTGATATTATTCGCCATTGGTGGATGGAGTTCACACTTCAAACAAAACTGATGGGAGCAGCCACATTAGTGGTTTCGCTGATTGTAAGCAGCTTAACATTTTGGGCCGTAAACACAATTCAAGTTGATGAGCGGATCAATGATACTCGGTTTGGACGAGACTTGGGACTACTTTTAGCAGCTAATATTGCACCCCAATTAGCCGAAAACGATCTGACAACAGTAGCACGGTTTTCCAATCGCTTTTATCAAAGTACTTCCAGTCTTCGGTATATTCTCTATGCTGATGATGCGGGTAATATCCGCTTGGGTATTCCGTTTTCTGAGTCAGAAGTGCAGAACTCTTTGATGATTGAACGCCGGATTAGTTTACCAGAAAATAATGGTCGCAAAGATCTGCCCCTCGTGCGTCAACATCATACTCCCGAAGGCGTAGTGACAGATGTATTTGTGCCGATCGAGCATGATGGAAAATTTATCGGTACGTTGGCGATCGGTATCAACCCTAATCCTACAGTAGTCGCATCCACAGGATTAACTAGAGATGTGACGATCGCCGTATTTGTATCAATTTGGGTGATGGTAATTTTAGGTGCGGTATTTAATGCTTTACAGATTACTAAACCAATTAAAGAGTTACTCTCAGGAGTCAAAAATATTGCTTCAGGCAATTTTAAACAACGGATTGATTTACCTCTCGGCGGAGAACTAGGAGAATTGATCGACAGCTTTAATGAAATGGCTGAGAAGTTAGAAATATTTGAAGAACAAAATATCGATGAATTAACGGCTGAAAAAGCCAAATTAGAAACTCTCGTTACGACAATTGCCGATGGAGCAATCTTGATTGATAACGATCTCCAGATTGTTCTAGTTAATCCCAATGCCCGTCGATTTTTTGGCTGGGAGCATCTCGACCTCAATGGCACTAATGTGCTCCATGTTTTACCTGGCAGTGTTTCTGCCGAACTAGCTCGTCCTTTGTATCAAGTAGCGGCAGGCAAACAGGAGGGTGAAGAATTTCGGATTACTCTGACTCAACCGATTCAACGCACGCTGAGAATCTTAATTACTAATGTGCTCGATCCAGTCAAAGAAAATGTTCGGGCGATCGCGATGACAGTTCAAGACATCACCCGTGAAGTAGAATTAAATGAAGCTAAAAGTCAATTTATTAGTAATGTTTCGCACGAATTGCGGACACCATTATTTAATATCAAGTCATTTATTGAAACCTTGCATGACTATGGCGATGAATTAAGTGAAGCCGAGCGGTGTGAATTTCTCGATACCGCCAATCGCGAGACAGACAGACTAACACGATTAGTCAATGATGTCTTAGACTTATCGAAACTAGAATCTTCCCACGCTTACCAATTCGGTGCAGTCGAACTACACCAATCGATCGAGCAAACTCTTCGCACTTATCAACTCAATGCTAAAGACAAAGCGATCGAACTTTGCCAAGACATTGAGCCAGAATTGCCACCAATCTTAGGTAACTATGATTTGATTCTCCAGGTGCTGGCAAATTTGGTTGGCAATGCCCTCAAATTTACCAAAGCTGATGGGAAAGTGACTATTCGCGCTCATCGGGTGCCCCTCACAGCCGAGCCAGGGGAAGGTAGTAATTCGGCGGTTGTCAGGGTGGAAATCGTCGATACAGGCATCGGCATCGATCCAGAGGATCAACGGGCAATTTTCGATCGGTTCTTTCGCGTTGAAAACCGCGTGCATACCCTTGAAGGAACTGGTTTGGGACTGTCGATCGTCCAGAATATCATTGAAAAACACCATAGCCAAATTCATCTGACTAGTGCTGTCGGTGTGGGCACAACTTTCTGGTTCGACCTGGCTATCTATCAACCTCCAAATCAACAGCTAGTAGATCCGCCGCTGTTGGCATCAGCTAACCAAATCGACTGATCTAGCGATGTATTTACTCAAGGCTTGACGGGTACTTGCCACACTACAGGCGAGGGCAATTCGTTCTTGTTGGAGAATTCCCACAACTCGCTGTTGCTGAGACCTGTCGATCACAGGTAGTTGATGCAGCCCGCGCGCTGTCATGCGATCGAGTGCTTCGGTAATCGGCTCATCAATATCGGCATAAAATAAATATTTCGTACAAATACTGCTGACACTACTACTTAGCAGTCGATCTAGTTGTGGCGAAGCTTCCGCCTGAGCAATAGCGCGGCTGAGATCGTGAAGCGTGATAATGCCGAGCAACTCCTCACGATCGTCAATTACCAAAGCACTGTGACAATTATTTTGAGTCAACTTTAACCCAGCAGCAAGAATATCCAGAGTACCCGCCAATTTGACGTAGTTAGTTTCCATCGCATCCCGTACCTGTAGATGCTGCAACATCTCTAGATTTTCATCCGGTTGAACGCTCAAAGCCAATTTGTCTAATTTATCTGGTGATTTTGATTTGGGATTCATGCGTTCGATCGCCCAATTGCTCAATCCGACACAAGCCATCACGGGCAGGACGATCCGGTAGTCGCGAGTTAGCTCAAACATCAACAGAATCGCCGTTAAGGGTGCTCTGGCACTGCTGGCAAGTACCGCAGCCATACCGACCATTGCGTAGGCTGGTGGGGCAGCAATCTGGCTACCCAGACTAGGTAAGAGCAAAACTAGGGACTTACCATAAATCGCCCCCAAAGTTGCCCCCAAAAACATCGATGGCGCAAATAAACCACCAACTAAACCGCTGCCCAAGCTGACTGCGGTCATCAGCATTTTGATCGCCAGGATCGAAAATAGGAGCGGCACAGAGAACTGGACATCCTGCAACATTGCCTCGATCGTTTCATAGCCGATCCCCGTTACTTGGGGAAATTTCAAAGCAACAATACCAACAATCGCACCGCCCATCACTGGGGTCAAACACCGAGGCACTCGACCCAACCACTCCAAGGAACTAACTTTGCCCTGAAATGCTTGGCGTGACCATTCGACAGTTTGAGTATAGGCAAAGGAAACTAGACTCGCCAAGCCACCTAAAATCAGATATAGAGGTAGTTCTAATAAACTTTTCACTTCATATACTGGTAAGGCAAACGCCGGTTTCGCACCCAGACCAATTTGAGCGACTAAAGAAGCGACAACCGCCGCTAATACCACCACACTCACAGCCGAAGTCGCAAAAGTTGTACCTAGTACTAACTCCAGCGCGAAAAACACGCCAGCGATCGGCGCATTAAATCCCGCCGCAATCCCTGCTGCCGCACCTGCTCCCAGTAATAATCGTTGCCGCTCCTGAGACGCATGTAGAGCTTGACCCAGAAACATCCCCATATTTGCACCGATTTCCACACTCGGCCCTTCAGGTCCCAAGGATGCCCCCGTGCCTAGCGACACTGATGCCGCTACCATTTTGACGATGCCCCGCCACGGCGTAATCTTTTTGCCTGCCTGGGTAGCCGCAATCATCGAATTCATATTGGGGCCAAAATCGTGCCAATACCAACGCATGATCCCCACAGCGGCACCGCCAACCATCGGCACTAGTGCCAGCAACCATGCCCCTTGAATGTGCAGCAATCCCTTGACATTATCAACAATTAATGAGTGGGAGGAACTATTGAATAGATCGATCAGATAGTGAAAAAAAACTACACCCAGTCCTGTCGCACCGCCAATCAGCACGGATAGCAGCATGACTACTAAGCCCGGAGATGGATCGAGTTGATTGAGTTTACTAGTCAGGCGTGAAATCAACGATGTCATCGGTGACATCTGGGATGGCGGAATTACGGTCATGGATAACGCCAGAACTATGAGGAGGTGATTAAATTTTGTTACTTAAATTGTAATTCCTATTGGGATCGATTGGGGATCGGAGTTAAGGGTTAATCGAACTCGATCGGGTGCTTGTTTTTTAGTTACTAGTAGGGAGAACCCGGATCTTGGGGGTGCCCTCCCCCAGATCCCCCACTCTGGGACTACCGTGTATACACAAGTCAGTTTAGAATCAAAAAAGAGCTAGAAAGTGTGAGCGCATATGGAAAACCCAATTTTAATCCATGCAGAACAAATTGACTCACAAGCAGTTGGAGACCCCAGACTGGTAAAAAGGGGGCGGCGTTATAAGCAGCAATCAGCCAACATCAGACAGTAAATATCCGTCAGATCAGCCAGGGCAAATTGACCGAGAAAGTACTCATAAACCTGTCCGAGTAAATCCTGCGCCACCGCTTCAGCACTACCCAACTTAATCGAACCGATTAAGTCAATTAAACCACCCAGGGATTTTTGATCCAGCTTCTGTTGCCCGTATACCTTGGCCAGAATCCCCTTCAACCGCTTGGCGTTCTCCTTTTCGATGGCTTCCATTGCCAAATCGACTGTCTTGCCGATATCTGTCTGCTTCGCCTGGGCTTGGAGATACGCCCACCGCGCCTCTACAGGCACGAAAAACACATTTTCCGCCGAGTACTCATCCCTGTCTTCAGGGTCGGCTCCCTCACCGGAGAGCAGCTTGTGATCGAGAAGATCAAAGGCATCAGAGATGTATTTGAGGAAGGTTAAGCCCAAAACGATGTGCTTGTATTCAGCCGCATCGATGTTCTTCCGCAGCTTATCCGCCGTCTTCCATAGTTTCTGCTCGAACGAGTCCGAATTATTCTGCTTTGCTGCTACTGCCATCTGGGATTAGTCGATCTGCGTATACCTGAAGTTAATACTATCGCGATGTTCTTGTTTTTCAAAGATTTATGGTAAAGTAGTTAATTTTTTAATCTATTCTCTTTTAAACTCTAAATAATTCACTCAATACTTACCTAATTAGAGGATCGGATATTCATGACAGACAAATGGCAAATTGATAATTTCTGCTTCCACATTGCCAACTGTCACTCTCAAACCGACTCCACCAGCTTTAGCACGAACGTAGCCTAATCCGAATATCCCGGCTGGAGTCTCGGTGCAACTAGTCAAAACTCCTACTTTTTCATAATTAATGGTAATTGGAGTTCCTACTGAAATTGGTGCTGTTAATTTCAGACCCCAGAGATACTGTTTAACTCCTTTATAAGTATTCAGTCTGGCGATCGTTTCTTGACCGATATAACAACCTTTATTAAACGAAATGGTTTGCCATAAACCTGCTTCCAAGGGATTATAATCCTCAGTAAGTTCGGCATTAGGCTTTGGTCTACCCTGCTGAATTCGCAGACATTCCCAGGCATGTTCATCGATTGTCACAGCACCCAAATCAATCAGCTTTTGCTGTAATAATGGGGCTGAATCTCGATCGCAAATTAACTGATATCCCGGCAATCCTAACTCAGTGCCGATCGCGATGCGAATTTCTAGATCTCCAATTATTTCTAGATGATGACTATGTAAAGGTCGATCCGCTAAATTGACACAACCCAACTTAGTCAATACTCCTTCACTGTCTCTACCCATCAAACTAAAACTAGCTAACCTATCGGTTGCATCTACTAATTGAACTCGATCGGCAAAAAAGATATAGCGATCGAGCCAATTAAATAGATATTCGCGTCGATTGGGCGAGACAATTAATAATACTTCATCTTCTAGAACTAATCCAGTTGACAAATCGATCGTTCTGGCGGTAGAAGTAACAAATACTGTGTCACAGCCCATTCCTGGTTTAAGTTTTTCAAAATCGGCAGTACTTTGATTGTGTAAAAATCGCAATCTATCTCGATCGCCAATGGTAATTTTACCCCAATTAGAGCTATCATAAATAGCCACTCCCGATTTAGCTGCTTCGATTTTTAGTTGGAGATCGCTCAAATTATTATTCATCTAGTTTTAAATTATTTATGATCGATTAACTGTTTGGGGTAGATTCTTGAAAATCTGGGAAATGACTTGATTGGCTTTGAGATCTAGCCGATGCCAGTCGGGAGCACCAGCTTCCATATCAATTAGACTTGTATCGACTTCAACAAGTTGCGATTCGAGTTCGCTATGACTACCAAGATAATTGATAAAGCATACCTGATAGCATAAATCCCAGAGATCGAATTGTAATCGGAGATCGCCAGATTGGAGACAGAGATAATGTGTTGGGTGGGGAATGTGTACTTCTTCATAGCTAACTTGCCAAGTAGACATTTCTGAATGTTGACGAATTCGATCGATAATGCGGATATAAATTGGTTGCATGAGAAACTCAGCTTGTTGCCAAGCTAATTCATTGGCAAATTTTGGCTGCATAAATATATGATGAAAATTTAAAATTTAAATCCAAACTAAACTCGATCCGATTTTGACTGAAAAACATGCGGTGAAAACCTTGGAGCGTTTCAGTCGCAAAATCTACAATCTCAACCTAATCAACTACCTCGGTTGATTTTAGGCTAGAATAGAAATGAGTAGCTAGTATCATAAGAATTGTAATGTTTGGTGATTTTTGGAATAATGTTGGGAAGTACCCACGTTACTTTATTACGATTGTTCTGGGTGTGTTCATTTCCACCTTTGGTTGGCTAGCTCCCCTGTGGAAACGTCCAGCAACAGCAGTTGCCCTGGTGGGCTTTTTGGTAGGAACCCTCGTAACAGTAGTATTGACTCTCAAAGCAATGTTAGGCTTTACACCCCTAACCTGAGTCTGAACCGATAATTTTAAAAGATTTAATCAGTAGACGGAATTATGACTAATAATCGTCGCGTGTCGCGTGTCGCGGAATTAATTAAGCGCGAAGTCAGTCAGATGATCCTCTTTGATATCAAAGACGATCGAGTTGGTGCGGGGATGGTCAGCGTCACGGCTGTAGATGTAGCTGGAGATCTTCAGCATACCAAAATTTTTGTCAGTATTTACGGGAGTGATGAAGTTCGCGCCCAAACGATGGAAGGACTCAAATCGGTGACTGGCTACGTGCGGAGCGAGTTGGGTAAACGGGTACGGCTGAGACGCACGCCGACGGTGCTATTTGTGGAGGATAAATCCTTCGATCGAGCAACTAGTGTTCTATCATTGATTAACCAAATCAGTCTCAACCGGACAGCTTCAGAAACTGAAGACGCTGAGTTAGAAGAAATACCTACTGCCATACCAGAAGAATAAGTAAGCATAACCGATGTAGGATGACTAAATAAGTGTAAAATCATCCAGATGGATCGGTCGATCGCATCTCAATTTCCAGCAACATATTAGTCCGAGCGATCGATTCTAGCCGATCAAATAGCTGCTCGGTATAGTAGATCTGATCGCGCTGTAAAAAGTTTTCTAAAACTCGAATCCTACCAACTTGATAGTCAGCATCTGACACCCAGCTATATTCACGCCGGATCCCTTCTGAGTAAGCCTGATATCGTTCTGGATCTGCACCTAGAATGGCTAGATCGGCATCTAAAAAAATAGATCGATCAAAATCATCACCCATAACTTCATGTCCCTGAGTAGCCATAATTAGCTCCTGTACACGGCAGATTAATTCTGGATTTCCACCCATATTCAGCAATAATTCTCCAGCAGCTTTCGCACTTTGAAGCTCATTATCCAAAGCGTGAGGATCATAGACAAAATCGTGAAACCAGGCGGCTAAGGATACAGCGATTGGGTTTTCGAGAGTGGTGGCAAATGGATCTAAGGTAGTTAGGACATGACCAATGTGGGTGAGATTGTGATAATGTCGATCGGGTCTAGTATATGCAGTGACTAATAGTTTAAATATCTGCTCTATTTGATTTTGTCGATCGAGGTTCTTTGGCAATAAATCGACATCTTGCCAACATTGTTGCCATCTTTGTTCTAAGTCAGATATGCGATCCAAATCCACTGCCATTAAATAAAGTAAGTATAACCACTTTCTAAACAAAGATATTCGGCGGGCTTAGATCTTAACGATCGATGTTTATTTCCATTACCCCGCCCTCTCTGCGCCCGCGATAGTATCAAACAAATTCAAAGGTTTAGCATCTATCAAAAGATAGACAAATTTATTTGTTTTAAGCCGATGCTCGTTCGGTTATCGGCCAGTGAATAATATCTGGATCTGGGACAAGCCGTTTCGCTTCATCTTTGATTTCCTCTTTCATCGTGGTGCAAGCTTCAATCAAAGTCTTCGGTTTGCTAACATTGCCTCGATGACCTTCAAAAATTTGCTGGGCTTCATCTTTGATTTCCTCTTTCATCGCCGAACACTTTTCAGTTAAAATCTCGGACTGTTCAGTAGATTTAACCGCGTTCGGCTGAGTATTTTCTGTCACAGAATTTTCATTATCCATAGCATTTTTTGTGCGGTAAAGCAAGAATTTAAACTACTTATATTTTAAGGTATTTTTTCGTTGGCGTAGCCTCTCTTCTGGAGGATCGAACCATCGATCGAATTGAATACTTGAGTTTTGGAGATCGGACGACAACAACAGTCTGGCTGGAACTATTAGATCTGGAGTAACCCAATTAAAATCAGTGAAAACGAGCGTCAGATTTGTCATGCCTTACCGCCAATTAATCGGTTTCAGGCAGATAAATCCTATCGTCCACCCTACTCCCTCTGGCCGGGTGGATTCCTTGCTGTTTAGCTAAAACTACCGAACGTTAGGATCGCGGTAAACAGGCGTATTCGGGCGATCTTCTTCTTCTTTACGTCGTCCCAATAAGCCGAGTAAACCGACTAAACCAGCCAATCCCCATAGACCTGAATTGTCATCGTCGCGTTCGTATGTAGTCGTGGTGCTCGGCTCTTGAGTACCTGTACGGGGGGTATTAGTTTGAGCAACAGCGGGGGGAGTCATTGTTGAAACAATGGTAGCAAGAATAGCAGCATTTATAAAGGCAATTGAAGATGATTTTTTCATGAGTTTGAATTCCGTTATTTACTATGGACGTAATTTTTATCAATGTCAGCTAAAAATCTCATAGTACCGATCTAAATCTTTAGCTTAATTGCTTATCTGACTTTTCACGTTAAGTCTGAAGCCAAGTCGGGGAAAGGATCGTAGCTTAGAGAGATGATGCGCAGTAAAATAGGGAAAAACTATACAGCGGAGAGCGAGAAATGCTGGAATGGTGGACGAAAAATTTTGCCAGTTG
>JBGSPI010000117.1:0-15932 GCA_041738715.1 Chamaesiphon sp.
GCTTCTTCTGGGCTGATTAATTGAATTCGCTCTTTTTCGCTCAAGGTTTGAACCTGTCTTTTCTCCAGTTTTCCTTACACTACTTGCTCTTGACCCATCTTGCTCCAATCTTCCACTTTTTTTAAGCCTGAGTAGTTACGATTACAGAAGTGTTGAATGATAGAAATAACTGCTATAAAATGACCCCCATTCAGATAAATTGGAGGTGATAAAAAACAAAAAACTAGCTAGTATGATATCAAATTTTCCAAGCATAATCAATAAATTCTTGGGCGATCTTCCAAAAAATGATTATCCAGTTTTAGACACCTTCAAGTTTGTATCATGCTGGTTAAGCTTTGTGATGGATCAAAGTCAGTCTAGTATGAGAGATCTATTTAAAAGATTGAATGTTAGAGGAATAGATATGGACATATCAACTTTCTCAAAGGCTAGCAAAAATAGAGATTCAGTTATATTCCATAATTTATTTCTAAGATTAAGAAGTGAGCTAAATAAAAAAGAAAAATATTGACCCGAAAGCTCTAGTCTTATTTCCAATTGATTCAACAATTATATCCTTGACTAGTAAATTACTATGGAAAGAAGGATATCACCAAGTCAAGCTGTTTAGCGGTGTTAATTTACTAACAGCAGAACCAGGTGGAATATTAATTCATTTTGGGCAAGGACATGACAGTAAATATGGAGGAGAAACCATAGCAGCGACACCAAAGAATGGAGTCAACATAATGGATAGAGGGTTTTGCAAGCTAGAAAGAATCAAGGATCTAATTCAAGATAAAGAGCGATACTTTGTTTTAAGAATAAAGAATGATATGAGCTTAAAGATGCAGGAAAATAGTAGATTTTTAGTAGGGACAGGAGCAAAAAAGGTAGAGTGCAGAATTGTTAACTATTGTGATTTAGAAGAAAGAACTGAATTCAGACTAGCAACCAACTTACCTGAGACAGGAGAATTTGCAATAAGTAATGAAGAAATTGGAGAATTTTATCGAAATCGTTGGCAAATTGAATTACTATGGAAGTTTTTAAAGATGCACCTAAAGCTGGATCGATTAATAACTAAAAATATCAATGGAATCGAGATTCAAATATACTGCTGCTTGATTGGATACGTTATCCTACAGCTAGTAGAAATTCCTAAAGAATTTGGAGATAAGGCATTAGATAAATTGAGGTATTTACAAGCTTTCATGTGTGAAAATATTAGCTATGTACATTGGTTTAGAAAGATAGTATTCTAGCTACGACAATAGTCTTTCGTAGGAATGGTGTACCCATTCTTAGGAGGTGTACGTTCTAACATTCAACACTTCTGCGGTTGAAGTAACTAGAAACCGATCCTGGTACTTTTAATTACTCTTGGCTATAGGCATCCATCGGCAGACAAGAACAGACCAAATTCCTGTCCCCATAAGCCTGATCGATCCGTCCTACGGCTGGCCAGAACTTATAATCCTGCAACCCAGCCACAGGAAACACCGCTTTCTCCCGACTGTAGGGACGATCCCAGTTAGCATCGACCAAATCGACGATCGTGTGTGGGGCATTTTTTAGGGCGTTATTTTGTTTATCCACATTGCCGATTTCGATTTCGCGGATTTCTTCGCGGATGGCGATCATTGCATCGCAAAACCTGTCGAGTTCGGCGAGGGATTCGCTCTCAGTTGGCTCGACCATAACCGTTCCAGCGACTGGCCAAGATACGGTTGGGGGATGGAAACCATAGTCGATCAGGCGTTTGGCGATGTCATCGACTTCGATTTCGGCGGTCTTTTTAAACTCGCGGAGGTCGAGGATACATTCATGAGCGACGAAGCCGTTGGTGCCTTTATAGAGGACGGAGTAGTGATTTTCTAACCGTTTGGCGATGTAGTTGGCATTGAGGATGGCAACTTCGGTCGCTAGTTTCAGACCCGATCCACCCATGAGGGCGATGTAGACCCAGGAAATTGGTAAAATGCTCGCGCTGCTCCACGGTGCGGCGGAGACGGCACCAATACCCTGTTTGCCACCTGTCGGGATGACTTTATGGGTGGGGAGATAGGGGGCGAGATGTGCCATCACGCCGATCGGTCCCATGCCTGGGCCGCCGCCGCCGTGGGGGATGCAGAAGGTTTTGTGGAGGTTGAGGTGACAGACATCCGCGCCGAAGTCGCCAGGACGACATAAACCGACTTGGGCGTTCATATTGGCTCCGTCCATATAGACTTGTCCGCCATGTTGATGAACGATCGCGCAAATTTCGACGATCGATTCTTCAAATACGCCGTGGGTGGAGGGATATGTCACCATTAAGGCGGCTAATTTGTCGGCGTGTTTGGTGGCTTTGGCGCGGAGATCGGCGACATCGATATTGCCATCATTGTCGCAGGCGATCGGCACTACATCCATTCCCGCCATGACTGCGCTGGCGGGGTTGGTACCGTGGGCGGATTGGGGGATCAGGCAGACATTGCGATCGATATCGCCGCGCTGTTGATGATATTCGCGAATTACCAACAATCCGGTATACTCCCCTTGAGATCCGGCATTGGGTTGGAGGGAGATCGCGTCAAATCCGGTAATTTCGGCTAACCAGCGTTCGAGGTCGTCAAATAAGACTTGATACCCTTGCGCTTGTTCGACGGGGGCGAAGGGGTGAATTTGCCCGAATTCTGCCCAGGTTACAGGTACCATCTCGGAGGTGGCGTTGAGTTTCATCGTGCAGGAACCGAGGGGAATCATCGCTTGGGCAAGGGATAAATCCTTGGATTGCAGGCGGGTGATGTAACGCAGTAGCTCAGTTTCAGAGTGATAATTTTTAAAAACTGGGTGAGTTAGGTACTCAGATGTGCGGGCTAGTGTGGATGTTTCGATGCTAGTGGTGGAAATGCTGGCATCAATTTCAGAATAGGTGAAGTCGGGTGCTTTGTCTCCGGCAAAAATCCGCCATAGATCCATCACATCGGCGGGGGTGGTCGTTTCGTCGAGGGAAATACCAACTGACTTGGTGTCAATCTGGCGGATGTTAATTTTTTGGGCAACTGCTCGATCGACGATGGCTTGAACATTGCCATTCACATCGATTTGTAATGTATCGAAGTAGGTTTGCGTGCCAATGGTGTAACCTAACTTAGTTAAGCCAGTTGCCAAAACTGTAGTCAGATGGTGAATCCGTGAGGCGATCGACCTTAACCCATCTGGGCCATGATAAACCGCATACATCCCCGCCATAATTGCCAGCAGAACTTGAGCGGTACAAATATTACTCGTCGCCTTATCGCGGCGGATATGTTGTTCGCGGGTTTGGAGAGCTAGTCGGAGGGCTGTTTTACCGCGTTTATCTTTGGATACTCCGACTAATCGCCCTGGAATTTGCCGTTTGTAAGCATCTTTAGTCGCAAAATAGGCAGCGTGTGGCCCACCGTAACCTAATGGTACCCCGAAACGTTGCGTATTGCCGACGGCGATATCTGCACCGAATTCGCCCGGTGGCTTTAATAATGTGAGGCTGAGTAGATCGGCGGCGACGGTGACAATTGCCCCAGCTTTGTGCGCCTGTTCGATTACTTCCTGATAATCATAAATAGACCCATCGGTGGCGGGATATTGTAATAGCATTCCAAAGATTTCTTGACAGAAATCTATATGACGATGGTTGCCAACTACGACTTCAATTCCTAATGGAATCGCCCGCGTTTTAATCACATCGATCGTTTGGGGATGGCAAGCTTCGGATACCCAGAAAGTATTAAATTTCGTCTTCTGAATCCCATAACTCATCGACATCGCTTCCGCTGCTGCTGTGCTTTCATCGAGGAGAGAGGCATTGGCGATCGCCATTCCCGTCAGATCCATAATCATGGTCTGATAGTTGAGTAATGCTTCCAATCTTCCTTGGGAAATTTCTGGTTGATAGGGAGTGTATTGAGTGTACCAACCAGGATTTTCTAAAATATTGCGTTGAATTACTGTGGGGGTAATGCAATTGGCATAACCCATGCCGATATAAGAGCGAAAAATTTGATTTTTTGCAGCGATTTCCTGGAGTTTATTTAAGACAGTATATTCGCTGCGAACTGCCTCAATCGCGAGTGGTCGATCGAGTTTAATCCCCGTTGGCACCGTTCGATCGATAAATTCCCCTAACGTAGTTACACCTAATACTGCCAACATTCGATCGATTTCCGCTGGCTGGGGTCCTATATGCCGCTGGATAAACTCAGCATCTGATGGAAAGTGCGTTGAATTGGCCGTCTGGTTCACAGCAGTCTGAGTGAATCGGGGTAAGGATTGAGTCATAACGATCAAGGTATCGATGGATGTTGTATTAAAATTTAATATATTTGGCTAAGTTTGGCTATTAATTCAATTTGGGTGTTGGGACGAGGGGACTGGGGGACGGGGAGACGGGGGAACTGTCAACTTTCAACTTTCAACTGTTCCATTTCCCCTACTCCCTAACCTACGCTCCTTCAACTTTTGCGCGATAATCAGCCGCTGTCAGCATGTCATCGAGTTCGGTAGCATCTTGAACTTGGATTTCCAGTAACCAGCCAGTCGTGTAGGGATCGGTAGAAATAATTTCCGGTACATCGATTGCCGCATCATTGCGTTTAGTTACTATGCCGCTAATTGGTGCTTTGAGATCTTCAACTGCTTTGACAGATTCGATCGTCCCAAAGGCAGTACCCTTAGTAATTGTGTCGCCAACCTCTGGTAATTCGACAAATACTATATCGCCTAACTGATCTACCGCAAAGGCACTCACGCCGATTTTTGCGACATCTGCGTTTAAGTCTACATACTCATGGCTATCTACATAGCGTAAATTCTCAGGATATTTATCACTCATGTCGCGTTTTCTCAGCATCTTCTGCTCTAGCATAGCGACTTATGTGCTACTTGATCGATCTTGATTTGGGATCGGAAATGGGAAAAACTTGCGCTTCGACTTAGACTAAAGTTAAGTCTTGCAAATGTTTTTGACTGTCCTATTGTCACCGCCACACATTTTTTAGCTCTATTTTAATCGGACATGATTAGCCAGTTTTCATCGGTGATCGAAATCCTGACTAGATTGTGAAGTTGAACCACAGGATAAACCCGATGGTGGGCGAATCCAGTTAAAATAGCCTATTGCGTTGACCTTTTTTCTATCCAACCTAATCATGTCTAAGGTTCTTGTTTCCGATCCCATCGACCAAGCAGGAATTGATATCCTGTCCCAAGTTGCTCAAGTAGATGTTAAAACTGGCTTACCGCCAGCAGAATTGGTGCGGATTATCGGTGACTATGATGCGATCATGATTCGCTCCGAAACCCGTGTTACCAAAGAAATTATCGAAGCTGCCAACAATCTCAAGATTATTGGACGTGCAGGTGTCGGGGTGGATAATGTCGATATTCCCGCCGCCACTCGCAAAGGGATTGTTGTCGTCAATTCTCCTGAAGGTAACACGATCGCGGCTGCCGAACATGCGCTAGCGATGATGCTCTCGATGGCTCGATATATTCCCGACGCAAATAAGTCGATGAAAGAAGGCAAATGGAACCGCAAGCTGTTTGTCGGTACTGAAGTTTATAAAAAAACTCTCGGAGTTGTCGGTTTAGGCAAAATTGGTTCCCATGTCGCCACCGTTGCCAAAGCAATGGGGATGAAATTACTTGCCTACGATCCGTTTATTTCCGCTGAACGAGCTGAGCAACTGGGCTGTCGATTGGTAGACTTAGATACGATTTTCCGCGAGTCGGACTACATTACCCTCCATATCCCCAAAACGCCAGAAACTGCCAATCTAATTAATGCCGAGACATTGAAGAAAATGAAACCCAATGCACGGATTATTAACTGTGCGCGGGGGGGAATTATCGACGAAGCGGCATTAGCCGAAGCTTTAAAAGCTGGAACGATTGCTGGGGCTGCGATCGACGTATTTGCCACGGAACCACTAGGTGAATCAGATTTGCTGACAGTGGGCAAAGAACTTGTCCTCACACCCCACTTAGGAGCCTCTACAGCCGAGGCACAAGTGAATGTGGCGATCGATGTTGCCGAACAGATTCGTGATGTCTTGTTGGGGCTACCAGCCCGCTCTGCGGTGAATATTCCTGGCTTGCACCCCGATGCAATTCAGAAGCTCAAACCCTATCTCCAACTGGCAGAAACACTCGGAAATATGGTCAGTCAACTGGCTGGCGGACGGATCAACGACCTCCAAATTGGCTTATACGGAGATTTGGCTGAACAACAGACGAAACCAATTATCACCGCCGCACTCAAAGGTCTACTCTCCCCGGCACTGCGGGAACGGGTGAATTATGTCAATGCGGGTATTGAAGCGAAAGAGCGTGGGATTCACGTCTCGGAAACTCGCGATGCTTCGGTACGGGATTATGCTGCTACTCTCAAGCTGATTGCCAAAGGTTCCTTGGGGCAGCATTCGGTCACTGGCTCACTATTGGGTGACAATGAGGTGCGGATTACCAGTGTGGATGATTTCCCTGTGAATGTGCCGCCAACGCAAAATATGCTATTCACTGTGCATAAAGATGTCCCTGGCATCATTGGCACCATCGGTTCCCTGTTGGGCAAATTTAATGTCAATATTGCCAGTATGCAGGTCGGACGCAAAATTGTGCGCGGGGATGCAGTGATGGTGCTGAGTTTGGATGATCCACTTCCCGATGGAATTTTGGCTGAAATCAAACAGGTGACGGGGATTAGTGATGCTTATACTGTCACTCTCTCCAATTGACGGACAAAGAACCTAACTCACTGCCGTGAGTAGATCGAAGAGTTATGATACTGTGGTGATGATGAATTCTATATTCACCACAGTAACTTAATTCATCAATGCTTCTAATCAATCCGTACTCCCTGCGGCACTAAAATACCAATCCATAGTTGATAATTCACAATTAATAATTCATGAGTAATAGCTGGTGGGAAATAAAAATTGATTGTGTACCTAGTCTCGAAGAAAATATTTTCTGGCGACTGAGTGAATTTGGCTGTAAAGGGATGTCTACTCATCAACAGGGGCGTGAGATCGTCATTTCTGCCTATATTCCCCAGGTACAGGTCAAACTACTAGCTGTCTCCGATCTTTCGCTGCAATTAGAGGATGATGCGCGAGAAATGGGGTGTCAATTACCAGTGACTAGATGCAATCTAATTGATGAGGAAGATTGGTCGAGTAGTTGGAAACAACACTGGACGGCTCAACCCATTGGCGATCGATTATTAATCAATCCAGCTTGGCTAGATGTGCCGACAGATACGGATCGGATCATTCTCCAACTCGATCCGGGTGTAGCTTTTGGGACGGGTACCCATGCCACGACTCAATTGTGTCTAGAAGCCCTCGAAATGCGCCTGCAACCGGACACAAATCTAACGATCGCTGATATCGGCTGTGGATCTGGAATCTTGTCTACAGCGGCTTTATTGTTGGGTGCGAAACAGGTTTATGCGGTGGATAACGATCCTTTAGCGGTGAAAGCAACTGGCGAAAATTGTGAGTTAAATGGGATTGTAGCTGATCGATTAATTGTCGGTTTAGGCAGTATTGAACAACTTCAGGCGATGATTCCTGCACCTGTAGATGGTTTTGTCTGTAATATTTTAGCAGATGTAATTATTCAGTTGGCACCCTCGATGGCCGCGATCGTCAAACCAAAGGGTTGGGCAGCTTTAAGCGGGATTTTGTCTACTCAAGTCGCCAATGTTTCGACGGTGATGGAACAATATGGTTGGGTCGTGGGGACGGTTTGGAATCGTCAAGAATGGAGTTGTATCAATCTTAAATTAAAGTAGCAGGGTAGAAGGGTCAGGGGGAAAGTGACACAATCTAGCGAACCAAAAGTCTAAAAAACGCATAAACTGTCAGGTAGGCTGAAGGAATTTTGGAGTTTCAGTGTAGATTACGACGAAAGGGTGTTGTTCTATTTTACGGATGAGGAAAAGGCTGTGTTTGTAGATTTTGGTAGTCATGATGAGGTGTATTGATGCGATCGAATCCAACAATCGATCGACTATCACCACCGCATCCCGACAATAGATCGCATATCATCATCCACGATCGCGATCTAATCACAATCGATATTGGCTGGTGGGGTTGGGCAGGTTAATTATCAATTTTCAATTATTTGATAAATTTGACGGTGTTCAAATAGGGCTAAAAGATCGGGATCGATCTTGCCAGTGGCAGCTTCTTGATGCAAAATAGCTAAAGTTCGATCGAGTGATAATTTTGGCTTGTAAGGTCGATCGCTGGCGGTGAGCGCATCATAAATATCGGAGATCGTCATAATCTGGGATTGGAGGGGGATTTCTGTTGCAGTTAATCCATGTGGATAACCACTTCCGTCTAGCTTTTCGTGATGGGAACCAGCGATTTTTGGCACATTTTGGAGATGTTTAGTCCACGGAATCCGACGCAGAAAATCGTATGTATAATTAACATGAGACTCAACAATAAATCGTTCGGCGGCAGTGAGTGAACCTCTTGGAATTAGGAGTTGTTCGATTTCAGCGGCGGTAAGTAGAGGTTGTAAACTACCATCGAAATCTCGATAAGTATATTGAGATAATTGATGGAGATCTTGGGCAATTGTATCTAATGTTTCAGTAAATGATTGAGTCCGCAAAACATCGGGTTGATTAAGCCTGTCGAGTAACTCCCAATAGGCTTGGAGCCGATCGAGTTTAGCAGTTAAATCGCGATCTAATTCACTCAAATCAGTACAATGAGGACAATTATCGCCGGAATTATGGCGATGTGGTGATGGTGAATTGAGTAAGTAAGCAAATTTTTGTTCGGCACATTCCACTTCCCAAGTCCGCTGCATTAACGTAAAGCGGTGTTTAATCTCGGCGAGTTGGTGGGGGTAGAGTTTCTTTTCCTTTTGGACGATTGCCTCGGGAATGCTGATTTTGCCAAAGTCGTGCAGTAAAGCAGCATAACGAATTTCCTGGATCTGTCGATCGTCAAATCGGATCGATCTGAGGATACCAGACTCAACTTCGTTCACTTCCTGACTCAACCGCACGCTCAATCTCGCTACACGCTCGGAATGCCCAGCCGTAGTCGGATCGCGATCTTCAATTACCTGCACGGCGGCTGTTACAAATCCTGCAAATAGTTGCTCGATACTGTCGAGTAAATGGTTGCGCTCGATCGAAATTGCCGCTTGGGAAGCCAGCGAACGGATAATTTGCTGTTCCCAGTCAGAATAAGGTTGGGTAATCAAAAAGGCATTCTCTGGGTTAATCTGGAGATGCGCTTGCAGTTTGCGATCGATCAATTGCAATACCCCAATTGTCTCCCCTTCGCGATTTTGCATTGGTAAGACAAGGACGGAAACAGTCCGATAGGCAAATTTTAGATCGAAATGGCGATCGAATCGATAGGGGACATTCCCAGGTAAGGCATAAGCATCGGGAATATTCAGACTTTCCCCAGTCATCGCCACATAACCAGCAAGACTCTGGAGATTGAGCGGAATGCTCGTTTCCTCAAAGGAAAGATCCGGTAGTGAGGCAGTTTGAGCCGCTTTAAATACTAATTTAGGTTCACACCCACTGCGATCGATTAAATATACACTACCTGCATCGCTACAGGTAATTTCTCGACTCTTGGTTAAAATTAGATCGAGTAATTCGGTGAGATTTAGACAATCAGATAAAGCGGTGCCAATGGCGAGTAGTTGCTCGACAATCCAGCGTTCGGCATTTATGTCGGTAATTGTTTCTCCAACCATCACACTTGGCGAAATCACATTACTATTTTGTGAGTAAATCGACTTGGCTAAACCCATACGATCGAAGGGAGTTGGGAGTATACAGAAAAGATCCCCTCATATATTTTGCCCACAATTTCCTCATGGAGTGTGATATCAAGCAGCGATTAACCAACTTTTTGGCTATTTTGTTTGCTGCTGAGGGCAACTTGAACCGCCAATGCGACTAATCCTACCGCGATAATTCCAAATACTGCTGCCCCCAAAGCTGTCGAACCCACAACTAGAGTACGGACGGCGGTGGCAATATTCACTGCCATTGTTGTTTTATGACTCATCGGTTTAGTCGCAAATGTGGTCGCGATATTACTTGTCATTGTGGACAGTGCCAAGGACATCGCGCCAGCAATCAATGAACCCGTTAAACAGCGCAAGGGACTGGGCAAGGAGTTTTCGGTTGGAGTTGTGGGTTGAGTCATAGAGAATTGGGAGTTGGGAAAGAAGATCGGATGTCCGCAATGATTGGGTTATTTATGCCACCTAGTACTAGTCAATATCTATCAACCTAAAACCCATCTGACATTGATAAGCATTCGGTTGCTGTTCATTGCAACAATTGAGATTGCGGACTAATTGACCACAACACAGTTTACCTTGCCGCCAGCGTGGTTGACCATTATGGTCAGCGAGGAGACAATCCTGACAGACTTGTTGCGGTGGCAGAATACGATCATTAATTATTACTACTAACATACATCACTCCCCAATTTATTCGGGTACCGACGCTCGGTCATCCAAAGCACTAAAAAAACTAGCAGATCTTTCGTTGAACCACATATGGTGCTATAAAACACAACAGTTCAACAATTTTACCAATCCAGCCTGAGTTGCTACCATATTAAAGTATGCCCAACGGATGTAAACATCATTTCATCATGCTAATTTGTTGAGATTCCAACTCATTCTCTACATCTAACTGCGGATAGATCTGACAGGAAAACAGAATGTGCCGATTAATTTGGCTCTATTCCTGATTCCCTTAAATATAACCTGAGACACCATAATTCAGACTAGATAATGGCAAAAACTAACTTAGAACTTTTAGTAGAGACAGATCCCGCGATCGCTAATTTAATTGGCGCAGAACTAGGTCGTCAACGGGAACATCTCGAACTGATTGCCAGTGAAAATTTCACATCTGCTGCTGTCATGGCAGCCCAGGGTTCGGTCTTAACCAACAAATATGCCGAAGGTTTACCAACCAAACGTTACTATGGCGGATGTGAATTTGTAGATGAAATCGAGCAAATTGCAATCGATCGAGTCAAACAGTTATTTGGTGCAGCCGCAGCTAATGTACAACCGCACTCTGGCGCACAGGCAAATTTTGCCGTTTTCCTCACACTCCTCAATCCGGGGGACAAGATTATGGGGATGGATTTGTCCCATGGCGGACATCTCACCCACGGCTCTCCGGTAAATGTCTCTGGTAAATGGTTTGAAGTTAATCACTATGGAGTCAGCCAGGAGACCGAACAACTCGACTACGACCAAATTCGGGATCTCGCCAAGCAACATCGCCCCAAACTGCTAATTTGCGGTTATTCCGCCTACCCTCGGATCATCGACTTTGCCAAATTCCGCGAGATTGCTGATGAAGTTGGTGCATTCTTAATGGCAGACATCGCCCACATTGCCGGACTAGTTGCCACCGGGCACCACCCAAATCCCCTTCCCTACTGTGATGTTGTCACCACTACTACTCACAAAACCCTCAGAGGACCCCGTGGTGGTTTGATTATGACTCGTGATGCTGAGTTGGGCAAAAAGTTTGATAAAGCTGTATTCCCCGGTACTCAAGGTGGTCCGTTAGAACATGTAATTGCTGGCAAAGCAGTAGCCTTTGGTGAAGCCCTTCAGCCCAGCTTTAAGACTTATTGCGGCCAGGTAATCGCCAATGCTCAAGCACTAGCTGGTCAACTGCAACAACGTGGCTTTAAAATCGTTTCTGGTGGGACTGACAACCATTTAATGTTAGTAGATCTCAGATCGATCGGCATAACTGGCAAACAAGCAGATCTCCTTGTCAGCGATGTGAATATCACTGCTAACAAAAATACTGTACCTTTCGATCCCGAATCACCTTTTGTCACCAGTGGTCTACGCCTGGGTTCGCCAGCAATGACCACTCGCGGCATGGGTGAAGCTGAATTCGTTGAGATTGCCAATATTATTGCCGATCGATTATTAAGTCCTGAAGATGATACAGTCGCGGCTAATTGTCGCAGTCGGGTTGCCACTCTCTGCGATCGATTCCCACTCTATCCTCATCTGAATATGCCTGTGCCAGCATTAGTGTAACGTGAGTTTCTCATCTGGGAGAGGCTACTTCGACAAGTGATAGATTGAAGCTCACTCGAAGTGCTCAGTAAGCGGAGTCGAACTGGGGAGTTGGGAGTTGAGGAACTATCAATTCCCTTTCCCCTAATTCTCAGTTCCCTAAGTTCCAAAAGCTCGATCGCCAACATCACCCAATCCGGGCACAATAAAACCAACATCGTTGACATGTTCGTCAATCATCGCTGCATAAACACTCAAACTTGGATAATCGACACTCAACTGTTTCAAAGCTGGTGGTGCCACAATAATTGAGATAATTCGCACCAGTCCTGGGTCGATGCCACGCTGAGTAAGTTCGGACATCGCTTGCATGATTGTCCCTCCAGTTGCCAACATTGGTTCGGCGATGATGATTCGGGTGTCTGGGTCGAACTTATCGGGTAACTTATTTAGGTAACAACTGGGGAGAAGTGTCTCTTCATTACGAACTAACCCCAAGTGGTAAATTGCTGACTCCAAGGGTAAAACCGACTGAATCCCGTCAACTAGGGTCAATCCTGCGCGTAAAATCGGCACGATCGCTAGTTTAGTCTGAGGGTGGACAAATGTTGCCATTGTCTCCGCCATTGGAGTTTGAAGGGGGATATCGATCGTCGGTAGCCAATCTCTAATCGCTTCATAAGCCAACCATTTGCCCAGTTCTGATAAAGTTTGGCGCATTACCTTGGGCGAAGTCTCGACATTTCGCGCCATCCCCAACCAATGTTTGATTAGTGGATGTGGAGGTACATAAACACGCATTTGGATCGCCATAACGCCAGGAATTGGGTAAATCAAATTTCTGGAATATCATAGCTTGGATTAGGGGTTAGGGGTTAGGGATTAGGGGTTAGAGGTTAGGGCTTAGGGCTTAAGGCTTAGGAAAAGTTGACAGTCCCCTCGTCCCCCCGTCCCCTAAGCACCAGCCAATTCTCGCTGCGCGGTAGTGGTGAGGACTTGAATATCAGGTAGGGTGGGCGCGGTGGTGCGTTCGTCAGCAGTGGTATTCAACCATAAAAGATACTCAATGTTCCCCGCAGGGCCAGTCAGCGGCGACCAAGTTAGACCGCGATAGTGCCAACCCAAATCTGTTGCCGCTGCTAAGACCTCTGAAATTGCGCCTGCTTGGGCTGATAAATCTCTAACCACACCTTTTTTCCCGATCGCCTGTTTACCCACCTCAAATTGGGGTTTAACGAGTAATAAGAGTTCTTTTGGTGGAGCCAGCAAAGATGATAGTGCTGGTAATATTTTGGTCAGGGAAATAAATGAGACATCGACGACCGCTAAATCGGGTAAGGTGACGGGATAAACTCCCTCGATCGGTTCACCATAGAGTTCGGCTGGAGTTAAATGGCGAATATTGGTCCGTTCGCGCAAAATTAGGCGATCGTCGGTACGGATTTTCCAATCCACTTGTCCATAACCGACATCGATCCCATAAACTTGCTGGGCACCAGCTTGCAATAGACAGTCAGTAAAGCCACCTGTCGAAATCCCTCCATCGAGGCAAATGCGATCGACTGTCTGAATGTCAAATACATCTAGAGCTTTTGCCAACTTTTCGCCGCCGCGCGAGACAAACCTAGCTCTGGCTTTGACTTCAATTTCTGCTGTCAGTAGAATGTCCGTCCCCGCCTTATCAACCACAGCCCCATTTACCCGCACCTCCCCCGCCTGAATCCAGCGTTGAGCCAGTTGGCGAGAGTCGCACAGATTGCGTTCTACTAGTAATAGGTCGAGGCGTTGTTTTTTCAAAAAGTTCAGCTTCTAAAAGTGGATCAACCCACTAGTTCATCACCAGCGAATAGCAAATCATCAGTTGCGTGCCACAATTGCCACAAACAAAATTCTACTCGATCGAGTTGTTGGCTGACAAAGATTCCTTCGGCACTTTCTGGATCTGTGCCAATCCACCTACCATCAATACCTAATTCTATGTACTGAAGGTCGCTGCGTTGCACTGTGATTCGGCTTGCACCTGCCTGACGCAGATAAGCCTCAACTGCACAGACTTCATAAATTGGATTTGGCAACAAAAATGCTGCTCGTTCTTTGCGAACAATCATCTGTTCTCCAACACTGGCTGCGAATTTGAGTCGTGCAGCAATCCAGTCATCTCGATCGACAGCCAGTAGCTCTAGATGAACACCAATCTCAGTATAAATAATTTTCAGCATGATCTTGACGGCTTCCTGGTCGTCCTAAAATACTATGGGTAAATTGTGAGGAACTTGTGAGGAACGGTAAAATCACTGGTAAAAAATGAGACGTATTTGCCAAGATAGTGTCTCAAAAATTGTCAACAGCCAGTATTTAGTTGTTTCTAGCTAAAATTTTTTTTTGCACTGATGATGGTTAATGCTGCCCATTTTAGCAATCTGACCTATTTTCGGTAATTATTTTCGATCAAAAATGGTACAAACGGACATAATTACTGAATAATTAATTAAGCTTTCGTAAAAGTTGCCCATTTTGGTCAATTTTGTACTACGATAAATACACCACCCTGTTTATATCAACTTTCGGAGCAGCTTCAATGATCATGCATACACTTAAGCGAACACCTACCACAGAGATGGAAGTGACGAGTATTCGGCTAGAGCGCGAACTAAAAGAACGGCTAAAAGAAATCTCTGGACATCAAGGCTACCAAGCATTGATCCGTGAAGTTTTGTGGAAATATGTACAGCAAAAATCTGGTGACTATCGTCATCGCTTTACTTCTGAAGATATCCGCGCAACCGTTATGGCAACAGCGAATACAGAAGAACGTTGTGGCATTACTGGCAAAGTGATCAACCCCAATGAACCAATGCTTTTGGGTTTAACCGGCACAGGTGATTTTATTCCCCTAACCCTCGATAGTCTCACTGCTGTCACTCCAGAGCCAGCAGCATAAACAACAAAAAGAGCGAGACAAATATGTCTTGCTCTTTACTCGATCTAAATAAGCGATCGTTACCAATGCTGATTTACAGTAAATGTAGCGATCGCTTATTTTTTATCTTAGTATTAGGCCTAATTTACCTAGAATTAAACGTCTTGTTCGCTGATCTCACGAGTGATGTGATCGAACGGTACGTCCACAAAACTAGTATCAGCGACACCAGTTGCCGCTAATTGAGCCTTGACTAGATCTTTCATGATTTGAACCCCACGAACTGTTGGAGCGATGGGTACACCCAGTGAGTTATAGGTTTCCCGCAAGCCTTGGAGAACGCGCTCATCCAAAACATTCATATCTCCAGCAACGATCGCGTAGCTGGCATAGCGGAGATAATAATCCATATCCCGTAAACAAGCAGCATAGCGACGGGTGGTGTAAGCATTACCCCCCGGACGAATTAGTTCTGGTTGCTCTTCAAATAACTGTGAACCCGCTCTTCTGACAATTGCTGCTGCATTGGTATTGATTGCGCTCGCAGCCGCAATTCTCGCAGCACCAGTATCAAAATAGGATTTTAGGCTATCTAGTGCGTTCCTGTCTAAGTAACGACCTGTTATATCGTAAGTCTTAATGAGATTTGTTACAGCATCCCGCATGAGATAGCTCTCCCAACAATAAATAATCTTTTATCGGTATATCATTGTGCCAGAAAACTGCGGTCATCTGTGAGCATAGCGTTACAATTCGCAATTGTCGTCCCAGATGGAAACTGGGGACTAACCAAGACCTGTAGACCTGGTTGACTGACAAAAGTCAGTGAAGATAGCAGAAAAAGCAGACCCAGAGTGGATTAGAGAGGAAAAGAGTGGGTAAACTGTTTTTAACCAAAAAACCAGTATGAATCGAAATGCTCGAAAACCCCTCTCACCTTCAT
>JBGSPI010000150.1:0-9385 GCA_041738715.1 Chamaesiphon sp.
ACTTTCAACTTTCAACTTTCAACTTTCAACTTTCAACTTTCAACTTTCAACTTTCAACTTTCAACTTTCAACTTTCAACTTTCAACTTTCAACTTTCAACTTTCAACTTTCAACTTTCAACTTTCAACTTTCAACTGTTCCCTTTCCCCTAACTTGCTACTTCCCCAGTAAATACCAACTCCGCTGGCCCCGTCATGTAGACGCGATTATCTTCCTGGCTCCATTCGATACGTAGACAACCCCCAGGTAACTCCACCGTACAACCGCGCACGGAATTACCTGTCAATACACCAGCTACCACCGTTGCACAGGCACCCGTACCACAGGCGAGTGTAATACCTGCACCGCGTTCCCAGACGCGCATTCTGAGATAGTCTGGACGGATGACTTGAACGAACTCAGTATTGGTGCGTTGGGGGAAGACAGGATGATGTTCAAATTTTGGCCCCAATGTTTCGAGGGGGATGGCTTGAGTATCATCTACGAATGTCATACAGTGAGGATTGCCCATACTGACACAGGTGACAGTCCAAGACTTGCCATCGACTTCGATCGATTGGTTAATTACCTTATCATCTGGGGTACCCAAAATAGTCGGAATTTCTGCGGCTAATAACCGAGGTTCCCCCATATCTACCAGAACTTGTCCCTCTGGCAACACCTCCGGCGTAATCATTCCCGCAAGGGTGTGGATTTTGTAAGTAACGCCGAGATCGGTTTTACCTTCCAAATCGGCAATAAATTTTGCCATGCAGCGAATGCCATTGCCGCACATTTCTGGCTCAGAACCATCGGAGTTAAAAATCCGCATGGTATAGTCGGCACCATTTTGTCCTGGTAGGACAAAAATCACCCCATCAGCACCGATCCCAAAATGGCGATCGCACCAGGCGATCGCTTCTTCTGGCTCAATCACCGGAGTATCGCTACTGCGGTTATCAATTAGGATAAAGTCGTTACCTAAGCCTTGGTATTTGCTGAATGCGATCGGCATAATGATGATAAATGATAAATTTTAGAGCTTGGCATCGAAAAATCAGCCAAATTGTTTCTTGGCTAATTCATAAATATCGGCGGTAATTTCACTACTACCTTGTTCTTGGGCAAATTTTTCAATTTTCTTACGTGCCGCAGGACGCACGAAAAAAGGGATTTCTTTCAGCTTTGCTTCAGCTTCAGGTGTCCAAGAGATGTTTGCACTCATGGGTGATAAATAATAACTTTAGGAATTACGCCGTCTGTCAAAATTGGGCAATGGGGAACGATCTTCGGATTGGGGTGGTAAATATAGTTGTTTGGCTTTTGGGTTGTATTTAGCCTCAACTTGTTGAATGCACCACCAGCGATAGCCGATAGCGACACCACTGGTGAGCAATCCTAAGATCATCAGCAAGCCAATCTCATTCACGCCACCGATGACTGCATCAACGGCACCAACAATGATGATAAAGCTGGATATTGGTTCTTTGCGGTATAGTCTTTTCAAGACAGTAGGGAAGATCGCGTTCATTTAGTGGTGGTTTGGCTAGGATCTAGATCCTATGGCCATAGGGTGGATTGGATCTATTCCTATTCTACAATCTCAGTCTAGGGGGTCGCTCTCCTAGTCCAAAGAATTAGTCAATCCGCTGGAATTTGACGATCCAGCCATGATTATTATGCCCAAAACTTGGCGGTGACGATAGATGATCGACACAGTAGTCTCTAGTTTAGACCTAAACCCATCCAGTGGAGAGGGTTTTGACCTGTGAAGTACTCGATAATGACTAGTGCGGCGAAGCCAATCATTGCGGCTCTACCATTAAACTGCTCCGCAAAGCGATTGAAACCAAACTTGGTCACGACTAACTTGGGTTGGACAGTGGGTTGTGGTTTTGCCATGATCGGATTATTGCGATTTGTAAACTATGCTAAGTTCCATTTTAAGACTGTTTGCCTCGATTCGCTAGATCCTAGAGTTCTTTCACCAAGATATAAGGCTGAATAATTATTGCTTGAAATTTTTGTTGATGATTGGCGTTCCATCGATCGAGGATTGCTGGTGATGGTTTAGTCAGCAGTTGTTCGCCGATCCAATGTTGGACTTTCATTGTATCATCACTGGCAATCGCTACCCCGACATCCAGCAGATCGAGTTCGGGCACGACCAAAATCACGACATCTTTTTGAATATGCGGCTTCAACCATTCTAATTCGGCTTCGTCGAGGATTTCAGCCAATTGCTCTCGAAGATTTTCCATTATATTACTCCCCTTTTCAGAGGGAATGAGATTTTATTTAAACTAACAGCTAGGGACAACTTAAAGCCCCATTATCACAACCGGATTAATTATCAATTATTAATTAGTAATTATCAATTAAATTACCTACCAATATCATGAAGACTATTAATTGCCGTCGTACAAATATCGGTGACTCGATCGAGTTCCGAGCGTTTAGTCGAACTTGGTGGCGAAATTAGTTCTCCAATTCTAATCGTAACCGGCGTAGATTGAGGAAATTTTTTGCCCGGTTGCTCGATCGAATGAGTGCCCCACAGACAGACAGGCAGAAGTGGTACTTGCGCCTTCGCGGCAATCAGAGCGGCTCCTGGCTTGGGGTCGATGACTCTACCATCGCGAGTACGGGTGCCAGACAAGAAAATTCCCACCCCCCAACCATTTTCTAAATAGGCTAAAGCTGCTTTAATTGTATTGCGATCGACTGCACCGCGTTTAACTGGATAAGCACCATATAATTCGATCGCTTGTTTCAATACTGGCACTTCAAATAGTTCTTCTTTTGCCATATATGCAACCGGACGTTGTACCGCCGCCGATAATAAGGGTGGATCGAAATTACTGCCATGATTGCTGACAACCACAAATCCACCCGATTTTGGGATATGTTCGGTGCCTTCGACTTTTCCCCGTAGATATAAATAAAAAAACGGGTTGATCAAAGGATCTTTGAAAGCGTGATATAAAAATAAACTAATAAACGGCTCTCGATCTCTCGTCATGATAAAAATTATGAATTGTGAATCATAAATTCACAATTCATCAAGTAATAAAATAAAAATAGAAATGGTGAGCACTGCCCACCCTCCTCAAATTACCTTTGACTGTCAACTGAATTAAGCATCATTTAATGCAGCAATACCGGGTAAAACTTTGCCTTCTAATAACTCTAGAGAAGCACCACCACCAGTCGAAATATGACTCATCTGCTCGGCTAAACCAACTTTTTCCACAGCAGCAACGGAGTCACCACCACCGATAATCGTGATTGCCCCAGTCTTGGAAATCTCTGCGAGAGTGTGGGCGATACCTTCAGTACCAGCGGCAAATTTATCAAATTCAAATACACCCATCGGCCCATTCCAAATCACTGTTTTGCAATCAGCTAAAGCGGCTTGGAAAACTTTGAGTGAATCAGGCCCGATATCTAAACCCATCCAACCATCAGGGATGTTATTAATATCAACGATTTGGGAATTGGCATCAGGGGAGAAATTATCAGCTACTACCACGTCAGTTGGGAATAATAGTTGCACTCCTTTTTCCTTAGCTTTCGCTTCAAGCGAGCGAGCTAGGTCTAATTTATCTTCTTCAACCAGAGATTTACCAACATTTAAACCACGTGCTTTGTAGAAGGTGAAGATCATCCCACCACCGAGGAATAATTTATCGCATTTATCGAGTAATGCTTCGATCACACCGATTTTACTCGATACTTTTGAGCCACCAACAATCGCCGCCAACGGACGTTGGGGACTTTCGATCGCACTTTGGAGATATTGTAATTCCTTCTCGATTAGATATCCGGCAACTGAAGTCGTCAGGTATTTAGTCACCCCTTCAGTGGAAGCGTGAGCGCGGTGAGCGGTACCAAAGGCATCATTGACATAGATGTCCGCATTAGCTGCTAATTTTTGGGCGAATTCGGGATCGTTTTTCTCTTCTTCGGGGTAAAAACGAACATTTTCTAGGAGAGCGACTTGTCCATTTGCCATTGCCGCAATTGCGCTGGTAACTGCATCACCGATACAGTCATCACATTTGACCACATCCTGCCCTAATAGCTCCGATAACCGCTGGGCAACGGGAGTTAGACGTAACTTCTCATCCACGCCTTTGGGACGACCAAAATGGCCAGTTAGGATGACTTTGGCACCTTTGCCCGTTAGGTCTTTGATCGTCGGTAGGGCGGCGCGAATCCGCGTATCATCGGTGATATTACCAGCATCATCTACCGGAACGTTGAAATCTGCGCGAACCAGAACGCGCTTACCAGTGAGATCGGCAGCAGAAAGGCTAGCAATGGACTTCTTGGACATTTGTTAAACTCCTGGAAAAATATATTGAGGGGATATTAAAGCTGAAAAAAATAACTAGCAGTACTAATTTTTGCTGTAGTTATCACAACAGTTAGCCTTGCCGCTCTCAATTCTACCGGAAAACCCGTGTAGATTTGTTACTAATCTGGATAGAGTTAGAGGATAGACATCGACAATAGGTTAATAAGACGATAAAAATTCGGATTATCTAGTCTCAGTCTATGTTTAACACGATTTTATTTCCCCTCGATCGCAGCCGTGAAGCTCAGGAAGCGATTTCTGTCGCGATCGATTTAGTGCAAAAGTATCACAGCAAGTTGATTTTATTATCTGTAGTTGAAACACCAGATCTCGATGCGGAAGTAATTGACGATCCGGTGATGCAGTCTCCAGAAGCGATCGATCGATTGTTGCATTCGGCTCAAGCGTTATTTGCCAAACAGGGAATCCAAGCCGAAATTTTACAACGCGAAGGGAAACCCGCCTTTACGATCTGTGATGTGGCAGACGAACTGAATGCAAATCTGATTGTAATGGGGAGTCGGGGCAATGGCTTGGATGTCGAACATGCGATCGAAAGTGTGTCTAGTCGCGTCATCGATCTTTCCCCCTGTCCGGTTTTAATTGTGCCGTAGAATTTGAGGGCGTAATTCTCGCTACTATTTCGAGCAGAGTATGGGAGATGCTGTAACAGCATATGCTCTACAACCGGATAGCTTGGTACCGATAACTGTCTTGTCTTGACGCACACAACATGGAGGAAACCTCCAGGTCGATGCGTCGCTGCTCCGCTCAATCTGGAGGAAACCTCCAGAGCGAGAACCGCTAATCAAACTAATCATCCTAATCTGACGAATCCGAGTTGGGATTTAATTTAGATTTGCTAACTTGATCGTAAAGAGTGGTAACTATCTTTAAACAACCATTAAGCTCGGAGTGGTTAATCACTTGAAATGAAGTAATAATAACATTCACTGACAATTAATCATTCAACTAGTCCTGGGTACGTATGCAGATATTTCATAGCGATCGGAAGACAGAAGTTAGTACCCGCGATAAAATTCTCAAAGCGGCGCAAAAGCTGTTTGCTCGTAGCGGCTATGATGGCACTACTACTAAAGAATTAGCCGAAAAATCGGGCATTGCCGAAGGTACTTTATTCCGACATTTTCCCAACAAAAAAGCGATTTTAATCGAAGTTGCTACCCAGGGATGGGTAGATCTCCTCACCGATTTGTTGACAGAACTGAGTGAAATGGCAAGTTATGAAGCGATTTCTCAAGTGATGTACAAACGGATGCTCCGGCTGGGTGATAACTATGACATGATGCGCGTTTGTTTTATGGAAGTTCAACTTCACCAGGATTTGCGCGAACGCATCCAGTCGGAAGTGGTTGAGAAAATGACGGATGTAGCGGAAGCATTCTTCCAGACAGCAATGGAAAGAGGTGTCTATCGAAAAATGAATCCCCGCGTCATCGCTCAAGTATTTTTAGGCATGTTTGTCGTAGCTGGCTTCAGTCATGAGACGGTTGCCCAACCCGGTGCTAGTCCCGCCGAAATCAAAGAGATGGCGGAAGGTTTGGCGGATATCTTTTTGAATGGAGTATTGGCAAAGAAGTAGGTGGTGAACTTATCCCTGCTTCCGAGTCACCTGTTTGATCGCACTACTCCACATACCCATGACCTTCTCTAGCCCAAATCTGTCGAGCACCTTGGGTGCATAATGTGAGAAATATTGGCGTTTAACCGGATCTGACATTAATAAATCTAATCCAGATGCCATCGCGTCAATATTTTCAGACACTACCAGCATCCCATCAGTGCCATTGTGAATGATCTCACGGGGACCGCTCAGACAGTCAGATGCAATCACTGGAACACCACAAGCCATCGCTTCACACAAAGCCATCGGAAACCCTTCAAACCGGGATGAGAGCGCGAATAAATCGGCTTTCCGAATGTAGGCATCGACATTTTTAACAATTCCAGGCATATAAACCCGTTCTTCCAAACCCAGTTGGAACTGTAATTCTTCCAATTCTGGGCGCATCTCACCTTCACCCAAAATTGTCAAAGTCCACTCTGGATGCCGACCACAAATTTGGGCAAAGGCTTGGATGAGTAAGTCAAAACCTTTCTGGGGAATAAGTGGTCCAACAGCTAGTAAGTGTCGATCGTCAGTATATAGCTGTGACTCAATTGGTGGCGACTCGGGCACGGCGATCGGATTTGGCATCACAGATGTATTATATCCCTCACCTAGTGGGAAAAAAGACAAGGCACTGTGGGTCGGTACCGTTACTAGACTGGCGCGGCGATAATACCGCTTTTGCAATATTTGCTCGAATTTAGTCAATTCACCAAATGCTGGATAGACATGTTCACTAACAATCGTGGGAATCTTCAGTCCGCGACAGGCGAGGAGTGTCAAAATATTGGTGCGATTGACAAAACTAATGACGACATTCGGTTTACTATTCAGGATCGCTTTTTTGAGGGTGCCAATTCGCCCTAAATTCCCCGGCAATGCGAAGATAGAATCGATCGATTTCTCCCCAATTCCCAGAGAATTATGTTTGATGCGTCGATCGAGATCGTAGAATGGTGGTTCGTCACCATCATCGAAAGTAAGTAATGTGACTTTCCAACCACGAGCAGCCCAGTAGTTGGCGACAATGGACATGACTCGTTCTGCACCACCAGCCCGAAGCGAAGAACTAATCAGTGTAAGTTTCATTAGACCTCAAAATATATACTAACGATGGGGATATCAGAAAATCTACGCTGTTCTAGCAGCTTACCGATCGAGACAGCTAGACTTGAAAGATGGCACCATTGTGATTCAAAAGCGGAAAGTTGTGTTTTCCCTTACTCAAACTATTATTCCCCGCCTATCAGCTAGAATAAAGTATGAATCTCCGAAAGTTAAAGGGCAATTTGACGCATCTACCTTAGATAATCTCACAGAAATCAACTAGTTCGATCTCAATCGATTCTCAACAAGAGAGGCTTGCGGGAACGGCAAAATATCGGAAAACTATGCTTGGCATAGATTGGGACTCTAGACTGAAACCCTTCATCAGCAAGAACTTTCCCCAATTACGCTAAAGTGATATCTGGAGCAGGTATCCACACCGAATTCTGGTAGTCCACATCTCCCTTTCGCACACATTAAGTAAATTTGCAAGATTAATGAGCGCAACAACTGGTCAAATTCTCGATGGCAAAGCTCTAGCCCAAAAAATGCAGGGCGAACTCCAACAAAAAATTAGCGAATTACAGCCAAAAATTGGTCGCCCACCTGGACTGGCAGTATTAATGGTGGGGGATAATCCCGCGAGTGCGGCTTATGTTAGTGGAAAGGAGAAAGCCTGTCTCAAAGTGGGCATCAATTCTTTTGGACAGCATTTTTCTGCCGATGTTAGTCAGGAAAAACTCACTCAGGTAATTCATGAATTAAATGCTGACGAACGGGTGGATGGAATCTTGGTGCAATTACCTCTTCCCCAGGGGTTTGACTCGGTGGCACTCCTCCACGAAATCGCACCTCATAAAGATGCAGATGGGCTACACGCTCTCAATTTGGGACATTTGGTTAGGGGTGAGCCAGGACTACAAAGCTGCACTCCCGGCGGCGTAATGCGGCTACTAGCGGAATATCAGCTAGATGTCCGAGGGAAACATGCTGTGGTTGTCGGGCGGAGTATTTTAGTCGGCAAACCCCTCGCGCTGATGTTATTGGCGGCTGATGCGACAGTGACAATTGCTCATTCTCGCACGCCAGATTTGGCAGCAGTGTGTCGTAGTGCGGATATCTTAGTGGCTGCTGTCGGTAAAACTCAGATGATTACGGCGGAGATGGTGAAGCCCGGAGCAATTGTCATTGATGTGGGGATCAATCGGATCGATGATCCAGTCACAGGTAAATCTCGGCTAGTTGGGGATGTGGATTTTGATGCAGTTAAAGATGTTGCGAGTTGGATTACGCCTGTTCCTGGTGGTGTCGGAGCAATGACAGTGACGATGCTATTGGAGAATACTGTCTGGAGCTATGCCCAAAAAATTGGAGAGATCGGGTAAAACAATCGATCAAGATAACAGGGTAAAACTTGAAAGATTTACCACCTCAGCAGTTACTTAAATAACTTATAAATCGCAATGTTTGAAATCACAGCTATTAATAATCTCAACAATATTGTATGCAAATAATTGAAGCTATAATTTTGGTTGATAAAATATTGCGTGTTTATGCGGTTGCTTTACCTCTGAAAGAGCAGCTAAATTGTAATTATCATATTTAGCAAAAATTGGATAGACATATAATGGTATGTAAATGTTGTGGAGAGAGTGCTGAATTCAAACTTAGAGAGGAAGGGTATTTGAAAAATCGATACCAATGTTCAAACTGCAATAAAACATTTTGGGAAGAACATCGATGGGTCAGAGATGTTCAAAAAGTTGGTACAGTGATAACCCTCATAACAGTCGTTTCCAAAGTGACTTCTGGTGACTTCTTAGGGGCAGTAATATCCATTGCTAATGGTGGAAATGGTAACACAATAGGCTAGATTAAATTCTAAACAAACAGCCTGCTCCGATGGGTAGACAATAAATTCTATTTTCTATCCAACAGCAAATTCTGTAAACTGTCGCATATAGCTTGAATGGAAACCATTCACGATATTTTGCTTCTCAATACCCATCTCGGTAAGTTTGATATTGCTATCAAACTTCATAAACTTTTGATGGACTAATAAATATCCACGCGCAAATCCCCTCCGAGGCATTCGTGACAAGTTAAGAAGCGATCGCACTTTTCAAGCGGGTTTGAGGCGATGAGTCGAATAAAAAATTGGTGCAAGAGGTAAAACTATTCTGTGACCACACCTGCATAAACCAAAAATTCCGAACGTGTATGTCCTCACAAGCAAACATACACCATCGGAAACAGGGAATTATGAAACTTCTACGCTCGATCAAATCCGCTCAAGCTCTCGCTCTAACTGTTGCCAGTGCTGCCACTATGATGACCGCAAATGTTGCTCCATCGATGGCACAAGCAGC
>JBGSPI010000104.1:0-2751 GCA_041738715.1 Chamaesiphon sp.
ACCCAAGGTAGCTGTTCCACTAGCTAGGGTCAGTTTGACTCTGGTTGGTGTATTGCTGACGTTTGCTAGTGATATATCAAATAATGATAGTCCGCCTTCTGTCGTACTGGAATTACCGACTGATTGAATAGAAATTCCTGGCGTTGGCATTGAAGTGTTCATTTGGGCACTAGTTAGTGTATACATACTATTGTTAGAAGATCCGATCTCTGTACCATCGGATGTTACTGATACATCGATCGTTGTATTTCTTTCAGTTGGTAAGGGATTAGCTGATGATCCTCTACCACTACTTTCAGCTAAACTATCGTCAGAAATAACTTGTGAATCAGGCTCGAAGCTGCTGTCAACCAAACTTTCATCGATAAATTGTGGCTCTGTGCCCAATTCATCAATGACGGTATCGTCAGAAATAACTGGTAAATCAGACTTGATGCTGCCGTCAGCTAAACTCTCATCGATAAATTGTGGATCGGTACCCAGATCATCGATGACAGTATCGTCAGCGAAATTATCATCGATACTAGATTGTGAAGTGGAATCCAGGACTGGTTCAGCCTCAGAAATCGTCAATGATTGTTTGATCGATGTGGCAGTGACAGGACTATACGCTAATGGCGTGGTGGGAGTAAGATTAACTTGCTGGTCTGCCATGAGAAATTTACTTAGTAAATATTTTTACGCTTTGTATTCGATGCCACGGGTGCAAGTAGCATGAATGTTTCAAAGTCAGAATTCCTAACATCATTAGATATTAGTCAAAGTGGCATTTGCAATAATCAAGTTTTTCAAGAGTGAACTATATTCAATGTGTTGCAAAATATACCGTTAGACCCAGTATACTTAAAAAAATATCGCTCGCTCAAATTTTCAGCTAAAAGTACGATCGTTCAACGATCTAGTTCCCAATTTCCTCTGAGTATGTAATAAATTTCTAGCTTTGTATAAATTGTCTTTACGCTAATTAGCTGACGATCGTAAATTCAGTCCATAGTTGGTAAAATTATGATGGTGGCGCGATCGGATAAATATTGACAGCTATCGATAAAATATCTAGCAAACTTGGTGATCTCGATCGCAGTTAATAATTTGTTTGATTAAGGCAATAAAAAATGGGTGAAGTGATTCACCCATTTTTAAGATGTTTTTCGGAAAACATCAATATTAGATTAGATAATTTGAATTAATATTCTCAGGCTCGATCGAGAAGATTTATCCTAACTTTGATTAGATTAACAGTCGAGAATTCGACCGAGTAAAATAAGAGATAATTCAGATATTCTCCCTATCCTTCAACTTATTATGCTTCTGAATTTTGAGAAAATAATCCTAGTAACGGCCCTAAGATTGCCCCGAATACAAATCCTCCAGCATGTGCCCAGTAAGCAATACCGCCACTGTCCATTCCCACACTTGTGCGCGGTGCGAGTGTAGCAAAACCATATAAAGCTTGTTGAAAGAACCAGATGCCCAGATAGAAATAAGCCGGAACTTTAAAGACAAGTGGGAAAATTCCGACTGGTAGTACAGTCTTAACATTAACATTAGGAAAGCGAATAATGTAAGCTCCCATTACTCCCGCGATCGCCCCACTAGCCCCCAGCGAAGGAACTGGTGAACCTTGACTAAAGAACCACTGTGCTAACCCAGCAAGTAAGCCACAAGTTAGATAAAATAATAGAAACTTAACGTGTCCTAATTGGTCTTCAACATTGTTGCCGAAAATTGATAGAAACAGCATATTTCCAGCTATATGTAGAAACCCGCCGTGTAGAAATTGAGAAGTAATAAAAGTCAACGCTTCCGGTGGTTGTCCAGATAAAAGCAACTGAGAATTACCCGCGATCGAGGTGGTAAACTGGGATGGAACTATCGCCCATTGCTGGAAAAAGTTGGTTAACCCACGTTCTGATAAGGTTAACTCATAGATAAATACCGCTACATTGACAGCAATTAACCCATAGGTAACAAAGGGGGTAATCTCAGTGGGGTTATCATCATCGATCGGAAACATAGTTAGTTCGGGGAAGGGGAATAGGTGAGGCGGTTACGATCCAGTCAAGATACAGTCATTTTAGTAACAACAACATACATCGCACCTAGCACAACGGCAACACCCCCAAACTGGAATAATCGATCGCGGAAGATGGGGGCAAAACGATCGATCGCTAATCCCATGCCGATACCCAATAGATGGAGAACGGCGGTAGAAATGATAAAACCTGCACCATAAGTCAATCCCAAAGCGGTTGCAGGCATTTCGGCTCCATGAGCGTAGCCATGAAAAATAGCCAAAACACCGACAATTCCCATACTCACTGGCAACGGTAATCGCGCAGCAAATAAAATCAGTAATCCCAACAGAACATCTGAAGCTAAAATGCCTTGTTCTACGCCAGGTAGTGGTAGTCCAAAATGTCCCGCCACACTACTTGCCGCCATTGCCAACACAAATGCTCCGGGCACTAACCACAGCGCACTACCGCCAATCTGTGCCGCCCATAACCCCACCGCAACCATCGCCAGAATGTGATCCAATCCAGAAATTGGATGTTCTAATCCGTGTAAAAAACCATTGGTATCGCCAACCCCAGTATGGGCACCAGCAACACTAGTGGCGTGACCGGACTAAAACTGTGGGTAAAAATTGTAGAATATATCTATGAGTAACCCAAATTTAAAATATCGAATAAAACTAAGCGAAGAGCAACGCCAAGAACTGTTAGAAATCAGTAAAAATGGCACAAAAGC
>JBGSPI010000105.1:0-11578 GCA_041738715.1 Chamaesiphon sp.
CTTCTTAAAAGTGAACTGGCAGCTTGGCAACAAGAACGGAACCGAGAACATGCTAAAGTAAAATGGCAATTTACCACCGCAGATGCTCGAATTAAACTGCATCATCTTTACCCACAGTTTTAGTCCGGTCACGCCACTAGTATTCTTTTCGCGCAAAGACATAACTCAGTTATTTTCTTTGCTACCGATTCTTGATACTGCCGCTCTACACTCAGCCATACCAGCTAATAGTAGAGAATCCATTTTACATTGGATCCTCAATATGCAGCAAGAGCTAAATCAGAAATTTGGTGATTTGCTACCATTGGCGTTATTCCCCAGTCATAACTTCTCATCGGTGGAACTAGTTTCGATGCCAAATAAAATCGGTGGAATTGGCATTACCATCTGGATGGAGTATTAATGTTTTGGCGGTAAATTGTGGACCTAATCGCCGCCGCACTCGATCGGGAATACCATGACCATAGAGAATATGTGCTTGACCTGCCAATACGATCACCTGATAATCCGGTTGCTGAGTGACGAAATCGGCAATTCGGGCTGCCATGGTCTCATCCCATAATACTTGAGCGGCATAGAAGCGATGGAAACTTTTACTGTTAATTGAGGCATTCTTCGCATGTTCTTGATAACTGGCCAAGATTCTCGCTTGATACTGTGTATTACTCAGATCGATCAAATCGATCGGTGGGATATACTGAAAATCTTGACCCTCTAAGCTTTCCAAACCCTGCTTGGCAACCTTGCGCGTGATTTCTGTCGGAGTATTCAGGGCGATTACAGGCAATCGATTGGCTTTGGCAAATTTGAGCAATGGCAGATAATTTTCCCAACTATATCCCCATCGGAGATCGAATTCCGTTTGTTGCCGCAACTCGACTTCAGTAATTTTACCAGCCAAATAACGATCGAGGAATGGTTGCGCCGGACGTTGAAACATTTCCATCCCAATTGCGAGTCGGGGTTGATGCTGGAATAATGCTTGAATAATGCCTAATTGCTGTTTGCCTTCACCTGTTCGATCATGAATTTCACCCACATAGACGATCTTGGCTGTCTGGAGTTGTTCAATTATTTCTCGTTGTTGGACAGTAAATTCAGTTTTTGTTGCAGGTACCGCAATGGTACGATCTCGGATGCTAAAGAAAGCATTGCCAATCACAATTACGATTACCCCCAACAAAAGTGCGGCAATCCGACGTATATTCATATCTAGGTCGTGAATTAATATTGCAGTTAAGATAACGCACAACCTGATGAGTTCGCACCGTCAGATTTAACTTGAAACCTATGCCAGAAACTACCGATCTTCGTTCTCAAATCCCCTCAGAAAGCGCGATCGAGAATTTATCCTATCAAGCTAGAGAGCAAAACTGGTTTGAATATTCGATCGTCGTTCATCCACATCACACTGACTATGCTGGCATCGTTTGGCACGGTACATACCTCACCTGGATGGAGGAAGCTAGGGTAGAGTGTCTTCGCTCAATTGGCATCGATTTTGCTGAGTTGGTGGCTCTAGGTTGCGATTTGCCAGTAGTAGATCTATCGCTGCGATATCGACATGCTTTGCGCATGGGTGAGTCGGCCATTATCAAAACTCGGACAATTGATATGACTGGTGTGCGGATTGTCTGGGAATATGAGATTGAGTCACCAGATCGATCAATTGTCTATTTGACTGGTGTCGTAACATTAGTAGCCGTGGATCTGGAGAAGGGCAAGATTATGCGTCAATTGCCTGCTTCAGTCAAAGATGCATTGGTGAAGATCAGTAATCGGTAATTGATCGAGTAACACTTAGGCTTTGCCAAGCACAATATCTAGTATCTTCCCAAAGCCTAGCAGATCGCCAATTATGAAGGATCGACCAGGGGTCGTTCGATCGCAAATTTAGAGATTGAGTAGAATGTCATAATAATTAAAAATGTGATCAGAATTACAACCAGGGGAAATTTACCAACTAGTTCTTCTGGGAGTACGGAGATTAATTCTCTGGGGGCGGTGATTAGGCTCCAACTATTAAATCTCAGGAATCTGCCGATATAAATGCCAATCGCACAGAGAAAATGTAAGATTATTTCGGAGATATTTGTATATCGATCGAGATGATTTTTAAGTAAGTATTTTCCGATACTTAATAATGAAAATACATAAGCAAACCAGCCAGTACCAATGAAAATGATGTAAATGGGTACGATCACCAAGGTAATTGCCCAGACAGACTGAATACTTCTCACGGCATCATAGAAATGAATGATATCTGTGAGAATATAGGGTGCATTAGGTAGAAAAAAAATAAATACTAGTAATCCTAACCACCAAGAAATCGATCGATTATTTGGTTGTCCTAATCTCGATCTGATATCGAGTGTCATTAATATAGCGATTGCACCGATCGCAATGATCAAAAAAATTGCCGAACTACCGGACAATGAGCGCAAAATTTCTGTGACGGATCGGAGAATATCTCCATTACTATATTTCTTGATGCCAACAATAAAACTCAGCCCTAAGATGATATAGATCATCCAGACAACCGATCGAGATCGAGGTTTATTAAAGAGATAAAAACTCAAAGTCAGCGGCACTAATGCTAAATAGATATTCCAGGCGATTCGTCCGATATCTCCGGCAATAACTTGGTAAAGTTCTTGTGTCAAACCGGATACTTGGAATAATAAGTAGGGTGACATAAATATTTTAGATTGGGATATGCTCAACTGAGATCTCAGCTAAACCGAACACTATATCATTTTTCCCCAAGTTTATCTCGATCGCGTCAATTGACAGCCTTAGTTGCTACTACTGCTAAATTCCACGCATATTTACGCAAGAGGGGTATTTGTTTTAAGACACGATCGATTTTTTCTAGTGCTTGATATCGAGCAGCGAGTTGTTGATGTTCGATGATAATTTTTTTCCAATAGCGTTCTTGATTAGGATCGATCCGGTCGATCGCATAAAATTGGATAAAAATCCATAAAGTAGCTAACCAGAAAGTATCATATTCTGTCTGGGCAAATTGCGATCGAATAAAATTGACGATCTGAATATCTAAGGGAGATTCATCTTCCGTTCTGACTTGAGTAGCAATTAGTCGGTAAATATTAATAATCGGATTGTGCTTGAGTGGATCCCAAAAGCAAGCTTTACCGCCAGGTTTGAGGATGCGATACATTTCTTGAATACACGCTTGGGGATCTGGCAAGTGATGTAATAAATTAGCTGCATAGACGATATCAAAACTACAATCAGGAAAATCAATCGCCATAGCATTGACAATCGCGCCTTCGATTTTGACACTATTTATTGCGGCTAAATTGAGCGCAACTTCTACCATTCCCGGTGAATAATCACTAGCAACACAAATTGCCCCTTTCTTAGCGAAATAGACACTATTCTCACCAGCACCACAACCAAGATCTAAAATTCTTTTACCACTGATATCCCCTAAATGTTCCAGAATATATCGATTTTCTGGGGCGGTACAAGCTTCAAAGTAGTCGCGCACCTGAATTCCTTCAACATCAATTGTTGAAGCCCATTCATCATGAAATAATCTTTCTTTTTCAAATAAATCCACTCTCAATTAATTTAAACTTTCCGTCCTAAAATGATTAAGTCTCGTTCAATGCCATTGAGTTCAGCAATTTGCGGCAAATACCCCCACTGTTGGAAGCCATGTTTTTTGAATAAATTGAGGCTGGGTTGATTGTGGGCAAAAATAAATGCAACTAGCGTGTGTAGATCTAAACTAGGACTAGTTGCGATCGCTTGAGCCAATAACCGATCTCCCAAGTGTTTGCGGTAGTAGTCTGGCGATACATAAATGCTCACCTCTGCCGTATGATGATAGGCATCTCGTCCATAAAATGAACGTAAACTCAACCATGCTCTAATTTTATCATCTAGTTCTAGCACCCATAACGGTCGGCGATCTGGGGTATGAGCCGCAAACCATTCCCGCCGACTATTCACCGTCACTGGTTGTAAGTCTGCCGTCGCCAAGCCTCCAGGAATAGACGTATTATAAATATCTACAATTGCGGTCAAATCTTCGATTGCAGCATCTCGAATCATAAGGTTAGGGGTTAGGAATGGCAACCAACTATTTACTATTCACAATCCACTATCGACTAAGAAACAACCCATTTCCAGAGTGGATGAGAACTCCCTTGTTGACGGATGTGACAGACTTTTTGGACGAGATATTGTTGTTCTCGACTTGGTAAACCACAGAGTTGATTGCGACTTTGCCAGATTAAGGTACTAAGTGTCATACTTAGGCACAAGCATAAACCAAAAGCGGGAATGGGTTGAAAATAGAATCCATAGCGCACCGCTGCCCAGGTAAAATCTTCTTGAATCAGACTAATTGGATAGCGCAGTTCCCAGATGCTATAACCACCGATAATCAACCATAAGAGGACAATGACTAGCCATCTACCATAAACAGTGAGACGGTATAGTCGATCGATCTGGTTTTTAAAAATCGGGTCGAGTTCGATCGCTGGATCTGATGTGGCAATCCGATTTTTGGCAAGTTTCACCATAAATAATACCCCAGCGATATCCTGCCAGATTGTCAAGACTCCGAACTTACTTGTGTTGCGGTAGATTTGGCTGGATGACGTTCGCGCCACCACCCAAATAAAGTACTAGCGACGAAGATACTAGAGTATGCCCCCGCCGTGAAGCCGACAATCAGGCAGAGAGCAAAGTTTTTGAGTGTATCGCCACCAAATAGAAAGATCGCAAATAATGTCAAGAGCGCAGTAAAAGTAGTGTTGATCGATCGAGATAAAGTTTGAGCAACCGACTCATCGATAATCTCAGAAATCGGTCGATCTGGATTGAGGCTAATCACTTCACGGACGCGATCGTAAATTACCACAGTATCATTCACGGAGAAGCCAATAATTGTCAAAATGCCCACGACAAATAAACTATCAATTTCCACGCCACTAACTAAACCCAAAATCGAGAAAAACCCTAGCGTAATCAGCACATCATGGAACAGTGCCACAAATGTAAAGAAAGCATAGTCCCATTGGAAGCGGAAGGCTAGGTAAATGACGATTAGACCAAATGACACGCCGATCGCAATTAAACCACCTTGGAATAGCTCCTGACCGAGTGTGGGACCGACTGTATCATTCTGAGTTTTAGTCGGATCGAGCTTACCGATTTTGGCATTAAAATCTGCTTCTAGCTTGGTCCGAGTATCAACTGATAAATCTTTGGTGCGGATCGAAAAACCACTCAAATCTTGACCTTCAACTTGAATTCCAGCATCTGCTAATCCTTGATTTTTGAGGATTTCCCGCAGATTTACAATATCGATCGGTTTACAATTATTCGGAATTGAACAGTCTAATTGATATTGGAGTTTTGTCCCACCAGTAAAATCTAGTCCCAGGCGTAATGGAGATCGGATTTCTGGATTACTCCAAGAAATCGCCATGGAGATCAGTCCGGCCAAGATCAAAACAACAGATAGCAACCACCACAACTTCCGTTGTTTAGTCACGCTAAAATTAATCATCGGTTTATATAGATTATTGACGCGAATTTTGACAATTGGTATTAAAGTTAATATTTATAATCCTGATTAACTATTTGGCAGATTAGGCGCAAACAACTGAATCTTTTGACGCATAGAGGGTATCCCCAAAACTATTAACAGGAGAAATGCATGAGTACAGACCAATGCCGTAAACATACTAATCAAAACACCCACCCCAAGGGTAACGGCAAAACCTTTAACCAAGCCTGAACCGAGGTAGAATAATGCCAAACAAGAGAATAATGTGGTGACATTACCATCGAGGATACTCGAAAAAGCCCGATTGAATCCAGACTCTACCGACTTGTACAAGGTTTTCCCCGCGTGAATTTCTTCCCGAATGCGCTCGAAGATTAAAATGTTTGCATCTACAGCCATCCCAACACTCAATACCATTCCGGCAATACCTGGGAGGGTAAGTGTGACATCTAAAAAGTTGAAAGCTGCGAGAGTTAAAATTGCGTAAACAATCAAGGCCACATCAGCAACTATCCCTGGTAGTCGATAATAAATTGCCATGAAGATCATGACTAGTACTAAACCAGCAATTCCGGCATAGAAGCTGCTCTGAATGCTGTCTCGTCCTAATGTTGCGCCAACTGTACGAATTTCGAGAATCTTCACCGGAACTGGAAGGGAACCACCGCGCAACTGAACGGCAAGATCGTTAGCACTAGCTGTAGTAAAGTTACCAGTGATCACCGCCCTACCACCAGAAATGCCTGTGGCGGCAAACTCTGCCCCCACAGTTGGCGTGCTAATCGGTCGATCATCTAAAAAGACCCCAATTGTCCGACCTGTTCCGGCGAGGTTTTTGGTCAGTTTAGCAAAAGCGTCACCACCAAATTCATCAAATTCGATCGCCACATTCCAGCCGCCAGTCGGTAATGGTTCAGGGTCAGCTTTCTTGAGATTTTTACCAGTAATCTCGGCTTTGCCAAACAACTTACTAATTTCAGCAGACTGCTTGACGATTGTTGCCTGATTATCCGCGATCGCTTTTTTGTCGGCGGAATTTTTGAGTAAATCTGCTTGCTGTTCCGCCGCACGCAGCACGGCCATTTCGGCACCTAGTTGTCCTTCTGTACCCAGATTCTGTTCGCGAAATTCTAGTTTCGCAGTACCACCCAGGACTCGTTCTGCCTGTTCGGGGTCATTGACACCAGGTAGCTCGACTAAAACTTTATCACTACCCGCAGTCTGAATCAGAGCTTCGGATACACCCAAGCCATTAATCCGATTTTCGATGACCTTTTGAACGGCAGTTAAATCGTCTGCGGTAATAGTAGGATGATCTTTGGTGGTTTGGATGGCGATCGTCAATCTCGATCCACCCTGCAAATCCAATCCCAGCCGCATTGGTTTAGTGACTAGCAAAGCGATTGCTGCTATGAGTAAGATGATAATTAAGCCTAATATGGCTCGCTGTTTTTGCATAATTTAATTTAGGAAGTAGAGCGTAGAGGGTAGAGGGTAGTATCAAAGAGAGTTAGAGGAAGGTACAGTTGGAAGGTACTAAAATCTAATTAATAAATGTTAGTACAGCCGTTATTTCATTCTCGATAAATTAATAATTGCTACCTCCTACTCTCGATCTTGATTCGCTGCCAAGGAGTCGTTTTTTTATATCTCCGTCTGGAGATATAAAAACGCCGCTAAACCGTCGGGAAACCCGACCTTGGCGGAGCCTCTCCGATAGGAGATACGCGAATCGCTACCCTCTGCCCTCTTGACTAAAATTTACCATCAACCATCTGTTTGACTGCTTCGACGATTTGGGGTGGCTGAATAATGGTCAAGTATTCTAACTTTCCATTGTAAGGGGTCGGAATATCTTGTGACGACATCCGCAGCACGGGGGCATCAAGTTCATCAAAGAAATGATCGTTAATCGAAGCGACTAATTCGGCTCCAATACCTCCAGTCTTCATACACTCTTCGACAATAATCACCTTGTGAGTTTTCTTAATCGACGCACCAATGGTCGCTAAATCCAATGGTTTGAGCGAAATTAGGTCGATAATCTCGGGATCATACCCTTCTGGCTCCAAAGCTTTGAGGGCTTGGGTGCAGTGGTGCCGCATCCGCGAGTAGGTCAGGATCGTCACATCTTTACCCGGACGGACAATTTCAGCTTGATCTAGCGGCTGGAGATATTCCTCATTTGGCAAGTCTTCTTTGAGGTTGTACAACAGCACATGCTCAAAAAACAAGACAGGGTTATTATCTCTAATCGCTGATTTGAGTAACCCCTTGGCATTGCGGGGAGTCGAACAAGCCACAATTTTTAAGCCAGGAACTGCTTGAAAATAAGCTTCTAACCGTTGGGAATGCTCTGCTCCTAGTTGTCGCCCCACACCACCAGGCCCGCGAATTACGAGCGGAATGGTAAAATTACCGCCAGAGGTGTAGCGCAGCATTCCCGCATTATTGGAGATCTGGTTGAAAGCTAGGAGCAGAAACCCCATATTCATCCCTTCAATAATCGGGCGCAACCCAGTCATTGCAGCACCTACAGCCATCCCTGTAAAACTATTTTCAGCGATCGGGGTGTCTAAGATCCGCAGGTCTCCATACTTTTTATGGAGATCTTTCGTCACCTTGTAGGAACCGCCATAATGTCCGACATCTTCACCCATGACGAATACTGATGCATCCCTGGCCATCTCTTCATCGATCGCGGCACGTAGGGCATTGAAAAATAGAGTTTCTGCCATGCTAGATCTATCAAACGTTAATTTCTCAGATCCCACTCTAGCAGAATCGCTTTACAAATTAACGGGTGGCAAACCGATCGAGCCTATCAATATGAAAGGGTGAGAATAAAGTTCTCACCCCTGGTATAACTATCTAGCCAATATTTTTACCAAATTGGGCTAAAGGAAGTCCCGAAGGCAACTGGATTATTTTTGACAGATTCCAAGAATTTACGCGCTTGCTCTTGAGCTTTGGCGAGTGATGCTGCGGCTTCGGCTTCTGCGGCTTTCGCTGCGGCTAATTCGGCTGAATCAACAGGTGCAGATGCTGTCGGACTTTCACCACACCCACAGTCGCTGATATTGGCATCAGCTACCCGACTGTAGCGGATCGGATCGTCTTTTTTCCCCGAAGGAACGGCTTGAGACTGAATTTGAGCTAATCTCGCAGAGGCATCTGCGTAGGCACTTTGCGCTGCATTCAAGAGTTGTTGCAGTTGTTGAGATAGTCCAGCAATTGAACCACCGTAACCGCCGGTCCCTCCAGAACCACCAAATCCAGGTAGTGTACTTTTCCCAACAAAGTAACTTCCACCGCCTTGATTGAAGCCACCGCCGCCGCCACCACCAATACCCGAACCATTCGAGCCGTTGCCACAACCTTTTTCAGTAGTGCAGGCTGGGTCGCCAGGTTTAGGACCGGAGCCATTTGAGCCATTGCCACCGGAACCGTTGGACATATTGCCACCGGAACCATTGGACATGTTGCCGCCACAACCAGGCTTACCACCACAACCACCACTACCATTGGACATATTGCCGCCGGAACCATTGGAGCCGTTGTAACCTTTTGCCTCGACATTAGGTGCTAAAACCAGACCAAGGCAGACGGCCCCAAGCACTCCACCAGCGGTTTGATAAACGAGTGTACGTTTAGACATTAAATATTGCTCCCAAAAAGATATATTACTGAAGCTTGTGTGAAGACTAGCATTATTTGACTGATTTGTCTTTGAATGATGACTTCCACAGTGTAGTTTAAAATCTCAATTCTCGCGATTAGGCTGATTAAATTGAGTTGTAAGTGCGATCGAAGTCAGAAAACATACCACTGAAACTAACTTTACCATCAGATTTGGGTAGCGTGTAGTCATCTAGACAGCAATAATCACAACCTAAAAAGTAATTTAAGGGTTCTGAGTTTAAAATGGAGAATGAGTATCAAGGTAAATCAGATCTGCTTGCCCTGGCTGTCTTGATAGAGTATACCCATCAGATCGATCGAAATTCACAAAACTTAGTTCTCTGGCATGAAGATGTAGCCTAGTCGCTGGTGCCTGACAACCATATAGTCTATCACCCAGAATTGGTGTGCCTAATCCGCAAGGATTGGCGGCATGAACGCGCAATTGATGAGTTCGTCCGGTAACTGGAATAAACTCAATCCGGGTATAGTTACCAATTTTTGCCAAAACACGGAAATTCGTCAAACTAGGTTTACCCTGCTGTAAGTCTACTTGTTGGCGCGGTAGATCGAGCGGGTCCGCGGATAATGGTAAATCGATCGAGCCTTCCATCTGGTCGATTTCCCCTGCTAAGATTGCCTCATACACCTTGTGTACCTGGCGAGTGCTAAACTGTCGGCTTAGATGTCGATAAGTCTGTCGATCGCGTGCAAATAATAATATCCCTGATGTATCCCGATCCAAACGATGGACTGGATAGATCTGCTCATCGCCAAATAACTGCCGCAACCGAGTCAACACGCTATCTTGGCGATCGAGATATCGTCCTGGAACAGAGAGTAGTCCAGTCGGCTTATCTACCGCAATTAGATATTCATCTTCATAAATTATCGGTAGGGAGAAATCGGCGGTACTAGTAGACAGTGGGGACGACCCTGACAACATAAAGCCCATCAATGGCTGACACCGGTCTGTACAAGCACCATAAAACTCACCCTGAAGCTTATCCTCGCTATTTTTCCCCCACCAAAATTCAGCCATCGCGATCGGTTTAAGCTGATGACTAGCCGCATAATGCAGCAATTTGGGGGCACAACAATCACCTGTCCCTGTGGGGATGCCGGCTGGCATCAATTCGCGCAAGGAGCTAGCCGTACCGAGAAAATTCAGCAATCGATAGGCATCGTGCATCTGGGTTTGGAGTTGACGCGATCGAGTTTTTCGTTGCTGTCTCAACTCGCGCATTCGCTCATCTAACCGCGCTAAAATCGCCTGTAATGGCTGCAAAACTCGATCGCGCTCTTGTTTGAGGTGACGACGTTCGCGACCATCTTGACGGCTCTGTTGTTCTAGTTGTTGGAGAACAATGGCTAGATCTGGATTTTGGCGGGTCTTGGTTAAATATTCCCGTTGCTGTTGGCGTAGCTCTTTGCGTTGACGATGCTCGATCGCTAATTGCGCTAATTGCTCGGCAAATGTTACTGCCAAAAGTTGATGTTCTGCCCGGACAGGCGATCGATCCAAGTCAATTAATTCCTGCTTCATCGCCGCCAAATCTTGGAGCGTTGCCGCTTCAGCCGCAGCTACTCGATCGCGCCCTGGAATCGGCGGCACCCATCCAGCCAGGATCGATTCTCCATTCAGTAAGCCGGAAAATGCCTTAATTACCTCCTGTGTTCCCGATTTTGTCTCAACTAGCAGCACCCCATACATCTTCCCCTCACGGGCAAATCGTTCGTCCTGAGCTAACTGCACCATCAAATTGCGGGCAATCTCTTCGACCGCTACAGTACGCGGTAGTTGTAATAATCGACCACTATTTGGACAAACACCCGTATAAAAATAATTGGTCTGCACTAGAATTACGCTCGGCGAATCGATGTCATCATCGGTAGCAACACATCTGCTAATTCCTGCTGGTTCACAATCAAACAAGGCATTGCATAGCTGCCATAATCTCGCCCTGCTACCGCTGGAAAAGTTGGCTCATCGCGTAACGAGATCCAGATCCCCCCAGCCGCGTGAACGATTGCCCAGACAGCCGCTAAATCCCAGATTTTGGGCGTTGCTTCGACCCCACCGAGACTCGATCCCGCCGCAACTGCCAAAAAATTGTACGTAGCCACCCCCAGCATCCGAATTTTACAGGGGAATCCAGGTTGCCAGACCTGAAGACTACGGGCACAGAAGCTGAAAAAATGATTACTACTAGTGGCGTGACCGGACTAAAACTGTGGGTAAAAATTGTAGAATATATCTATGAGTAACCCAAATTTAAAATATCGAATAAAACTAAGCGAAGAGCAACGCCAAGAACTGTTAGAAATCAGTAAAAATGGCACAAAAGC
>JBGSPI010000107.1:0-16436 GCA_041738715.1 Chamaesiphon sp.
CCTCTGGCTCAAACTCGCCGTTCTCATTTTGAAAAAATGGCACATCGGAAGCGCGCGACCTGAATCGCCAGCGTTTCGCAATCGCCGCCAAGCGATCGATTTTTGAATTCGCCAACAGTATCCGTATCCTGTAGCTATCCCGATTTGGGATGACGGTACTATTTTCTATGTATTTGGACATAAAGCAACTTTAGGATGATACTTCAAAGCGATCGATACCAAGTCAGGTTTTTAGATCGATGATGTTGGGTTTCGCTTCACTTTACCCAACCTACGAATACCGATCGGTGTCTCGATTAGAGTGGGGATTGTTTTGGTGGCAATAAAGAATAATTATCTTTTGACTTTTTTTAGCATTCGTCTAGCGTTGCAGAATGACGATCTGCCCCGATCGAACCCTGAGCGATCGCCAATTTCACGACCAATCCTCTAACTGTAACTCAGCAATTTGAGCAAAATCCGATCGATTCCGCGACAGCAAGATCGCGCCTTGAGTCAACACGATCGCGGCAATCTTCAGATCCATCGCACCCAGGCGTGGGTATTGCTTCCGTAATTGTCGAGCCGCATCAAACGCAGCAGTATCAAACGCTAATAGAGTAATCGATCGATAGTCTATTGCTAGCTGTTGCAATCCACGGTAAGCCGAAGTTACCTTCTCCACCGTTTTAGCCTGACTGAGCACCAACAATCTACCTTTGACCTGCTCCTCATAGCTAATCACCGTCGTCGCAACTTGCTCCACAGGCAAAACCGATAGCCGAGTCCTGATTCGCTGACCTTCCAAACCATTCCGTTGCATGAGGCTGAGGTGATCCGTATCCAAAATATACATAGAGAGCCGCTCAATCAACTATGTCGAGCCAATCATCCTGCGCTGACTTGCGCCACTCCCGCCCCAAACGCTCCGCCTCATCAAAATCAGGATCGTCAGCAAAACTACCCGCAATTTTGTCCCACCAAGGCATCTGCGACGTTTCTTCCTTTGTTATCAAAAGCCGCTTAACCTGTAACATCTGCTCTTCTAAGGTGGCAAGGCGAGCCTCTAGCTGCTGTGTAGTCATAGTCAAAACCTTTTATTAAGGTGTCTGTAGACAATTATAGCGCGTCTAATTGTCCATCACCGCACAGTCGCTTGGGCTGATTTGGGATCTAACTCTACGCCTGTTAAGGTGCTGCTAGATCGGAGCGTATCCTTATTCATCTCTAGACATTAGCCGATCGGCTGATGACAGTGGTAGTAACACAGTGAAAGTACAGATTCATAGCGATAGATATCCAGCAGAAAAAATTAATGAATTAATTGGGACAGATCCAAATATTTTAAGGCAATTAGTTTTTGGAGATAGCTAAAAACTAGAAAATTTTCATGCTGATTTTATGAAAATTAATAATGACACAAACGTCGAGAATGCAATTTCAAGACAGTTTTAATTGGTAGTTTTTGTCGTAAAAATTGAAGTGCGGAATGTGGGCTTTAACTAGCCAAAGTTAATGCGGCGATCTCCGTCGAGGTTTAGGCAATCGCCGGAAAGTAGTTACTGTTCGGCTAAAGTGGTAATATGTCCATGCTATCGATCTTTCCACACTACAGCATCCACTCTGAGCAGTCCGATGGAAAATCAGCAGATCTCCGCCATCCAAAATATCTGTAGTTCGAGACTCGATACCTTAAGCCATCTCTTACAGGTAGTAGAGCGTCATTTCACTGATGATTCAGCGATCGAGTAAAATATCCCCACACTCTCCCATCTCTCCCTTGCCCCAATGTCCAATCAACCCGTCCTCCTGATAGTCAAAGATGTTCGTGCTGGCTATATCCCTGGTGTCGATATTCTCAATGGTATTGATTTCGTCGTCCAACCAGGTGAACTAGTAGCGGTAATTGGGGGGAATGGCGCGGGGAAATCGACTCTGGCAAAAACCATCTTTGGACTATTGACACCGCATACGGGGACGATTACCTTTAAAGGCGAACAGATTGGCGGATTGAAATCCGATCGAATCGTTCAGAAAGGGATGTGTTATGTCCCCCAAATCGCCAATGTCTTTCGATCGCTAACCATCGAAGAAAACTTAGAGATGGGTGGCTTCATTCGTTCCATCGATCTCCAACAACATAAAGATAAAATTTTTACCATGTTTCCCCGCCTCGCCGAACGCCGCAAACAACGCGCCGGCACTCTCTCTGGAGGCGAACGCCAAATGTTAGCGATGGGCAAAGCCCTCATGCTCGATCCCGAATTATTAGTCCTAGACGAGCCATCCGCCGCCCTATCACCCGCTTTAGTCACCGATGTACTCACCCAAATTCGGACAATCAATCAAACAGGTACCGCGATTGTCCTCGTCGAACAAAATGCCAAAAAAGCCCTAGCCATGTCCGATCGCGGTTATGTTCTAGATACTGGCATCGTTAAGCATGAAGGCATCGGTAGCGACTTACTCAACGATCCGAAGGTGATCGAAACTTATCTAGGCGTGGGCGGACATTAGGCTGGCGCAATGGGGCTATTTTCGGTTGGGTTGTTGAATTGAATTGGTTAAACTTGTCGAGCTAAGTTGGTAAACTGTACCAACGCCCAGCAATAGGGTTGCTAAGGTAATCGCCAAGATTGCCAGCCACTTTTGAGACTCTAACTGTCGATCGAGATCGCTTACATAAGTAATTGGGGCAGGTTCTGCCGTTTGGGGATAAAAGAAACTGGAACTGAATTCTGACGAACTAGTTTCGTTCGCGCTCAACTCTAGGACAGATAAGTCTGTGATATCTGAAGCTGCTGCTGGATCGGCTAGATCTACGTTTAGCTCATCGGCGATGGTATCTAGGAGAGATAATAGTAACCCTGTCGTATTCTGCTCTAATTCAAACGTTTCTGGTTTGGGAGGGAGATTGATTGTTGTCATCCGATCGAGTTCGGGAACTGCTTCTGGGTTAGCAATCGCCTCAAGCTGCGATAATAGTAACCCCGTATCGCCCCGCTCTAAGACAAACTCGGCTGGTGCTGGGTTGGCAATTGCTTCAAGCTGCGATAATAGTAGCCCCGTATCGCCCCGCTCCAAGACAAACTCGGCTGGTTCTGGGTTAGCAATTGCCTCAAGCTGCGATAATAGTAACCCCGTATCGCCCCGCTCCAAGACAAACTCGGCTGGTTCTGGTTCAGAGGGTGTATCCTGCTGCTGATTTGGCGCAAGAGGGAACAGCAACCTAACACCGTGGGGGGTTTGTTCCTCGATCGCTCGCTGGCTATTAGTCATAAAATCTCGGGGAATAAAATCAGTTGAGAATGATACTAACCCAATTTCGCGATTAATGCGCTCTTGCAACCATTCTTCAAATAACTCATCAATCAGAAACTGGCGTAAATCATCATCAAACTGCGCGGGAACTAGTTCCTCTAGCCGCACAAATGTGTAAGTATTGCCGAGCGGAAATAGTGGTGAAATTTCCCCCGGCTCAAGTTGGACGATGCGAACGGCGATATCCGGCTGGAGATTGCCAATCGGGATGGGACCAATTCTCCCCCCATCTTGAGCGGCTACTCCCTGGGAATAGCGGCGGGCTAGTTCAGCAAAAGATTTGCCAGATTGAATCCGAAAAAATAGTTCTTGCGCGATCGATCCATCAGCAACCTGCATCACCGAACAAATAACTCGATCGAGTTGTGACTTACGTTCGAGATAATATGAGCCTAACTTATTACCCCAGATTTCTTGCTTGAATTGTTCGAGTCTAACAGCACGCGCGGCAACCGACTCAATCGGCGATTGATGCCCTCGATCGATCTCTAGTGTCGAAATTTGGAATTCGGATTGCTCCACGGTAACCTGTCCATCAACCAATCGATCTAATGATGTGGGTTGCCACTGAGATAAAACCTCATCAATAATTATTTCCCTTAGTAATTGTGGCAACAACGGAGATCGGCTCAGATGTTCACAGATCAATTCTGCGGTAAATTGACGCTTGCCAACAGGAATAATAGTGGACATATTCACGGAAAACTAAAGGTCGGCACACTAGTCTTTAGTATTCCCACATATCAATTTAGAGTTCTATGTTCGCTTGGGTTGATTGGAGAGAAATCTAGCAAAAAAAAGCTCTGTCCATAGACAGAGCCTATCGTTAATCTAAATCAGGTAAAATTAACGCACCATACCTGCTTGACTAGTCATATCGATCGGTTTAATTAGATATAAACGGAGCAGTTTAAACCCGATCGAAGCGATCGTGGGTAAATTCTGAATTTTTTTCAACAATTTAGGTTTTGTCGATTCTGCTGATGCTAATAATTTTAGATAGTCTGCGGCGCACTGATCTAAAGTTTGGAAGAATGCTGGATGATCCGTATTTAAAATGACTGGAAATACTCTTCCGGCAGTTTTATTAGTTTCTTGGATAACTTCGATATCAAAATCACGGCTATTCATGCCCAAAATACCGTAGAACTTGCTCGCACGATCTCTGAGATACATCGTGGCAAATACAGCCAAGAGGAAGAACCGACACCACAGCTTTGCGCGAAGATCGTTTAATAACTGGGGCTGTGAGCGCATCAAGGCATCGAAGAAATCACCATGCCGATTTTCATCTTGGCACCAGCTATCAAAGAAATGAAAGATCGGGTAAATACGATTTTCGGGATTTGCTTCTAAGTGACGGAAAATTTTGATATATCGCCAGTAACCAATCTTTTCCGATAGGTAGACCGAGTATAAGATAAATTTCGGTTTGAAGAAGGTGTAATTGTGATTTTTAGTTAAAAAGCCCAAATCGAGAGAGAGTCCGAAATCGGACATTGCTTTATTGAGAAAGCCAGCATGACGGGCTTCATCTCGCGCTAGCAGGTTAAAGCCTTCAGCTAGAACTGGATTCTTGTCCTTGAGCCGACGACCGAGTTCTTTGTAGAGGAGGAATCCAGAAAATTCGGAAGTACAGGAGCTTTCGAGAAACTCGATAAATATCTGACGGGTTTCGGCGGGGATATCGTCCCAAGATCGATCGAATCTTTCATCTCTAACGAAGTGGTTGCGGTTGTAGTCAATCCGAAATTCTTCGATAACCGCTAATAACTCATCTTCATTGATGGAGAGATTCATTTTCTCCATTTCCTCAAAATCGGTGGTGTAGAATCGAGGCGTAAGGAGGGTTTCTTTCGCAGGTTTCTTGACACCCGGTCTTAATTCTTCAAAGGATTGTGGTTTTTTAAGGGAATCTACCATAATGATTTTCGTTATACTGATTCGGTCGCGTTGGGGAGGCCTCTCTGAACGAGAATTGGCTTTACTCGATAGCTTGGACGTTGAGATCGCCTGTTATGCAGTCTAGCAATTCTGTACCGAATCGGGATTAGATTTATGTTAAGACTTACGAAGAGGTCAAAGTCCCGATACTGTGAACTAGAGATGGCCTTACTAGTCCATTGAAGGAACGCCGGAATAGAGAGTATCTGTACTTCGGCGTTCTTTTTGGGAGAATCCCATATTATGTCATCATTCAGTAATCGCTATTTGAGACTTAGGGAGAGTATTTCGTGACCAGCCGCATTGTTACAACACAACCATTTACCGATCAAAAACCAGGTACATCAGGTCTCCGCAAGTCTGTCCCAGTTTTTCAGCAGCCCCATTATCTAGAAAATTTCGTTCAATCTATTTTCGACAGCATCGAAGGCTGTCAGGGACAAACACTGGTTCTGGGTGGAGATGGGCGGTACTTCAATCGAGAAGCCATTCAAGTTATTTTGAAAATGGCTGCTGCCAATGGGATCGGCAAAGTTAAAGTCGGGCAGCACGGCATTCTCTCCACCCCAGCAACATCCTGCGCGATCCGTAAGTTTCATGCCTTTGGGGGGATTATTCTTTCTGCCAGTCACAATCCTGGCGGACCCAATGGCGACTTTGGGGTGAAGTATAACATTGGCAATGGTGGACCTGCGCCCGAAACGGTCACAGAAGCGATCTTCTCCTGCACCAAGTCGATCGATCGCTACCAAATTATCGATGCTCCTGATGTCGATATTGACAGATTAGGCACATCAGAATTAGGTGACATGGTAGTGGAAGTCATTGATTCAGTTAATGACTATATAGATTTGATGGAGTCTTTATTTGACTTCGATCGGATCCAACAATTTCTCACCACCGATAATTTTCGGATCTGCATTGATGCCATGCACGCGGTGACAGGACCCTATGCTGACCAGATTTTTCAGCAGCGATTGGGTGCCCCGACCGGAACCGTCCAAAATGCCATTCCACTCACAGATTTTGGCGGCGGACACCCCGATCCCAACCTAGTGTACGCCCACGATCTGGTGCAGATCCTCTTTGGCGACAATGCGCCTGATTTTGGGGCTGCCTTTGATGGGGATGGCGATCGCAATATGATTTTAGGTCGTCGCTTTTTTGTCAATCCCAGCGACAGTTTAGCGATCTTGGCTGCCAATGCCAAGCTGACCCCAGGTTACAAAGAGGGTTTAGCCGGAATTGCCCGCTCCATGCCAACCAGTAAAGCTGCCGATCGAGTGGCGGCAAAACTGGGCATTGATTGCTACGAAACACCAACGGGATGGAAGTTCTTTGGGAATTTGCTGGACGCTGGCAAAGCCACCCTGTGTGGGGAAGAAAGCTTTGGCACTGGTTCCAACCATATCCGGGAAAAGGACGGCATCTGGGCAGCCCTCTTCTGGCTGAACATTCTGGCAGTCCGCCAGCAATCGGTCGAGCAAATCGTCCAAGAACACTGGCAGATCTACGGTCGCAATTACTATTCACGCCATGACTACGAAGCCATTGATAGCGATCGCGCCCATACCTTGATGGCTGGCTTAAACGAATTGATGCCAACCCTGAAGGGCAAAACTTTTGGTCGGTATGAAGTCGAATTCATGGATGATTTCAGCTATACCGATCCGATCGATGGTAGCGTGAGTCAAAATCAAGGTCTGCGGATTGGCTTTACCGATGGTTCGCGGATCGTCTGCCGACTGTCGGGTACGGGTACTCAAGGAGCGACGCTCAGACTTTATCTCGAAAGCTTTGAGGCAGATGCGACTAAACAGTCCCTCGACCCACAAGTGGCATTGGGAGACTTGATTGCGATCGCGGAGGAATTAGCGCACATTCGCGAACTAACTGGCATGGAAAAACCAACCGTCATTACCTAGAATTCCGCAAAATGCCCCACCATACCGAAGGTTTGTAGTGGGACGGTAGACTGAAATTCGGGAGGTGTCCTCCCGAATCGCCGACATCATCAATTCACCGTTGTCCCTTCACGCCATAAATTGACACAGTGTCCCCAACTATCGAGCATTCCTGATGAAAATACTCGTGCTTAATGCTGGCTCTAGTAGCCAAAAAAGTTGTCTCTACGAGATTGCCCGCGATCCTCTGCCGACAGACCATCCCACCCCTGTCTGGGAAGCGACAGTTGATTGGACACACCATCAGGGTGTTGCCGAAATCAAAGTCAAAACAGCGACGGGGGAATTGTTGCAGGAAGAAATCCCCACCCAAGATCGGCGGTTGGCGATTGCCCATCTGCTGGAAACGCTGTGGCAGGGCAACACTGCTGTCATAGCTGATCCATCCGAGATTGACCTAGTCGGACATCGAGTAGTCCACGGTGGTCAAGAGTATTGTGACACCGTTAAAATAACGGCCGAGGTAAAAGCCGCGATCTCTCGACTTTCGGCTTTGGCACCGATCCATAACCCAGCAAATTTGGAGGGCATTGAAGCGATCGAGCAGATTTTGGGAGTTGACGTTCCTCAGTATGCTGTATTTGACACCGCTTTTCACAGTCACTTACCCGATGCCGCCGCCATCTATCCGGGTCCTTACGCCTGGGTCGAGCGGGGGATTCGCCGCTATGGGTTTCACGGCATTAGTCATCAATACTGTGCTCAAAGGGCTGCCCAATTGCTCGATCGCAACTTGCCGGAACTAAGGTTGATTATTTGCCATTTGGGGAATGGGTGTTCTCTATCCGCCGTCCACAATGGGTACAGCATTGACACCACGATGGGATTTACCCCTTTAGATGGATTGATGATGGGAACCCGCTCTGGCTCAGTCGATCCGGGCATTTTGATTCATCTGTTGCGCCAGGAAGGGTATACGGTCGATCGGTTGGATCGGGAACTGAATCGAGAATCGGGCTTGAAAGGTATCTCTGGTGTATCAGCAGATTTGCGTCAGGTGCTGAATGCGATCGAGACCGGAAATCCCCTGGCGATCCTGGCATTTGACATTTATATCCATCGGTTACGATCCTGCATCGGTTCGATGCTTGCCAGCCTGGGTGGGCTGGATGCCTTAGTCTTTACGGCCGGAGTGGGGGAAAACTCGGAGATCGTTCGTTCCCGCGCCTGCGAAACATTTGAGTTTTTGGGCTTGAAGTTAGATCCTCAACTAAATGGTTCCCGTCCAGTGGATAAAGACATTGCCACTGCCGATTCCAGGGTGCGCGTACTGGTGATTCATACTGCGGAAGATTGGGCGATTGCCGAATCGGCTTACTGGAGCAACTGCCAGGAAACTTAGACTATCGGAAACATGTTGCCGTGGTTTTTCTTCTGATTGGCATTTCAACAGCATGAGCAATTAAAGCAGCACGAAGTTGCCAGAGTCTATCAATCGGATTTATCGATCGCGTTTGTTTTAACCCACTCCTGCGATGGTGGAGGTACCGCTACAGGTGGCTTCTGATCTGCCGTGTAATAGCCTGCTCTAGTTACCTGTAGATCGCCGTAAGAGGTTAGAAAATCATTGGCATGTGACAAAAGTCTATCGATCGATTGCTGCTGTTTTAGTCCTTCTTTCCAGGCACTTTTTTCGACTGTACCAATCGCGAAATATTCATTGCCGATCACATTGGGAGCTTGGTGGCTAAATAATGCAGTTAGATAATGTTCGATTTCATGTTTATGAGCAATCAGGAGATCGCAATCTCGACAGTAACGACAAGTATAGTTCAGCGCGATTAAGTGTTTGGGATTGACATGAATCAAGATTGGTATTTTGCGTTGTCCAGTCTTGAGATCGCACAAAGGACAACGGGAGACTCGTTCGGTTGGGTAAGGATTGATGATAAAGCCGTATTTTGGCGGCAATCTACCAAATTGTCGTTGTTTGACTTTTGCCATTCGCGCTCATCGCTATTAAGATTTAACCCTCCATTTTAGCGTGGGGTAGCACTAACTAACAACGATCCAAATCGAAGCTCGTCTGGGTGTGGACGTTTCTAAGGCAAGTCGATATTGCGCAGGGCAATAAACTCAGTAATTCGATCAAAAGCAAGATATGCTTGAGGTGAACAACTTTAGTAATAGGTGATCATGCTATTACTATTTGAGTTGGCTACAGATAGCAGACCCAGGGTTATGATATTTATTACCAGCGATCGCCGATAGAAATTAGATACCCATGATTAAACTGGAGCGCGATCGACATATCGCAGCAGTCATCTTTGATTTAGATGGTGTGATTACTAACACAGTCTATTTCCATTATCTCTCGTGGCAACGACTGGCAGATGAGGAAGCGATTCCCTTTGACAAATCTACCCACGATCGCAACATGTTGGGGCTAAACCGAGAGGACGCACTAAATTATCTCCTCAAAAATCGCCAGATCGATTCGGCAACAAGGCAAGCATGGTTGAAGCGTAAAAACGATTATTATTTAGAACTTATTAATGAACTCAATCCTCAACATTTGTTGCCAGGGATTGAAAATCTCCTGATCGAACTTGCCGCAGCTAAAATTAAAATTGCGTTAGGTTCTTCCAGCAAAAACGCCGAAACAGTCTTACAACGATTAAAAATCAGACATTTCTTTGACTTTATCGCCGATGGTCATAGTGTCCCGCGACTCAAACCATCTCCTGATGTTTTCCTTCACGCTGCCGTAGCACTATCAGTTCCGCCAGCTAATTGTTTAGTAGTTGAGGATGCACCTGCGGGGGTCGCCGCAGGTGCATCCGCAGGGATGTGGGTGCTGGGAGTTGGTCCATATGAACGGTTGCACCAAGCAGATTTGGTCTTACCAACACTAAACGGAATCACTTGGGCGGATATTTTAGCGAAGATTAATTATCTCGATTCAAATCCAGATAAGTGAAATCTGGTAATCCTGGCACAATTCCCCCTGGATTGAGCGGAAAGAGATTGCGATAGTAATCCTGGATAATTACCGGAAAATTGCAAGTAGCCGCCACTCCAGGGAGATGATAAATATCCCGCAGATAGACTTTTAGATGAAGATAGTCTTGAATCCGGCGGTGGTTACATTTGAATAAAGAATAGTAAACCAAATCAAACCGGATCAGTGTTGTAAATAAACGGACATCAGCGAGAGTTAACACCTCGCCACATAAATAACGTTGATTTGCCAGTAAGTCATTCACTCGATCGAGTGTGCTAAATAACTCACTATAGGCGCGATAGTATGCACTCTGTGTTTGGGCAAAACCGCACCGATACACCCCATTATTCACTGTTTGATAGATGATCTCATTCCACTGATCGATCGAGCCTTGTAGCTCGTTTGGATAGAGATCTAAGTCCGGCTGAGTAGCATATTGGTTAAATTCTGAATTTAAAATCTCAATAATTTCGGCACTTTCATTATTGACGATCGTATATGTCTGGTTATCCCATAACATCGGCACTGTACAACGCCCAGTATATCCCTGCTGGGCATATTGATACAACTCCCTCAAGGTCTGACAGCCATGCTCTGGCGCAGGCAACCGCCAACCACCAGCATCGGCATCACCCGTCAGGATTATCAGATCGATCGCCCCTTCTAACCCTTTTAACGTCCGCACCACCAGAGTTCGATGTGCCCAGGGACAACTCCACCCCACATATAATCGATACCGATTGGCGGCGGGGGGATGCTTACTATCTGGACTAATCCGTTGGCGAAACTCACTCGGCGGGCGTTGATATTCACCGCGATCGTTGGGCGGCGCGAGTTGTGCCATCATTACTTGCCAGATCTGCGTCCAGATTGATCGACCAATTTTGACGATCCAGCCAGATGGAATTGTTTTAGTCACGATCTATAATTTTTTGGTCATCACGTAAAGTGTAAAGGATGAGCAGGATAAATAGCCCCGTCCCGGCCAGATATTTAACTGGACTAGGAATGACATTTTGGGGCGAAAAAAAACCCTCGATCGCACCCGCAATCAGCAGCATCGGAAAAATCCCCATCACCAATTGTGCCGCTTGCAAACCGCAGATCCGTAGCGCATCTCGTCGCCGATAGCGACCGGGAAATAACAACCCTCGTGCAATTAATAATCCTGCCCCACCAGCAATAAAAATTGCCGGCAATTCTAAGGCTCCATGTGGAAAAACAAATGCCCAAAATGGATATGCCAAACCATTTTGGCCAACCAAAGTAGCAATCGCCCCAATTAATAACCCATTATAAAATAGAGCATAAATCGTCCATAATCCAGCGAGAATTCCACCACCAACCATCCGAAAAGTAACGCTGAGATTATTGACAGCAATACTACTTGCCGCGAAGGGTTCTGTCCCTAAAATCGAACCCATCCATAATTCCTGGCGATCGCGTACTTTCTCAATTAGCTCCTGGGGGACAACTAAAGACATAAAACTAGCATCTTGCCAAGCAAACCACCAGCCAATTAAACCACCAATTAAAAATAATCCAAACGCGATCGCGGTATATACCCATGTTTCGCGCAACACCCTTGGTAATTCCCACAGATAGAAATCGACCATTCCCCGCACTTCCTGACGGCGGGAACCGCGATAGATTTGACTATAACCGCGAGTAGTTAGAGCTTGGAGTTCTTGAACGATCGTTTGACCGATTTGGTTGGTATTTGCCCGCGCCAAATCTGCGGCTACCGATCGATATAAACTTGCCAGCGTCCCGATTTCTTTGGCATTTAATGACTTCATGCCACTTTTTTCAGCCCGTAACAATAATCGATCGAGTTCTTGCCACTTAGCTTCCCGTCGGGCAATCCAGCGTTGAATGTTCATCGGAGCGAAATCAATAACTATGTACTTGACTTAGAAAAACCAAATAGGCTGTTTGGCATTTAAACCACATCCTGTGTAATATACTATAGCCGTAATCGCCTAACTTCAATGCCTACTAAAAGTTAATATTAAAATAGACTTAGCAAAAAATCAGAACCAAATTTATATGAGATATATTGAAGTTTCAGGAGAAATCGACAATAATAATCGACTTGTACTTCATGAATCCCTCGATCAAATTAAGCCTCAGCAAGTGAGAATTGATATTGTATTTCGCGATGATGATGAAGATTATCGCGAACCTAGCAAAGAAGAAATCCTTGAAAGTATCGTTGAAGGTTTGCGCGAACACTCAAGAGGAGAGTCTAAACCAGTTTCACAGATGTGGGATAATATCATGATTCAATCTACTGGAGAAATTAACGATCGAGGTCAATTAGTACTCGATCGACCTTTACCAGAAATGCAGGCTCAATATGTTGATGTTGTGATGTGGTTTATTAAAGAGGAGGAATATCCGCAGAAATTATCTGAATCTGAGGAAAATATCTATGAAGAACATCTAACTCTAATAAAAGAGCCTAGCGAATCCAGAACGAGAGCTTATGCAGGATGAAGCACCGTTAGTCAGAATAAATCAAACTAGTGACTTTGAAAAATCTCTGAAAAAACTTAATAAAAGATATCGTTCGGTTAGAGGAGATATTAAGCCTCTAATTGAACAATTAGAATCGGGTGAGACTCCTGGAGATCTAAATTAGCGGCAATAATAAAGGTCAAAGTGGTGGCTATCGCGTCATATATTACACGATAACTGGGATCTGGGGTGTAAGTGTAGGTAAAATCCCCTCCTGGGAGGGGTAGGGGTGGGTTCAGGGTGCCGTGGGTTGGTTGATGATTTGGATCTGGCTGACGTTGGTGTCGTTTGCCGCTACCTGAGCGAAGTCGAAGGTAAGCGGTGTGGCTTGATTGGTGGTGAGGGTGTCGTTTTTAGTGACGGGGATGGGTTGGGTGTCGGTGAAGAGTTTTACGTCGTCGATGGTGACGGTGCTGGTTCTTGCGCCGAATCCGAGGAGGTTGAAGTAGAGGGTGGCGTTCGTTGAGGGGGTGATTTGGGTGAGATCGATCGAGACGATGCTACTGTTGTTACCCAGAGGGGTGATGGTGACTTTATCGCTCTTGTGGATGGTGCCGTTGGCTTGGATATTCAGCAGGGAGTCGGTATGGTTTAAGCCGATAGATGTTCCGGCGAGGGGGGTGAAGGTGTTGGTGTCGAGGAGGGCGACTTCAAAGGCATCGTTGGCGGTTTTGGTGGTGTCGCCTGGGATGAGGTGGTTGTCGGTGATCGTGAATTGGAGGGTTTTGGCTCCGGTGGGGATGATGAAGGCTTGGGTGAGTTCTGAGAGTTTTTGGGACTGCTCGGTGAAGGTGGCGGTGCCGTTGATGATGTTGGTGGCACCTGTGGTGTTCCAATCTGCGGTGGTGGAGAAGTCACCATTATTAATTGCCACTAACGCGCCAGCGGTTAGGGGTGCGGTAATTATTCCCGCGACTCCCGATTCCCGATTCCCGATTCCCGCATTAATCACATCAATCATCGCTAGGTTTAATGTTGATGGGAGTTTGCGAACGCCAGGTTTGAGGCTGGTGTTCATCAGGTCGTAGGGGTGGAAGGTGGTGTCGAGGTGGGAGCCGTCGGGGGTGAGGGTGGCGGTTATTCCAGCATCGATGAAGGTGAGGATGCCGTTGATCTTTTGAACATGGGTATCAAAGGCGGTGTTACCGCGAATGATGCCGTTGAGGTGTCCGAGTTCGTGGAGGATTGTTGTGAGGAGGTCGTATTTACCATAGGCGGCACTGTCAGCCGTTGCTTTGTAGGCGGTGTCTGCTAGTTGGGTGGTAAATTCGCTGTTGTCGTCTGGGGTGGTGTCGATGAACCAGCCGGAGCCGTTGCCGTTGATGTCGAGGGTGAGGGTGCCGGAGTTGGGACGATTGTTGGTGTCGTATCCAGTGATGGTGGCTTCGGCTAGTTGTCCGGTGGGGAGATCGGCAATTTGGAATTTAATATTGAGGTTGAAATTGCTTGGATTAGAGGTGTTAAGGTTACTATTGAGAGTTCCTGTACTGAATGGAGAAGTCGAGTTATGGATCGGGAAGAATTGATTAGAAAGTATGCTGGGGGAGAAAAGGACTTCACTGGAGGAGATTTTATCCGTTCCCATTGGTCTGATGACACCGCTCAAGGTGGAATCTACCAAGAAGCCGACTTCACCGACTCCTATTTTGACAGCAGTGGGTTCCGAGACTGTGACTTGAGCTTTGCCAAATTTACTAGAGTCCGCATGTACGAAAGTAGTTTTAGGAATTGTTATATGGAAGGAGTTGACTTTAGTGACGCTGTTTTCGGACAAGTGGCCTTTTACCAGGTTGATCTCAGGGGATCTATCTTCAGAAACGCTAATTTTACTGAAGCTGGTTTCTTCGATGCCGATCTCAGTTATGCCGACTTGAGTGGGGCTAAAAACTTGGATGGGTATGAGAATGTTATTTGCTACGAAACTATCATGCCCGACGGTAGTATTTATACTGGTCGTATTTAAATTAGGCGCATCTAACGCTGAATCAGCCAAAAGTGGTGCTGTTGAATTATTAGTATTAATCCAGTTTAAGATTACATTTATATCTACATTTTCAACATCGTCCTGAATCTTTGTGGAAATATTGGAAAGGAAATTATAATGTAATCCGCTTGTTGCCTCATATTGATTGAGACGAGCTTCAAGTTCTCGAACTGAAACTATATAGTCTTTCCAGTCATTAGGGTTTAATAAGTTACCATTTATATCTCTATCTGTAGCTGGATTAATGTTGGGTAGATCGATAGCAAAAGCTATTGTATTCTGATTTATATCAGCTATGGTTTGACCTGGATTATCCATGACCACTATCACTTTCCAAATATGTTCTGGTACAGCAATGTCGAAATTATTGGGAGAAGAAAGAGTGGATTTTTGTCCATAGCCACCTGCAATTATATACAGTAGCGTAGAAAAGTAGTAGCTTGGCAAGCTTAAAATTGTGGGTAAAGATGATGCAGTTTAATTCGAGCATCTGCGGTAGTAAATTGCCATTTTACTTGAGCATGTTCTTGGTTCCGTTCTTTTTGCCAAGCAGCTAGTTCACTTTTCAGAAGATCTGCACGACTAATTCGGCGGTCGAGACATTGTTGGGACAATACACTTAACTCAATCTCTGCAATGTTTAGCCAACTCCCGTTTCGGGGTGTATGATGAATTGATAATCGTCTTGCTAATCGATGGGCTGTTTCAGCGGGAAAGGTATGATATAAAGAACCAATATGATGTGTATTTAAATTGTCGCAAACTAATTTAATCATTGGCACATCTGGATAATCCTCATCTAGTAATTGCTTGATTTCTTCAGCCCAATCTGACCGAGTTCTTTGAGGGCGACTACTCACCCTTCTCCATCCTTTGATTGGATCGACAAACATGAATATAGCTTCCACACCATTGCGCTCATAATGATAATCTTCCTTTCGATTTTGCCCTGGCTTAGCGGGAATACTTGGATACAAATCTCCTGTCAGTTCCATCGCGGCTTCATCCATGCAAATCAATGGCATATTTGGGTCGGGAGGCTCACTATAGACATCTAAAACATCCTCCATTTGGGCAATAAATCGTGGCAAGTCTTCTTCTGGAATACAAAATCGAGTGGTTTTCCATGGCTGTAGTTCTAGTTGATTTAGTTTCGCTCTTACTGTCTCTTTGCTGATTGATATGATTACCTTTCTGGCTACTAATTCTTTGGCTAGTAATTGCATTGTCCATCGTGCGCGTCCTGCTGGGGCTTCGCTACAACAAATCGCGATTAAGTGTGCTTCTTGTTTTCCGTCTAACTTCGGTGGATTTGGCGGCGTTTCTCGCTGTTTTCTTTGTAATGCTGGCTGGACTCCTTCTAACACAAATTTCTTTCTAATTGATGCTACCGTATTAACATGCATATTTAACGCTTGGCTGATATCTTCATCTCTCCATCTTCCTGCTACCGCGTTATCATCTGCCATTAATAAGACCTGAGCATGATTCACCTGCTTTGCTGATTTTTGACCGTTTTTACTAATTCCTATTAGCTCTTCTCGTTGTTCGACCGTGAGTTTTATTCTGTACTTGCTGTTGGGATTGCTCATGGGTAATATTCGTTAACTCTTACCCACAATTTTAAGCTTGCCAAGCTAGTAGTGGCGTGACCGGACTAAAACTGTGGGTAAAAATTGTAGAATATATCTATGAGTAACCCAAATTTAAAATATCGAATAAAACTAAGCGAAGAGCAACGCCAAGAACTGTTAGAAATCAGTAAAAATGGCACAAAAGC
>JBGSPI010000152.1:0-11043 GCA_041738715.1 Chamaesiphon sp.
TGTCAACCTAATGCCCCTTAAAATGTCAATTTAGAGTCCTTTTGGTCATTTACTGACATATTCGATCGCAGGTCATAGAGCCTTTCCTGACACCAGAAATCGTTAGCGTACTATTTTTTCCTTTTTCTGCGTTTCCCCCTATCTGAATATTTTGGGTAGAGATTTAGAAGTTGTCTTGAAACCTCGCTCGACATCTAGCAGTCAAGGTAAACTGAAAGTAACAGTTATTTGAGCCGCGACAAGATTTTTTGGGCGCAGAGATGGCACTTTCGACACAGTTACTACGCAAACCCCAAGATCTTAACAGATCGTCACAGTAGGGAGTTATTTTAAATCTTTCACTTAAACAAGATTTTAATCGCACAGAAACGGCACATTTTCCATCGCTCTAGCTCGAATGCTGGTGTCAATATTTGACATTCAGGACAATTATCATCTTTGGGGCTGTGTTGCTGTCCGGTTTCACTATCGCTCGGTGTTGAATGATTAACCCGATTTGCGATGTCTCGAATCGACTCCATTGATGATGCTGGTCGTCGGCTCGGAGTCACTGGTGTTTGGACGTTGAAACTGATTGGTTCAATTTTCTGCCCCGAAAAATTGCACCAATGTCGCTCGATATCAATCAGATTTTTCACGGTTTTATTTGCCCAAGCATAGGGATTTAAGATAGATTTATCCTGCTGGGCAACGGTCAGCATATAACCTAGAAACCTGTAAAATTCCTGGGCATTACTCCAGGGTACTCCAGGACGGCAATTATCTCGATAATTCAGCGCATAGTATGGTTCGATGTTGGGGTCGTCGATTGGCAGTAAAATAATTGGAGTCGGCTGGTCAGTTTGTTCAGTTTGTTCACTGAATTGAATTACCCGCCCGATGACGGCGGATGTCGGCTCGGCGGTACGATGAACGACCACATTTGCTGATTTTGAGTCAACATCAGCAAATAATTCGCGCAACCATCTAGCCTCTGGACTATCGGGGTCGAGCATTTCCTGTCCAGTGAAGTTGAGCCAGTGGGAATTAATCCCACATTCTTTGAGGTTTTTCAGCGTTTTAGTTGCCCAAGCGTAAGGGTTAGCGATCGATTTATCCGCTTTGGCCACAATCACCAGATACCCAGCAAATTTATCTCGCTCCTCTTTCGATTTCCAGGGCACGCCATTTTGGTTGGGATTGTATGGGTATAGGTTGATGGATGGAATCCGTGGATTTTGACTGGGGGGCAGATCTCCGCTGTAAGCTTCTATGGTGGTGGTTTGTTTCGCTTCTATGGGGGCAATTTCCGCTGCGACGGATGGTTCTGGCTCCATTCCCACTGCTGATACCACAATAACCACTAAGGCTGCTAGAGCGGCAATTTTGGACAATGCCTCAGCTAACACCTGAAACTTACCTGTAGTCTGAGGTGTGCTAGATTTCTGTTTGTAGTCGATTTCGCGAGGGTAAAGGGGGGTGTATGTTTTCTCTTCGGTCCCAGAGCCGGAACATATCATAGGGATTTGGGTCAAGGCAAACTGGCTTGGAGCAATAGATTGCGCTGATAAATCTGTGTTTACTAAAGTATCTATACCAGGGCTAACTATTTCTCCCAGCAATAGATTGGGGCTGCTGTCATCAATAATATTGGGAGTGGTCAGATCTTCGTTGTTATATTTTGGGTGCCAGATACTTTTGTGTTTAGTCAGACTAGCATTACTACATGTCAGCCCAAACATTTGTTGAGCTTTTGAGCGGATCATTTCTCTCAGTTCGGTAATTGTGGTCGTGGCATTAATTAGTTCTTTCACGCCTTCGTATGCCGATTTAATCCGATGTTTTGCATCTTCAGATCTTCTGATATTGGCTGGGTGTGGCTGACGTTTGGTTGATTTTTGCTTGCGTCCCATAAATGATTGATCTCGGTTGGGATTAGATCTGTACTGGCTATAATATCCCGCTCGCTCATTATCGTCTGCCCAGCTACTAACCAGCTTTGGCATCTCGTGTTTATGTCGGCAGAACTGCTCGTATCCTGGGGCTGCATAAATCGCTGCCAGCATCCAGTCTTTTAAGGCTTGCCCTTCCAATTTCAAGAATACTACGCCTTTAGCCAGGAATTTGGGCAGGAGTTGATATGTTTGTCCGAAATCTGTCCACCCAATCGCGATACTTAGATCTAGGTCTGCTTCCCATTTTTTGGCTTTGGCTGATTTTTCTTCGTCTGTTCCTGCTTGATATTTACGTTTGCGCTTTTTGAATTGCTCGTATAGTTGGGGTAGTTTGCGGTTTAATAGTGCCATGTCTTGTCCCTCTGCTGCCATTTTCCACTGTTCTAAGAATGCTGTTAGTTGTGCTTCTGTGCTGTCTGGGATTGGTTGTGGATTTAATCCGTCGTCTTCTATCAGCCACGAACCGCTGTTCGGTTGTAATGGCAGCCGATGTGGCTTATAGTGGCTGTATTCGCCTGGGTTGGCGGCGTACTGCTTTGTGTTGGGGAAAATTTCTAGCTGTCCGTTTTGCAGGTCGAATCCGGCATTTGTCAGCGTGACACGGGCAGCGGCGGCTAATTGGAATGTGTTTACTGATTCAGGCAATGGGAAAATTAGATGTCTGCCATCGCTATGGCTGCTGCGCAAGCAAATGTATCTGACTAACCCAATCGACTCCAATGCTTTTAGGATGTTTTGATACTGGTCGGTGTCAAACTCTGGATGATATTTACTTAATGTGTCTATGTCGATTAGTAAATATTTAGTTGTTTGTCCAAATCCCACCCCAATCAGCTTTTGGGGATCTAAATAGGTCAGCACTACCTCGCCCACTGATAGGGGATGGTCGGTTTTTGTCTGCCAGTTTGGTTTTAGTTGGTTATCGGCTTCGATCCACCTGTAGCCTTCGTGGTGAAACAGTTGCGCGATTTGAATTGCTAGGTCTAAGGCTTGGGTTGTTGGTGCTAATTTCATTTGGGCTTCTCCTCTCGCTGGAGTCACCATCCACCTTTCTCTGAACCACGAATCCTCGGTACAGGCTAGTCTTTTTTACTAGACTCTAGTGAGGGGGCAGACATTACACTCAAATGTGGGTATAATGTCAATACTTGCTCTGTTAAAGAAAGTATTTTTTTCGTTGTCCAGGTGATGTCTGGCGACGCAACTAGGTCGTAATGGGCTGCTAACTGATCCGCTCTCGCAACGCGCGAGGGGGGTTTTTTGGTATTTGTAGGTAATATTGTTCAGTATGCCCGTTTTGACGGACAGATCAAGCTTTTTCCGGTTTTTGCAGAAAATTTATAATCTCGCTGTAGTCTAGCACAAAAACGGGCGTTTCGGATTGTACTCGTAAGACTGTAGCTTGACCAAAAGTGACAAACAGCGACGGATCGTTCTTAGGATCTACTTTGGTTTTACTGGTCAGGACAATCGCTTTAATCACGATCTTGTTACGTTCGGCATTGTTTAGTCCTTTGAGTGGATTCTTTTGTTTTTTCAGTAATAGTGTCGCCTTATTTAATTTCTGACTTAATTTAGTCAACTCAGACCATTTAGTTATTCTCGTCCCCCCTCTTACACGAGTAGTAGCAAAAAACTCTTGACGGTCTTCTCGCCACTTCACCAGTGAGTCTCCTTTAGCTCGGAGCATGAAAGCAAAATATCGTCCATCGGACATTCTAACAAATAGATCGATATTTCCTTCGTCGGTTTTGACTCGCGGAGTAATTATAATTCCTTGTTTACCAAAAGCATTTAACAGCATTTCGGTCACAGTAACTAGTCGATCTACTGGGGTGGACAGTTCGGTGGCAATCAACCCACCAACGGCTCCAACCAGGGCTACTCCAGGATTAGAAGATATTAACCCTCCCGCCGTCACCCCTCCAGAAACCTTCAAAACATTGCTCCACTGAGTTTGTTTTTCTTTCAAGTATTTGAGCGCATCATCGTTATGTAAATAACCTGATTCGCCTGTTTGTACTAAGGATTCAAGTGAGAAGATTCCGTCGATTAGATTAGGTTGATTGATTGAATTAATATCAGTCATCAGACGCTCAATTAGGGGTAAACGCAGAATTCGGACAAAATAGTACGCTAACGATTACTTGTGTCAGGAAAGGCTCTTTGACCTGTGGCTATTTTTCTTATTACTCTATCTCCCAGTCCTCAAGCATTAAACCATCGATTCGACTAAATTCACGAATATTATGGGTAACTAAAATTAAATTATTTGCTAACGCAATCGCCGCAATTTGCAAATCGTAAGGACCGATCGGCGTACCTTTTTTCTGGAGATCGGCACGAATCATTCCAGTGATTTTGGCTGCATCTCGCTCGAATGGCAAACTGATTAGCTCGTCAAAAAAATCGGCTAATACTTCTAGATTCCTCTCTGGGCGTTGACTCTTGTATGCACCATAATATAATTCAAACTTGACAATATCACAAATAGCTAGATCGGAACGTCGTTTCGTTCTCATCATAGTCAGAATCGGAGAACTCCGCTGATTGATATATTGAATACAAGTATTGGTATCTAATAGATAAATCATCCTAACTCTTCCCGCTGCGGGTATTCTCCTTGCTCTCCTCTAACTAGAGGCTCTCCCGCCCAGGCTCCAGCGGTTCGCTCGAAAAACCCTTCGCTCCACCCCAATTCTTCCAAATTTAAACTCTGGGATTGAATGGGAGCAAAAGTTACCGTCACTTCTAACTCGGTATTTTGACGATCAACCGGAATGTCTAAATGCAAAATGCCATCGCGGTCGGTACGAGAACGCAGTTTAACCGTATCCATATCGAATATCTAAATTTTGCTTGTCTATCTCTAGCTTATCCTAGCTGTTGCTGTGGAGGCAGAATATCAGCTTAAAATCTGGTTTTCAGGCTTTCTTGAGGTACCTATAGTTACAATTATAGGAGCTTGAAAAATCGGGGCAAAGTGGCTGGAAGCCACTCAGAGCAAAGACTTTAGTTGGGAGGCTTTGTCAGTTATGGTAGTTTTCACTATTTCAAAATCGCTAGATCCGTTTTGCCGGAAAAACGATATTAGCGGCCAAAGGAATAATGGAGTAAGTATCGGCTACAATGCTTTCAGGGCAATGGTTTGAGGTGGCGATCGGTTTCCAAGATCCAGAAAGATTATGGGTCGCTACAACTATCGCTTCATCACGAGCGATAGTCATCCAGTTAAATTGCTGAAAGATTGACATAGCAAGGGTTTGAAATGTAAAAGTACATTTTTGGCGCGTTGGGCTATTTTAGCCTTCTTAGGGCAGTGCGGAGGGGTGACTCTCCAATCTGACCCGACTACTCCCCCTCGACTCAACCGATTACCTAACAATTAGTTTATAAATTTCTGTGTTCACTATCTTAGCCATTTTTGCTACATCTCCAAAGACAGGATCTTTTTTGGGAACTCCAGCTCCTGCTTTTAGTAAAATATCTACCATTGTTACATTATTTTTTTCGATTGCTCGTGTTAATGCAAATACACCATTATTAGGATCGGGTTCATTAACATCTACTCCAGCATTAATCAACTCTCGAACTATTTCAATATTTCCTGTATATACAGCAGAGACAAAGGTATCAGCAATATTCTTTATGCTTGCACCTCTATCTAGTAAAATACTCAATGTATCTAGGTGATTGGCTGCTGCGGCTACTTTTAATGCTGATATTCCTCCCATCCCTAAACAGTTAATATTTCCTCCTTCTTCAATAAACTTGATAACGCTTTCATTATTGCCACTTCCAGAATGATTAATGAAATCTATTTCTTTTAATCTCTCCGTAGATGCGCCAAGAGATTCAAGTAAATCTACATTACTCTTTGACTCTTCTGGAAAATGATTAGATTTAGATTGAGTGTAAGCAATGTCAATACTAGTATTACCAAAATTATCTTTAGCTTCTAAGTTGGCACCAGCATTATGCAATAACTTAATTATTTGATTCGATCTAGAAAACTGCACGGTAGCTATCAAAGCTGTATCCCCAAGATGATTCTTGATTTCGGTATCCGCTCCAGCATTTAATAATAGTTCGACTACTTTCGCTCGATCGTAAATACAAGCATCGATCAAAGGTGTGTTGCCTTTATTATCTTCATTGTCTATTACATTTTTGAAGCCGCAGCCTAATAATTTTGTTACAATTTCTGGACTAAAGGTTGCGTGATGTAGTGCTGTTAGACCATGAAGATCTACGAATTGAGGATCGATCTCTTTTGAGAGTAACTTAAAAACTCTATTCATTTCGGAAGAATTATTTGGAGCATTCGTAAATGCTACTTTAGCAATAGCATCAATTAGTTTAGTAAAATCTTTGCTAGGTTTTGTATGGACTATATTATTTTCAAGTGAGTCAGTCAAATTTTCGATCTTTTTAACTAATCTTGGAGAAGTGAGAGGCAGCAAATATTCGTAAATTTCCGAGTGTCCGCCATCCAATGCATTAAGCAATGCAAAATCACCATGTTCGCTCTCAATATTAATCTTTGCTCCTGCTGTAACTAGCAACTTTACTACTGCAAAATTGCCTATAGCAGCAGCAGTTATTAAAGGTGTAAATCCGTCTTCATCTTTATAATTAAGTTTAGCTTCTTGCTCGATTAAGAGTTTGACGACTTCAGAGTTACCAGCATGAACAGCAAGGAAGAGTGGAGATGGCTCTAAAGCACCTCCCCATTCAACTTTGCAACCCGCGTCCAATAAGAGTTTCACTATTTCTAAATTACCGATAGAAGCAGCTAATCCCAAGGGTGAGTTTACTTTAGTAAACTTAATGCCTTTAGCAATTTCTGCTTTCACTCGATCTATATCATTGGACTCTATCGCTCTTGATATATTTAACGTCATAGATGATACTGTACCTCTTACCTTTATATTCTGGAAATTATTTCAGTGACTTCTGCTCTGACATTATAAGGATTTAGTGCTGCTTTTCTCTGGATATATGCAATATCTACTTGAGAGCTTCTGCTGCCATAAAATGTGAAAAATAAGGTAATTGGAACAAACTGGTGATTGTTGCTGTATCTTGCATATCCTAATGTTGCCTTCCACTGATTACTATTTTTTTCTACAGATCTACGCGCTGCTTTTACTGTTATTTTAAAGTCACCAATTAGATATGCTTTAGACTTATCAGGATGGCTTGAAGTCGCATAATCTGTAGTAAATGGTCCACCAGTTTTAATGATAAAATCTGGTCTAGGTGCTCTTGGTCCAGTTCTGGCTAACGCTCGTGCAGCATTCAAGTTGATATTTACATCTTGGCAATTGAAACCATCAGTAATTGGGTTTCCGGCAGTAGTGACTTTCGCTTCAAACCAGACACTATCAAGATATTGTGAGTAGTTAGTACCTATAATTCCACATATACTATTGGTGACAGCATCTTCAAATGCCAAACCAGCAGTTCCCAAGTTTATAATGTTACTTAGTCCAGGGAAAGATGGTGCTAGTTGCTGAAGTAGTCTAAGAGTTATATCAGTAACAAGGCTTTTAGCTTGGTTGGTTAAATAACTTCTAGCTTCAGCATAGGCTGCATTTCTAATACCGTTCAAAATATTATCAACTACTTGAGCGGCATTAATCTCACCTAATGTAATCATCCCAGTTGGATCGCTAAATACCAGCGGATTATTAAAAGCAAACTGATAAGGATTAAAAGCCTCAACCCCTTGCTCCTGAACATCAACAGCATCCCGACTCAAAAACAATCCAGTCTCCGAATCATAATCCCGCGCCCGCATATAATACAAACCACTCTCCGACTCCAACCACTGTCCCTGGAACCTAAAATCACCCCCTAAACTACTCCCATCATCCCCACTTTCAACATTCCCAAACCCATCATAAACAATCCGACTCTGGATATTTCCATCACCATCCACCAACCCAATTACACTCCCCATACTATCAGTCAGATAATATAAAGGCTCCCCATTCGCATCTAGTCGAGCAATGATACTGCTACCACCATAAACATAATCAGAAACAACATTCCCACTGCCATCAGTCACCAAATCAGTAGACGCTAACCCATTCCCTAAATTCGGCGCAACCAGATAATTCTTAGTACCATTAGTGCTAACCTCACCAATCCGATTACCATTAGCATCATAACGATAGCTCGTAGTTACACCATTACTCGTAACTATCGTTAAATGGTCATAAGCATCGTGAGCTAAATCAACAGTATTTCCCGACTTTGTTACCTGAATTAACCGTCCATCAGCATCATAACTATACCCATTCACACCAGCAGTAGCTAACTGACCATTAGCATTGTAAGCATAATCCTGACTACCGAGATTATCTACTTTGCGAGTACGCTTACCATCTAAATCGTAACTGTAAACGATCGATTTAACTGCCACCCCAGCAGCACTATAACTCGTCTCCTTACTCAGTCTGACAGCCGCATCATACTCATACAAAGTATAACTACCATCCTCACGAACCACCTTACTCGGTTCACCACCAGCATTGCGAGTATAAGTCTCCGACGCAAGTACAGTACCATCAGCCTTGGTATAAACGATGCTAGTAATCCGGTCTAAATCATCATAACCATAACTAGTCTTCACCCCATTCGGCAAAGTCTTCGTCGCCAACCGATTCACCACGTCATACGTCATCGACGTGGTACGATTTCTGGAATCAGTCACAGTCAACAGTTTGCCATAGATGTCATAGCTATACTTAGTAGTTAAACCAACAGCATTAACATTAGCTTTCTCAGTTTGTTGAGTGATTCTCCCCTCACCATCCCGCTCATAACTAATTATCGAACCATTAGCACTCGTAATCTGACTGACATAGCCATCACTATCGTACAGATAACCCGTAGTTCCCGTACCATTAGTCAACGTCGCCACATTCCCCGACGCATCATAAGTACTAGTCGTAGTCGCAGTAGTCGTACCCGCACCATCAGTCACAGTCTGACTAATAATATTGCCCTCACTGTCATAACCATTAGTAATCTTCTCCCCACTAGCACTAGTCACAGAGAGAACATTACCATCACTGTCATAGGTATACTCCTTAGTGACTTGAGAACCATAGGCTAGTTTAGTCAGATTCCCTTGTGCATCGTACTCATAATTAATCTTCGCTCCAGTTGGGGAAGTGATGTCAGAAACACCATTACTCCCATACCCGTATGTATAGAGATTACCAGCTAAGTCCGAAGTACTAGTTAAATTCCCTTGTGCGTCATAACCATAAGTTCTCACCTTCCCATCCAAACCGATAACTTTGGTGGGATAATCTTTAGCCTCTTGCAGATTATTGGTATACAGGTACTCCACACTAGTCTTCGCACCATTATGATAGGTAGTGCTAGTTGGTAGATAGTAATCGTTATTAGTACTCGTCGTCTTCCGTCCTAATGGGTCGATAATCGTCGTACTACTACCCGCATAGACATAGGAATATGTTTGTCCCAACGCATTCGTCGTAGTAGCTACCTTCCCATTCCTGTCATAGGTAAAACTAGTAGTCCGTCCCAAAGCATCTGTTTCGGATAATACTTGTCCGCCGACATTATAAGTCTTACTAACTGTCTTCCCAGTCGTCAGATCCTTAGTCTGCGTCACTCTTCCCGCTGCATCGTAAGTATATTCAGTAGTTTGTCCATTGGGTTGAGTTTCTTTCCACAATCTACCTGCCGCATCATAGGTAAACGTAATCTCCCCATCCGGTGTCACCCATCCACCTAATTTTCCATCAGAAGTAAACTTCCGTTCGATTCTCCCAATCGTCGGCCCTTCTATCACCGTCCAATCAGGACTAGTAGCTGTATATGAATAGTTAACATACAAACCATTGCCATAGTCAGCCTTAGTCTGTCTGCCTTCCTTATCGTAGGTAAAGAGCGAAACACTACCATCGGCTTCAATCATCTTGCTCAGACGATTGTTAGCATCGTATTCAGTTTTAGTAACAGTACCATCAGCATCGATAGTTTCGATGACATTGCCGCGACTGTCATATTTATAGGTGCTGGTAGTGCCATCGCTGGTTTCCGAGAGGACATTACCATTAGCGTCATAAGTGTAGGAAAGAATCACACTACCTTTACCATCTCTGAGGGAGAGTAAGTTACCGCGACTGTCATAGTCTTGGAATACCGTCGCTCCAGTGGGCAGGGTAATGGAGGTTTGTTGTCCTAAACTGTTGTAGGTATAGGTGGTAGAACCAGGAACTACGCCAGCACAGCCGCAGTAGGTTTCACTGCGAGAGGTGAGATTGCCCCGACTGTCGTAGGTGTATTTGGTGACGAGGTTGTTGGTATCGGTGGTTTTGGTGACGCGGTTTTCATCGTCATATTCCATCAGGGTGGTTCCACCGAGTGCGTCAACGGCACGAACGACGTTGCCGCGTATGTCGTATTCGTAGGTGGTAGGATTGCCGAGGGCATCTTTGACGATTTCAATGGCGTTATTAGGGTCATAGACAAATTCCACCCCGTTTCCACTACTATTAGCCGTCTTCTTCAGCCTTCCAGCCTCATCATACTCAGTCTTAACAGCCTCTCTTCCCAAAGGATCGACAATCTTCTCCAAATAGTGAGCGCGGCTGGAATTATACCCAAACTGAGTTGTATTACCATCCCTGTCAGTCACAGAGACTAGATCCCCTTGAGCATCATAACCATACACCACCTGCTGACCCAAAGGATCGGTCACAGAAGTAATCCGTCCCCGCGCATCCCGCTCGAACGTAATCTTCTGCCCCGTCGAACTAGAAATCTCATAATCCGTATAGGTGAGCTTATTGCCATTAGTATCGGTAACACTCTCTAAGTCCCCAGTAGTAGCATTAATCTCATACACCGTTCCATCCTTGGTAGTCAGCAAATACCGATTCCCAAACCCATCATCCTGCGGCACGTATGGACGACCCGCTAAATTAGACCTCCTGCGAAAGTATCAAGCGATCGCCTGTTGTGATGATAAATATAGCTCGTAATTATAAATTCCGGCAATTAAATTAATCCTTAATCCAAATCTCCGTCTTCGATTTCTATATCTTGATGAGAGAACCCTGAA
>JBGSPI010000153.1:0-15919 GCA_041738715.1 Chamaesiphon sp.
CGCAAACTTAAAATATTTCGGATTTTGGCTGAACGCTATCGCAATCGACGTAAACGTTTCAGTCTAAGATTTAACCTCATTTCCGCTATTCTCAATTTTGAACTTGCTTCTTCCTCTTGATTCATGCAAGAGGTCTATTGACTGATTAATTCCCGCTGATGAGACAAATCTAATGTATCATGAGCAACAAAAATTCGGGCAATATACTCTAATTCAACGACCTCGCCAATGGAATAGAGGGGCTATACTAATTGATAAATCTTTAGTGCGATCGATTTATGCCAAAATCTGAAGGTGCGCTTTCCGATCATTCGTTGTCACATGCTACAGTTATGCCGATCGGTGTGTATGCCCTGTCAGGACTTGCGGCTGATGGAGATCGCTTAGTGGCGATCGATACTGTGCGCGGGTATCTAGTTTCTGTCGATCCACACACTAACAATACAATCATCCTCAATTCTCACTACATTTCGGACTGGATTGGGGTAACTGGGTTGACGCTGTGGGGCGATACCTTCTGGTTTGCCAAGGGACAGGAAGTACTGTGGTGTGATCGTCAAACTTTTTTGCCAACTATCTTCACTCGTCTTCCCTATCCAGTCACAGGAGTGGCGGTGTGGGAGTCAAATGTGTATGTGAGTTGCCAGAAATCTGGCTATATTCATGTGTTTGAACAGAATACTGGCGAACTGCTGCGGAAGATCCCCCAACCTGGAGTGGGTACCGAAACGCTGACGGTGGATCGAGATGCGCTCTGGGTGTGCGATCGCGCCGAGCAAACTGTCTATTGTCTCGATCGAATTACCGGAGCCATTCAATTTTCCGCACTCACACCCTTTAGCTCGCCAACTGGCATCGCCTTTTACGATCCTAGAGATGGAGAGCAGCCGATTTGCTATATTGCTTATGCCGATGAAGAAGCTTACATTCGGGACGATCCCAATGCTAAATTCCCCTATCAGTTAACCTTCCGTGATCGCACATTCATTCATCCCTTACATATCCACCACAACCCCACCGAGCATTACACCCTCTCCAACGGGTATTTAGTAGAACTATCCTACGTCGAAGAATTTCTCCCCCTCGAAGCGGTCACTCTCAACAACGTAGAATGGCGAATTGCCTTACCCTCCGATACTCTCCGCCAGCGAGTGCGCCATGTGGAATCGATCGGGAGTGAGTTTACGATCGAAGAACAGGATGGACAGAAAGTTGCCGTCTTCAAATTCGATCGAATTGAAGCCCATCAAGGCGGACTCATTGGCTGGAAAGCGACAATCGAAATGTACGGACTCAAGTATTCCCTAGCTCCCACCGATATTGACGATCGGCCAACTTTACCAACCGAGCTAGAACAACGCTATTTAGTCGATGACGACGATTTAGCCATGGATACAGAAACGATGTGTCAAGCAGCCACAGAAGCCGCTGGTACAGAAACAAATGTGCTGCGGAAGATGCTCAAAATCCGCAATTATGTCTATGACAGGCTTTCCTATGGCATCCAGCCCCGGATCGACACCCCTGATGTTGCCCTCGCGCGTGGGGTCGGCTCCTGTGGTGAATATGTCGGAGTTTTACTCGCGCTCTCGCGCCTGAATGGAATTGCCTGTAGGACGATCGGCAGGTATAAATGTCCCCCCTATCCCGATCGACGGAATATGCCCCTTCAGCCCGATTTTAACCACGTCTGGTTGGAATTTTATGTGCCGGGGATTGGCTGGCTACCGATGGAATCGAACATGGACGACACGATCGAACGGGGACCATATCCACAGCGGTTTTTCATGGGTTTAGCCTGGTATCACACGGAAATCGGCAAAGGAATCTCGTTTGAAAAAATGAAAGCTGCTGATAAACCCGAACATATCTCGATGGGTGATTTAGCCATCAACCATATTCGCTTTAGAATCCTCGACGAGCTAACCCCTAACCCCTAACTCCTAACCCCTAATTTATGTCATATTCCCTGATCATTCACGGTGGGGCTGGTGCCCTTGAAGATCTGAAATACGAAGCCAGCGAAGCAACCTTTAGACAGAGTATCATCGCCATCTTAGAACAAGGTCGCGGGCGATTAGAACGCGGAGACAGTGCCTTAGATGTAGTCGAGTATTGTGCCAGTTTGCTCGAAGACGACAAGTTATATAATGCTGGCTGCGGTTCGGTGCTCAATGCTGAGGGTAAAGTGGAAATGGATGCTGCCCTGATGGACGGACGCGATTTGCGGGCGGGGGCAGTGGCTGGTCTCAAAAATATTAAAAATCCCATCTCTCTAGCTCGTCGCGTTTTAGAACATGGCGAACATGTGTTGCTGATGGGTGAAGGCGCATTAGAATTTGCTAAATTTTGTCAGATCGAAACTTACCCTGATGATTACTTCATTACCGAGGCGCGAATTAAGCAGCTAGCCGAAGCGCAGATAGCTGGGCGAATGACTCTGGATCACGAACGGATTAAGCCATCTCAAAAGCTGGGTACTATCGGTGCTGTAGCACGAGATCTCCAGGGCAATCTCGCCGCAGCGACATCGACGGGTGGATTGGTGAATAAACGTTGGGGAAGGGTTGGCGACACGCCCATCGTCGGGGCGGGAGTGTTCGCGGATAATCAAACCTGTGCGGTGTCGGCAACGGGTTATGGTGAGAAGTTTTTACGCACAGTGCTAGCGAAAACAATTTCTGATTTTGTCCAGTTTCGGGGGATGGATGCAGCCGCTGCAACCCAGGCGGGGATTGAGTATCTGGTGGCGAAGGTGAATGGGGAAGGTGGGGTAATCGCGATTGATTCTACAGGTCGCTGTGCTGCGGCTCAGTCTACCTCTGGTCTAATTCGCGGTTGGATTGAGCTAGGGGGCGAGGCTCAGTGTCAGTTAGGTTAACTGGGAATCAAGGGTTGCCTTAAAACTGATTTTCCTGCCAACGGAAAGCCTAATTTCTCTCGCTGTGCCAAATAAAGATGGGCGACTTGCCGAGCTAAGCCGCGTACTTTAGCGATATATCGCGTCCGCTCAGTGACAGAAATTACGCCTCGGGCATCTAGCAAATTAAAAGTGTGAGAACACTTGAGCACATAGTCCAAACTCGGCATCACTAATTCACGTACAATTAGTTGTTCAGCTTCCTGTTGATAAAGATCGAATAGGTTAAATAGTAACTCTGGGTTGGAAGCTTCAAAATTGTAAGTAGATTGCTCGATTTCTGATTGGAGATAGATATCTGCGTAAGTAATTGTGTCATTCCATTGGATTTTGGCGATCGAATCTACACCTTGGAGATACATACACAACCGCTCCAAACCGTAGGTAATTTCGATCGACACCGGACGACAATCAATCCCGCCACACTGCTGGAAGTAGGTAAATTGAGTAACTTCCATCCCATCGAGCCATACTTCCCAACCGACACCCCAAGCACCCATTGCCGCATCTTCCCAGTTATCCTCGACAAATCGGATATCATGATCTTCTGGTTTGATCCCCAAGGCGCGGAGCGAGTCGAGATAGATATCCTGAATATTATCTGGAGAGGGTTTGATTAACACCTGATACTGATAATAGTGCTGATAACGGTTTGGATTTTCCCCATAGCGACCATCACCGGGCCGACGACAAGGTTCGATATAGGCGACAGCCCAAGGTTCCGGGCCGATCGATCGCAAGAAGGTATGATGGCTTTTAGTAGCAGCACCTTTCTCTGTATCGTATGGTTGGGCAATCAGACAGCCTTGTGTACTCCAAAACTGATTGAGGGTAGCGACGACAGATTGAAAGTTCATGATGAGGGTGTAAAGATATTCTCCAAAATCATCGTAACATCGCGACAGCATTAGACAGTGGGCGCATCAGTAATTACGATCGATCGTCAGCACTTGTTGTAAGGTGGTTAATAACTCATGCGCAGTATATGGCTTGGCTAAAAATGCCTGAACTCCAAGCTCGGCTAGTTGAGCAGCTTGAGTACTCGATACTAGTCCACTTGTAACGATGATTTTGACACGCGGATTCAATTGTTGGAGGGCACGCACCGCTGTTAAACCATCCATTAACGGCATCATGATGTCCATCAATACGACCTGAATTTCCGTCTGACGTTGAGTATATAACTCGATCGCTGCGATGCCATCACTGACTGCGAGAGGTTGATAATTATGGGCTTCGAGCACGGTTGTCGCCACCAATTGAATTAATGGTTCGTCATCGACAATTAAAATTAACTCTTGATTTCCGGTTGTTTTTGTGGGAGCGGTGATTTCTGGTGCAATGGTGCTGGAAATCGCCGGTAAGTAGATCTTAAATTTAGTTCCTTGTCCGACTTGGCTATAAACCTTGATGAAACCACCATGATTTTTGACAATGCCCAATACCGTCGATAGTCCCAGTCCGGTACCTTTGCCTACTTCCTTGGTAGTGAAAAAGGGATCGAAAATTCGATCGAGCAATTCAGGCTCAATCCCCATGCCTGTATCGGTAATATAAATCCCCACATAGGCTCCCTCGCGGGCTTCTAAATTCGTCTGAGCATAGGCTGCATCGAGAAACTTATTTTTCGTGGTAATGCTGAGGACACCGCCATTCGGCATCGCGTCGCGCGCATTGACACAGAGATTCATCAAGACCTGATGTAATTGAGTTGCATCAGCCGCCACGTTCCAGAGGTCTGTGGCGGGAATATCTCGCTCGATTTCAATCGTTTTGGGAAAAGTTTGGCGGACAACTTGCAATACTTCGGCGAGGGGGTGCCGAATTTGGAGTGGAACTCGTTTCCCTTCAACGCCGCTAGCAAATGCCAAAATTTGCTTCACCAGGTCGGCACCACGTTTGGCACTACTTTCGACCATCTGAATTAGTTGTCGATCTCGTCCCTCCAGATGGGGTAGTCTCAAGGGTAGCAATTGGGATGCAGCCAAAATTGGTGTGAGAATGTTGTTGAAGTCGTGGGCGATACCGCTAGAAAGAGTTCCTAAACTTTCCAATCGTTGGACGCGGCGAAACTGTTGTTCTAACTGTTTTTTTTCGGTGATATCAGTACTAACTGTCAGAATAAATTTGGGATTGCCAGCCTCATCGCGAACGAGTGTCCACCGACCCTCGACAGTAATATTTTTACCATCTTTAGTCATGTGTTGAAACTCTTCTTGCCATTGACCTGACTCAATCAGGGCAGTCATAATTAGATCTAATTCCGGCAATTCTCGATCGGGTCGATTGAGTAGCTCGATCGCATTGTGACTCAAAACTTCGGCGGCTGTCCAGCCATATAACCGTTCGGCACCTTTATTCCAAAACAGGATATTATGCTGTAAATCTCTGACCGAAATCGCATCAGTTGCCACATCGAGTAAGGCAGCTTGTTCGCGAATCAGTTGTTCCGCCTGTTTGCGATCGGTGATATCTTTAGCAAAGCAATAATGCCCGATCGGTTGTTGCTGACGATCTTCGATTTTGACCATCACCAGTTGTTTATAGAAACTAGAACCATCCTGGCGAATGCCTCTAGTTTCCACTTCCACTTTGCCATGGAGTAACATCTGTTGATAGGCTACTTCCATCTTTTGTTGATCGTCTGGATAGACAGTCTGCTGCCATCTCATCCCAATCATTGCTTCAGGTTGGTAGCCCAAAATCTCAGCATAAGCCGCATTGACACTGATATAACATCCCTGGGTATCCAACTGGGCGATCCCCTCAACGGCACTAGCTAGGGCGGTACTGAGGATATGTAGTTCTTCTGCCTGCGATCGAAATTGGGCTTCGCTCTCCCGCAGCGCCTGTTCGGCTTGGTGTCTTTTTCGCCGTTCTTCAGCATCCCGCAACTCCCGTTCTACTGCGGGTACTAGCCGAGCAAGGTTGCCTTTAATAATATAGTCATGTGCGCCAGCCTTCATTGCCGCCACCGCCACTTCTTCGCCAATTGTGCCCGACACGATGATAAAAGGCAACTCCAACTGTCTTGCCTGGAGTAATGCTAGTGCCGCAGGGGCACTGAATGCTGGCAGACTATAATCAGCAATCACAATATCCCATGACTGTCGATCGAGTGCCATTTCCATTGCTGGTGCTGTCTCTACCCGCAGATAATCGAGTCTGTAGCCACCCCGGTGTAACTCCCGCACCATTAACAGCAAATCGTTTTCCGAGTCTTCAACAATCAACACCTGCAAATGAGATTTCATCTTGGATATATATATCTATCTTTTTACAGTGGTGGTGGTTCATTCATTAGTAACCAGTACATCCCGAGTTGGCGAATTGCCTCGGAAAACTGAACGAAATCGACCGGTTTGCGAATGTAACTATTACAACCTAGACTATAACTATTAAGCATATCCTGTTCTTCACTAGATGTCGTCAAAATTACCACTGGTAATAGTCGCGTCCGTTCATCCGATCGCAAGCGGCGCAATACTTCCAATCCATTCAGCCGAGGTAATTTAAGATCTAGTAACACTACTGTCGGTTTGATGCTCGTATCTCGTTCCGTATATATCCCCATCCCAAATAGATAATCGAGAGCCTCTACCCCATCCCGCGCTACAATAATTTGATTGCTAATGTGATGGCGTTTCAATGCACGGATTGCCAATGCTTCGTCATCGGGATTATCTTCCACTAGCAAAATCGTTTTGGTGCTGGCACTGACATTCATATTTCCGCCTCCTCTTCAAGTAATGTAAAGTAGAACGTTGCGCCTGCTTCCAAAATACCTTCTGCCCATACTTGTCCCCCATGCCGATGAACAATTCGCTGCACTGTTGCTAGCCCAATCCCATTACCTGGAAAGTCATTCATCCCATGTAACCGCTGAAATGGGCTGAATAATTTGTCCACATAAGCCATATCAAAACCCGCACCATCATCTTTGACAAAATAAGTCGGAATACCGTTTGACTGGGGGATCATGCCCACTTCAATTTTCGACTGGGGATGTTTGGAGGTAAACTTCCAAGCATTATTCAAGAGGTTTTCTAACACCACATGTAGCAGATGAGTGTCCCCACGGACAATTAATTCTGGGGTGATGATAAATTCTACCCGTCGTTCGGGTTGACTTTGGTGTAAATCGCTGGCGATCTCAATCGCCATCTGACTGAGATTCACCGATTCCAGATTGATTGTGGTGCGCGTCACCCGTGAGAGCGTCAGCAGATCGTCAATTAAATTGCCCATGCGCTGGGTCGCCGAGCGAATCCGGCGCAAGAAATCTTGGGCGGTGCTATCTAATCGATCTTCATAATCTTCTAATAGTGCTTGACTAAAGCCATCGATACTACGTAACGGTGCGCGTAAATCGTGGGAAACAGAATAGCTGAAGGCTTCTAGTTCATGGTTAACTGCCTTGAGTTCGATCACGGCTTGGCGAAGACCCTGATTTAGTGCTTGTTCTCGCTGTTGGGATTGCTCCCGTTCGGCAATCTCCGATCGCAGGTCTGCTAGTAACTCTGCCTGCTGGAGCGCGACTCCCAAATGCTCGGCAATGTGTGTGACAAATTCAATCTCGATCGGTTGCCATTGGCGTGGACTACTACACTGATGAATACACAACAACCCCCAGAGTTTTTTTCCTTGTAACAGTGGCACGATCAGATTTGCTCTGACCTGAAATTGTGATAGAACTTCGATATGACAAGGACTCAAACCGGCGGCGTAAATATCTGCAACTGCCTGGATGCGCCCCTGCTGATAATGGATCGCAAACTGGTCGCCAAAACAGTGATCGTGGACTTTTTGCACCATTGCCGATGAAAAAGCTGGATCCACATCTTCAGACACAAATTCGCCATCATCACAGCCCGAATCAGCATAAAATCGAAACATCCCCACCCGATCTGCGGTGAGGAGTTGACGGACTTCCACTGCGGTGGAATGAAAAATAGTTGCCAGATCCAGTCGCTCTCGGAGTCGAGCGACCACCTGCAACAGTGCTTTGTGTTGTTCAACCTGAAATTGTAATTGTTCGAGCGGTTGGATTTTCTGTGTCAGAATTTGGGTTAACTGCTCAAAGGCTGCTTCATCGATACATAAATTTCGTAGTTGGGCGAGTGTCTCTGGTGTCATGAGTTTCAGCTACAGAGTTCTGACTAACTACTATTTTGGTTAGCTGATTCCAGTATTGCAGATAAACGATCGCGTCCGCTAATTCATAATTGCCTTGGGCATTTTACCTGCCAATCCAGTCATCAGCCGCAATGCTAAATATTTGAATAGGGGAACTCGATCGAGTAAAAATAATCCCAGTCGTCGCACGATCACAATCGGGGCAATTCGATTGGAGAACATCCGATCGAGAAAATCTGTAAAGGCGAGAATTGCCCAGTTTTCGGGTTTGCGCCATTGTGTGTAACGTTTTAATACTGCCTCACTGCCAATATCTGCCCCGGCTTGATGAGCAGCGACTAAAATCTCCGCCAAGGCTGCGGCATCCCGAATCCCCAGATTCATACCTTGTCCGGCAACTGGATGACAACAGTGCGCCGCATCGCCGACTAAGGCTAGTCTGTGGGCAGTGTAATCCTGACTCTGCATCAACTTGACGGGAAATAACCACCGTTGACTATCTAGTGCTAATTTGCCGAGTAATCCACCGGTACAGTCTTCCAATCGCTGCAAAAACTGATCGACAGGTAAATCACGCAAGGTTTCAGCTTGTTGGTGTGGGGCTGTCCACACGACTTGACAGCGACCGTCGGCTAATGGCAAGACACCGATCGGACCATCATACCAGAACCGTTCATAGGCAATATTTTGATGGGGTTTTTCAGGCTTAATTGTCGCTGTAACACAAGATTGCCAATAGTTCCAACCAGCAGTTTTGATGCCAGCTTGAGTGCGGAGGGCTGATTTTGCGCCATCGGCGCCAATGACCAAACTGGCCCGAATAGTGATGGGAGTGGCGGCATCTGGAGTTTGAACCGTCAGTTCGGCATTAGTATCGGTATAATTTACCCCAATTACTTGTGCCGGACATAAGACAGTAATATTCTGGGCTGTGCGTAATTTGGATTGGAGCGCAGTGAGCAGCACCTCATGACTAGCCGCGTAGCCCAAAGTTGCCGCGCCTAAATCTTGGGGGTATAACTTCACCACCCCAGCATAATCCGCGTCAGAGATTTGAATTTGGCTAAATTGAGCAACCTGGGGTAAAACCTGTTCCCAGATCCCACAACTGTCAAATATCCGACCGGAGAGCATCGATATCACATAAGCTCGACCTTTAGTAATCGATACCGACTCGGCTTGAGACTCGATCGAAACTACCCGCAAACCAGAATTTTCCAGAGCTACCGCTAGGGTATTACCAACAATGCCACCACCGACGATCGCCAGATCGTAATCCAGTTGCTCAGTTGCTGACACAATCTGCTCTCTGGGATGAGTTTGAGTGGATTGGTGATGAGAACTCACAGATACAGCACTTTTCTGCGGCGAAAGAGCATCGAGACGGGACATAAAAATTAATTAATATTAAAGATTGGTGGCTATTTTCCCTAACTAGCTCTTATTTTAACGCTTCTGCTCTAGCAATGGTCATCGCATTGACATCATCGGCAGTAGCCCGGGTGGCGGACTTTGCACCCCTAGGGGCGACTGAAATGCGGCTCGATCGAACCGGACTGAGTGTCATAGAGTTATATTTAGTGATAGCAGCCACTAGTAATTAATCAATTTATCGTGAGCGCAAGCCATTCATCACCTAAAGCCAAATTACCCTGGATCTCTTTGCTGCTATTGTTAATCACTTACGCTGTCTTTGGCTGGGCATTGTATGGTCTAACGAGAGATCGGTCTGTTTGGTTATTAGCCGCTTTTGGTTCGGTGATCTTGGGTGGGATTGTCACTTATCCGAGTCGGAGTGTTTCAATTGGTTTTGGTGGTTTTTTCAAAACAGATACTAGAGCGTTTATTCTAATTGTTGCTGGCAGTGTTTTATCTGTTCTGCTGCTAACCTCATTACAGTTTTTTGTTGACATGGTTGTCCTAACGGCCGCTGGACTACTAGTGAGCTTAGATTTGAAAACTAAAGGCTGGAGCAAGAAGTTCAATTTATTTTTAATCATTGGCTGGCAACTGCTAGGACTAAGTGCAGGATTAGCTTTGCGTTATTTGTCGTTAAACCCTATTCCGAGTACGCCAGCATATTTTTACTACGACTATTGGATTGAAGTTTTGAAGCGATTGAGTTGAGGTTGGAGATGAGCGAGTAAATAGGCTGTAAGCATCTGACAATCACAAAGTTGAGTGTGTTAATTGATGACCGATCGTTTTATCTAATATTATGAAACTGATTGTAATCAAAGTAACGATCGCCATTGTCTAATTTATGAATGATATCCTCAAATCGCCGATCGAACAGAATGTCCTCCACAGCATAGCTATGTCGAGCAGTAATATTATAGGCAACTGTTTCATCAACACCGCTAATCAAGACCGTCACTTGGGCATGGAGTCGCTCTAAATCCAGCGCAGTAAGACCATACAGAGGACTATCTGGCTTGATCGTGTGCATAATTGTCCAAGTTAGTGTGAGACTCGGTGTGCGCTGACGAAGTAATCTGAGTTCGTGAATTCGTCGCATAAATTCACCCTCGCCTGTCACCTCATCCAAGATCAGATAAGCTTGTGCTGTAGCTTCTAAAATGTAATTATTGCGTTCGTTGGCAACTCGAAACATCAGCGTTGGCTGATGGTTGTAAGTAGCAATAATGATAGAATTGCTAAAGATTAGTTTGGCGATCGGTCGAGAAAATCGTGCGAAAGATAATCCCGTCACTACCGCAATTAATAACAAACTAGAGATCGCTTCCAATGTCACCAGACAATCAGCATAAAAAGTTTTCGGATGAATCGCTCCATACCCAATCGAAGCGAGTGTCTGGACACTAAAAAAGAAGGCATCACTAAAAGAACCTGGTTTGGCACCCTCTAAACAGTCTCCCCCAAGCAAATAGGCTACAGCAAATAGGGAATTAATCATCAAATAAGCCACCGAAACTAAGATGATAAATCCAAGCCAAGGAATCGTCAGGAGCAAATGATAAGGGTCACGCCAATGATGATACCATTGACCCATCCCCTGAATAGTCAATCTACCATTCTGATTTTCAATTTTGACAATGCGTTTACGGCGACGAGATCTAGTCATCGGAAAATTGGGTAGAAACCCCGTCCTTCTAGGACGGCTTTACAGGCGCAAACGTTAGTTAAGCTGTATGCGCTACGAAACTAGTACTAACAGTCTCACAAGAGATATGTTAAAATGTGAGGATGGACAAAGCCTATCGCTACCGTTTTTACCCTACAGCCGAGCAAGAATCACTCTTGCGCCGGACAATGGGGTGTGCGCGGTTAGTGTATAACAAGGCTTTAGCCGCTCGAACTGAAGCTTGGTATGAGCGTCAAGAGCGAGTTGGCTATAGTCAGACTTCCTCCATGCTGACAAGTTGGAAACAAGAGTCCGATCTTGAGTTTCTGAATGATGTTAGCTGCGTGCCTCTTCAGCAAGGTCTTCGACATCTCCAAACCGCATTTACTAATTTCTTTGCTGGTCGGGCGAAATATCCCAACTTCAAGAAGAAACATAATGGGGGTAGTGCTGAATTTACTAAGTCGGCTTTCCGGTGGAGAGATGGACAAGTATTTTTGGCTAAATGCGCTGAGGCTTTGCCGATTAGATGGAGTAGAAAGATTCCTGAAGGCTGCACCCCCTCGACTATTACTGTCAAATTGACCCCCAGTGGTAGATGGTATGTCTCGTTGCTGGTTGATGACCATACAGTCAAACCGCTTCCCAAAACCAATAAAGCTATCGGTTTGGATGTCGGCATAACCAGCCTGATTGCTACCAGTAACGGCGATAAAATAGTTAATCCCAAGCACTTTAAGCAGCTTCGTAAGAAGTTGAAACGAGTACAAAAAGCACTTTCTCGGAAGCAAAAAGGGAGTAGCAACCGCCATAAGGCACGGCTGCAAGTGGCTAGAGTCCACACGCAGATTACCGATGCTCGTAAAGATTTTTTGCATAAGCTGACAACTCAACTGGTGCGTGAAAACCAAACGATCGTAGTTGAGGATCTGGCTATCAAAAATATGGTCAAGAACCACAAACTCGCCCTTGCCATCAGCGATGCTAGTTGGGGTGAACTGATTCGCCAGCTTGCCTATAAATGCGAATGGTACGGACGAGAATTGATTAAAATAGACCGTTGGTTTCCTAGCTCCAAAAGGTGCGGAAACTGTGGGCATATTGTCGATAAACTGCCGTTGAATATTCGTGAGTGGGAATGTCCGAAATGTGGAACTAACCATGACAGAGATGTGAATGCGGCAAATAACATTTTGGCGGCTGGGCTAGCCGTTTCAGTCTGTGGAGCAACCGTAAGACCCGAAGAGAGTAAATCTCGAAAGGCTGGTGCTTTGAAGCAGAAACCCAAATAGCGATGTTTGGGAATCCCCACGCCTTCAGGCTGGGGAGGATGTCAATTAGGATATAAAGAAATAGGACTAGGATTCTGAACTGGCAAACTGGATAATTGAGAGGAGAGTGGATCCGGTTCAGCAGATCGATGGGTAAAAATTGAGGATTATTAAGGATTTACTAATTATAAAAATGGAGAATTTGCTACTTGACGAAGATCGAGAATCGATCGAATTAATTGTCGAGATAAATAACACCACCGATCCCCGATTAGATGTTTGGTTGACAAGTCAATTACCAGAGTTTTCCAGAGCGCGGTGGCAAAAACTGATTTCGATCGGACAGATTCAAGTTGGGCAGAAGATTTGCCATGATAAGAAGTATAGATTAAAATCCGGCGATCGCGTGTGTGTATCGATTCCACCACCAGCCACACTCGATTTGATGCCCGAAGCAATTCCCCTCGATATTCTCTACGAAGACGAGCAACTATTAATCATTAATAAACCTGCTGGAATGGTCGTTCACCCTTCGGCTGGGCATAGCACGGGGACATTAGTTCATGCTTTACTTGCCCATTGTCCCCTCTCTAGTATCGGTGGCGTTCAGCGTCCCGGGATCGTCCATCGGTTAGACAAAGATACCACTGGTGCAATTGTCGTCGCTAAAACCGATTTTGCCCACCAACACCTCCAACAGCAGCTTCAGGCTAAAACTGCCAGACGAGAGTATTTAGGCGTAGTCTACGGGGCACCAAAGACCGATAACGGGACGATCAATTTGCCGATCGGTCGGCACCCAATCGATCGACAAAAACAGGCAATTGTGGCAGTCGATCGCGGCGGCAAATCTGCTGTCACCCATTGGCAAATTATCGAACGATTGCGAGGATTTTCGCTGATCGAATTTCGGCTAGAAACTGGTCGTACACATCAGATTCGCGTTCATACTACCCAGATGGGACATCCGATCGTTGGGGATCCAGTCTACGGTGCCGGCAGGGCAAACATCGGTGTAAATCTACCTGGGCAAACTCTTCATGCTCGTCAGCTACAGCTAATTCATCCACTAACAGGGGAGATGATCGGCGTTACTGCACCAATTCCCGAACGTTTTTCGACGTTGCTACAAGTGCTGCGAAATCGGTAAGTTTTGTTAGTCCAAAGAATTTTGAAATATTTAATTTCCTGGAGACATTACCGTACTTTCCTTCTCGAAAAAATTTCAGTAAGATCTAAAAGTATTGGCAGCATTGCTGATTTAAGATCTAATTCTCGATCTTGTGTCCAAAACTGATTTCCTCAACTCCCAACCTCAAAATTCAGATGACCACAACTCCAGCGATCGCACCAGTCCGCCTCACTCAAAAACTAGCCTGGAACTGGCGCGGACATGAGATTAAATATACCGTCACAGGCGCAGGTCAGCCGCTATTATTGATTCATGGATTTGGGGCTTCGATCGATCATTGGCGGAAAAATATCCCTGTATTAGCTGAGGGAGGATATCAAGTATATGCGATCGATCTGTTAGGATTTGGGAGTTCGGCTAAAGCTCCCATCGACTACAGCATGGAACTATGGGAAGAATTAGTTGTAGACTTTTGGCATGAATATATTAGCCAACCGACAGTATTTGTGGGCAACTCGATTGGTGCTCTACTCAGCTTGATGCTGGTGGCGCATCATCCCGAAATCAGTGCCGGTGGTGTGTTAATTAATTGTGCTGGGGGACTAAATCATCGTCCTGATGAATTAAACTTTTTATTGCGAGGTGTGATGGGCATATTCACAAATATTGTCGCATCGCCAGTCTTTGGTAAATTGATGTTCGATCGAGTCCGCCAAAAATCCAGCATTCGGAATAGTCTGTATCAGGTCTACCCGCGTCGTGAAGCCGTCACCGATGAACTAATTGATATTATTCATCAACCTGCCTGCGATCCTGGCGCGCAACAGGTTTTTGCCTCAATTTTGACCGCGCCAGCCGGCCCGACACCAGAATCCTTATTACCTCAAGTGACCAAACCACTATTGGTTTTGTGGGGCGAAAACGATCCTTGGACACCAATCAAAGGTGCCAAAATCTACCAAGAAATTGCCGCTACAGGTAAGCCGATCCAGGTGGTCCCGATTCCCAATGCTGGGCACTGTCCCCATGATGAGTATCCAGAAATAGTTAACCCAGCAATTTTGAATTGGTTAAATACTTGTCAACATAACTAATGATAATTAATTATTAATTGTCGTGGCAAGATTTTCTTGTGGAGCGACTGACTGTGCAAGTGGCAATGTGACATAAATTGTCAGATTGTCCCGGTTGGTGTTGGCAATTAAAAATAGTCCATCATAAATTTCAATGATTTTTTTAACTATTTTTAGACCCATTCCTAATTCCGTTTCATTATCAAAGCCAGAATTAAATTGAATTATTTGAGATAGTTTGGAGTTATTTTTGTCGATTAGACTTGTTTCTTTGTCAATCCAAAAGTGAAACGAATTGTCAATCACTTTACCATGAATGCAGATTGGAATTTCAGTATGAAATGCGGTCAAAGCATTGTCTAGTAGCTCATTGACTATATATTGCAAGTGACTGGGAGTAACAGCAATATCGGCATCCTCAAGATCGAAAATTAATTTAGGTGAGGGCTTGAATTGACTAGCTTGGACGATCGCAATCTGATTGATCAGCATTTTTGGCGCACAGATCTGATGTTTTTTGCGCTCCTTGGGTGCGAGGGTCAATTGCAAATAGAATAGGAATTTTTGATTTAGCCTGTCTAATTTAAGTGCCGATTGATTGACTAATGTTAAAACATCATTGGCATCTAATACACTCATTTGCCCAAGATTTTTTTGCATCAGTCCAATGTTATCTAAAATACTATTCAAGGCAGTATTCAACTCATTGGGAAATCCGACAGCTAAATCTAGGCGAAATTCACTCAGACTATTTTCTAAGGTATGGATATTATTCCGCTGAAGTTTAGATAAAGCTTGGATCCGATCATGCTGTTTTTTGATCCGCACCATCGAGTTGACTCTAGCCCGCAATTCGAGGCTATTAACAGGCTTGCAAATAAAGTCATCAGCACCAGCAGCGAGACAGCGAGATAAATCTTCCTTAGTAGATAAGGCTGTCACCATAATAATCGGTACCGATTGCCACTGCGGCATCGCCTTAATCCGCTGACAAACTTCAAAGCCGTCCATCTCCGGCATCATGACATCGAGTAAGATCACATCAGGATCGAATGTTTCGAGCGCAGCGATCGCTTCTTGACCACTACTGGCATAATCTAATCCATAATCTTCAGTGGGTAGAAGTGCCTCAATCACCTCAAAGTTTGCGGGTTCATCATCATTAGACCTCCTGCGAAAGTATCAAGCGATCGCCTGTTGTGATGATAAATATAGCTCGTAATTATAAATTCCGGCAATTAAATTAATCCTTAATCCAAATCTCCGTCTTCGATTTCTATATCTTGATGAGAGAACCCTGAA